>CANKZO010000334.1 GCA_947488485.1 Opitutia bacterium | reverse complement strand
CGCGATCAGGGCGTCGAGCGCCGGATCGAGCTTCTCGATGGACTGCTTGGGGTCGGCGGCGACGGCGGTCAGGACGGAGAGGAAGAAGGCGGGGAGGAACTTCATGCGGAAGGGGTAGGGTGGGGGCAGAGCGGAGGCAAATCAAAGGTAGGGCTGACCACCCTTGGTCAGCCGCGGTTGAGCGGGGCGCTCAACCCTACCCGAGGCAGCTGGTAGGGCTGACCACCCTTGGTCAGCCGTTGTCATCGCAAAGGTAAGCGAAGGGCCAATCGGCCTCTGTTTTCACAAGACCTGCTCTTGTCGGGTTCGCTCGAACATAAGCCGTCTTGGCGCGCAGTTCTCCTGATGAACGTATCCGATGGTCGAAGAACCCTTGCTGCCACTCGATGGCATGGCGCTTGGCGATGATGCCTTTGAAGGCCATGACTGTTCGGCCTAGGCCTATCGCATGATTCCACCGAGCGATTAGATGGACGTGGTCAGGCATGACAGTCAGGCTGAATAACTTCAGTTTTCTGGACTCTTCGTAGATACTAAAGGTTTGTCGGATCGTTTGAAATACCTCCGGATGGGCGAGGGAGTTGAGCCCACGTTGCTTGCAGCAAATTGTTACAAAGAAAGGGTCTGCCCGGTCGACCCAGGCTGGTAGCGCGTGTGGCAGCTGTTTTCGCTTCGGGAGCTCTTGCATAGGTGCCATCACGGCATTTCCGGATATGGATCTCGATTTGAGATAACACCTAGTGGTTTCCGACGGTTGACCAAGGGTGGTCAACCCTACCTCGATGCAGCTGGTAGGGCTGACCACCCTTGGTCAGCCGCGGTTGAGCGGGGGCGCTCAACCCTACCCCGAGACAGTCACTCCCCCGATACTCGATACTCCATACTCGATACTCTCGGAGTTCATCCTCCCTTGTCTTGCCCCCTCGCCCAAAACCCTCCTTCCTCTCCCTTCGTGAAAGCCCTGCTCCTCACCGAATATAAGAAGATGTCCTACGTGGACGTGGCCGATCCGGTCTGCGGTCCGGAAGACGTCCTGATCCAGGTCCGCGCCTGCGGGATCTGCGGTTCCGACATCCATGGCTACGACGGCTCCACGGGCCGCCGCATCCCCCCGTTGGTCATGGGCCACGAGGCCGCGGGCGTCATCACCGGCGTCGGTGCCCAGGTGAAGGGTTTCGCTCCCGGCGACCGCGTGACCTTCGATTCCACGGTCTTCTGCGGCGAGTGCGTCCACTGTAAGCGCGGCGACGTGAACCTCTGCGACAACCGCCAGGTCCTCGGCGTCTCCTGCGGCGATTACCGCCGTCACGGCGCCTTCGCCGAGTTCGTGACTGTCCCCGCCCGCATCCTCCATAAACTTCCCGCCGAGCTCGGTTTCGCCGAAGCCGCCATGATCGAGGCCGTCTCCGTGGGCGTGCACGCCGTCCGCCTCACCCCTGTCGCCCCGGGCGATACCGCCGTCGTCGTCGGCACCGGCATGATCGGCCTGCTCACGCTCCAAGCCGCTAAAATCGCGGGTTTCGCGCAGGTCATCGCCGTCGACACCGAGGACTCGCGCCTCGCCGTCGCCAAGGAACTCGGCGCCACCCATAGCTTCAATCCTAAGACCGGCGGCGACCTCACCGAATACGTCAAGTCGCTTACCAAGGGGCAGGGCGCGGACGCCGCGTTCGAGTGCGTCGGCCTCAACGCCACCGTCCTCTCCGCGATCCACGCCGTCCGCAAGGGCGGCACCGTCACGCTGGTCGGCAATCTCTCTCCCAAGACCGAGCTCCCGCTCCAGGTCGTCGTCACCCGCCAGCTCCGCCTGCAGGGTTCGTGCGCCTCGGCCGGCGAGATCCCGCGCTGCATCGAGCTCCTCGCCACCAAGCAGATCAAGGTCGACAAGATCATCTCCGCCGTCGCTCCGCTCGAGCAGGGCGCCGACTGGTTCGCCAAGCTCTACGCGGGCGCCCCGGGCGTCATGAAGGTCATCCTCGCACCTCAGGTCTGACCCATAGAATCCATGGCTTTCTTCGATCTCACCGGTAAGGTCGCCTTCATCACCGGCACCAGCCGCGGCCTCGGCCAATACTTCGCCCGCGCCCTCGCGCAGGCCGGCGCCGACATCGCGATGTCGAGCCGCGACGCCTCCAAGCTCGCCCCGTTCCGCAAGGAGATCGAGGCCCTCGGCCGCCGCACCTGCGGCGTCGATCTCGATGTCCGCGATCACGCCAGCATCCAGGCCGCCGTCGCCGAAGTGGAGAAGCAGATGGGCCGCATCGACATCCTCGTGAACAACGCCGGCTGCAACGCGCGCAAGCCCGCCCTCGAGGTCACCTGGGAGGACTGGAACATGGTCCTTGATACCAATCTCCGCGGCACGTTCTTCACCGCGCAGGCCGTCGCCCCGGGCATGATCTCCCGCGGTTACGGACGCATCGTGAACATCGGCTCCGTCACCTGCGTCGCTGGTTACGCCGGCCTCGCCCCGTATGGCGCCAGCCGCGGCGGCGTGAAGCAGCTCACCATGAGCCTCGCCGACGACTGGGGTCGCCACGGCGTCACGGTCAACTGCCTCGCGCCTGGCTGGTTCAAGACCGCCCAGAACGCCGTCCTCTACGAGAACCGCGAGTGGGTCGAATATCTCTGCGACCGCATCCCGCTCAAGCGCCCCGGCGCACCGGACGACCTCGCCGGCCCGGTGGTCTTCCTCGCCTCGGAGGAGAGCCGTTACGTCACTGGGCAGACCTTGTTGGTTGACGGGGGCATCAGCACGGGTGCTACTCGTGCCACGGTCGCCCCGCCGAAACCCTGATACCCTGACGCCATGCTTTACGCCCTGCTCGCCATCGCCGTCCTGGTCCTGTTGGTGACCTGGCTGAAGCTCAACCCCTTCATCGCGCTGCTGATCAGCTCGCTGACGTTGGGGGCCATGGTCGTGGCCACCTCCGGCACCCTGACCATGGCGGAGGTCCTCAAGGCCTTCCAGACGGGCTTCGGCAACACTCTGGCCGGCACCGGCGCGATCATCGTGCTCGGGGTCGTCT
>CANKZO010000333.1 GCA_947488485.1 Opitutia bacterium | reverse complement strand
TCCTCGGCGAGACGTTCGTCGACTGCCCCAGCTGCGCCGGCCGACGCTTCAACCGCGAGACCCTCGAAGTCCGCTTCAAAGGACTCAGTATCGCCGATGCGCTCGGACTCTCGGTGAACGAAGCCGCTGAGGTTTTCCGCGCCCAGCCCAAGCTCGCCGAAAAACTCCGCACCCTCGCCGAGGTCGGTCTCGGTTACCTCAAACTCGGCCAGGCCGCCAACACCCTCTCCGGGGGCGAAGCCCAGCGTCTCAAGCTCGCCTCCGAGCTCGCACGCCGCGATCACTCCGGTCGCCTCTACGTCCTCGACGAACCCACGACCGGATTGCACTGGGACGACATCGCCAAACTCCTCGCGTTGCTCGGCCGCCTACGCGACGCGGGCGCGACGCTCATCGTGATCGAACACCACGCCGACGTCATCCTCGCGGCGGACTGGGTGATGGAACTCGGCCCCGAAGGCGGCGAAAAAGGCGGCAAGCTCGTCTATGCAGGCCTGCCCGAGGGCCTCCTCAAGCAGAAGGGATCGCCGACGGGAAGAGCGTTAGAGCAGCGTTCTTAGTTCGTTGTTCTAAGTTCTTCGTCAGAACCTAAGCAGAAGACTCACAGCCTCGCGGAAATCAAGGCCGCAACGGCGTTCAGTTCCGCGACCTCGCTATCATTGAATTCATACGGCTGCATCTTGCCGATGCCGAGCACGCCGAGGACCTTGCCGTCGGCGCCGACAATCGGGACGGCGAGCGCGCCTTGGACGTTCGTCTTCTGGGCGTCGGGCTTGGCGACGCCGCCTAGGTCTTCCTGAAGATTACAGAGCTGGACGGCCTCCTTGCGCTGCGCGGCGCAACCGGCGATGCCCTTGCCGAACGGGATGTTGTCGATCTTCGGTAGCAGCATCGGGAGCACGTGCGGCGGGATGCCGTGCTGGGTGAGCAGCATGAGCAGCCCAGTGTTCGCATCCGTGCGGTGGAGCGTCCCGGTGACGCATTCGAAATTGTTAAGTACCTGGACCAGCACGGCATGCCAGTCGGGCTGACCGACGAGGAGTTCCGGGACACCAGCGGTGGATTGCGACATGGTAAGAAAGTTAGACAACGCCCTTGGACATGCGTTCCGTGAGCCAGGCGAGGCCGCCAGCTTCATCGCTGAAGGCACCGTCGAGCTGCGCTTCGAAGGCTTCGTCGAGGACCTGGGAGAACCAGCCGGCGGGCTTGTGGCCCATGGCGATGAGGTGACGGCCAAGGACGATCTTCTTGGGCGCGGTCGAGGCGACCTGCAGGGCGGCCGCACGCTCGGCCAGCCATTCGCCATGCGGAGAAGCTCCGAGCATGCTCGCGGTGCCGCGTCCGCGACGATCAGCGAGGTCCACGCGGCAGAGGCGGTCGATGCGGACGACCTTGTTGGCGAGGCGGCGGACAGCGGCGTCACCGGCGCCGGCCTTGTGCAGGTAATACGGCTGACCGTGCCAGCGTACGAGCGGCAGGACGGAATCGATGAGCTTCTTCTCGTTCGTGATCTGGGCGAGGAAGCGGGGGGCGAGGTTGAAACTCTCCTCTTCGTGACCGTAGGCGTGCCAGCGATTATCCTTATCTTCTTTCTTCGTCGTGGTCGCCTTGCCGATATCGTGCAGCAGCACGGAAAGTCCGATGATCAGGTCTTCGTCGCGGTCGCCGACGCGCTCCTTGGCGTAGGCATCAAGACACTCGAGGGTGTGATTCCAGACGTCGCCCTCAGGATGCCATTCCGGATCCTGGGGTACGCCGATCATCGCATGGAGTTCAGGGTAGAACTTCGTCCAGCCGCAATCCTTCAGAAAAGCCAGGCCCACCGAGGGCTTACGTCCGCGGAGGATAAGCTTCGTCCACTCTTCCATCAGACGTTCCGGCGGGAGATCGGACTGGGAGAGCGAGGCGCAGAGCGCGACCGTCTCCGGCGCGACCGAGAATTCGAAGCGCGCGGCGAACTGCATCGCGCGGAGGACGCGGAGCGGGTCTTCGGCGAACTTATCCGAGACATGGCGGAGACGCTTGGCCTTTAAATCGGCCACGCCGCCCCACGGGTCGACCACCTCGCCCGTGAACGGATCCCACATGATCGCGTTGAGCGTGAAGTCGCGGCGTTCTGCGGCATCCTTCGGCGTCATCGTCGGGTCGGCCTGCACGTCGAAATCCGTGTGCTTGGCGCCCGTGCGGTTCTCACGGCGGGGCACCGAGACATCGATCGGGAAGTCCTTGAGCTTCGTCACGCCGAAGGCTGCGCCGACCGTGATGATGCCGAATTCCTTGCGCAGGGCGGCTTCGACCTGGCGCGTACCGAGGCCATAGACCTCGATATCAAAGTCGAGTACCGGCACGTCCATCAGCGCGTCGCGCACACAACCGCCGACCAGGAAGGGGCGGCCGCCCGCATCGCGCAGCAGCTCGACGACGCGTCGAAGGGGCGCGAAGTCGCCGTCAAGGCGGATGAGACTGGGCTGCAGGTCGGGCACGGCTCCACCCTACCGACGCGTAGGCCGGAGGCGAGTGGTTTTGCGGCTCAGAGGTTGGTCGTGAAACCTTCCTTCAGCAGCCAAGCCTTCGCCGTGTCGCGACGGTCTCCTTGCAGCACGATCTCGCGGGCCTCGAGGGCGCCGCCGGTACCGAGGGCGCGCTTGAGTTCCTTGAGCAACGCCTCGCGCATGCGCATCTCCTGCGACTCGATCCAGAGCCCCTTCAGGATTGTGACCTCCTTGCCGCCGCGGCCGGCGCGTTCATATTGCAAGATGACCTTGCCCAGCTTCGGCTTCGCCTTGGCGGCGGGCACGACCGGCTTCGGGGGCGGGCCAGGCGGCAGACCCTGGCCGTCCAGCTTATCGAAAGGACTACCGCTCATGCGCCGCGTCCACAGGTCCCCGCACCTGGCGTGCCGCCTTGGAGGAAGACCAGCGCCTTTTCATAAGAGCGGCGGCGGAGGTAGTGATCGAGGTCGCCGGGTAGACCCGAATCTGGGGCGGCCACTTCTGCATCGAGCACCCGCATGCACTCCAAAAGACCCTCTTTGG
>CANKZO010000332.1 GCA_947488485.1 Opitutia bacterium | reverse complement strand
GCAGCCAGGCGTCGGTGAGCGCGAAGCCTTCACCTGCGGAGCGGAAGGTCGGGTTGCCGGCCTTATCGAGGTCGTAGCCCTTGAACTCAGCCGCGACCTTGACCGCGGAGAATTTCCATTCCTTTTCGTCCTTCTCGCGGACGAAGCGGACGACGTCGCCAGCGGAGCCTTCGAGCAGAACGCCCTGGCTGGCGGAGAGCTTGATGACATTCGTGCCCGCGGGCGGCTCGTTGCCAGCGCCGCGGTCGGTCCAGTGGTGGCCACCGTCCATGAACTTGCCGTTCCAGAAGAGCTCGGCGGCGAGGTTGTCGGCGCTATAGGCGATGTTCAGTCCGTTCGGGAAACCGATGCCGATGGCGCGCGGGGAAATGTTATCGATGAAGTTACGGTAGATCGCGGCGACGCCGTCCTTGGGCTGAATCGGGATGAAGACCCTCACCTTGGCGGGCTTGCCGGCCTTCCCGCCCTTGGCCTTGGAGAGCCACTTGTAGTCCTTATCCTTCGGGCCCTTGTAGCCGAGCACGACGACTTCCTGGCCAGCGAACTCCACGTATTCGACGCGGATGGGCGTAAGGCCCTTCTTCAGGATGACTGGCACTTCCTTGGCGCGGCCACCGACGGGTCCGATACCCTTCACCTCAGCGATGCGTTCGCCGCCGACGTAGAGCGCGCCGAAGTCGTCGCAATCGAAGACGAAGGTATACTTGCCCTCCACAGGGGCTTCGAACTGACCGGTCCAGACCATCGCGAAAGCGTCCTTCAGTCCGGACTGGTCGGGGTCGATCACGCCGACGTTGAAGTCTTCCATGAGCGCGGGCTTGAGCGTAGAGAAGTCAGGCATGACCTTCCACTCGCCCTTATACATCGTACCGACGAGGTTCTTCAGCGCGGTCTTGGCGGGCGGGAAAGGATGGTCCTTGAGCAGTTCATCGGCGGTCCAAGGCTTGGTGCGCTGGGCAGTCGCGGCACGCACGACTTTAACCTCGTCGGGGGTGACGGCACCGGCACCGCCCGCGAAGGCTTTGCGGACATAGGTGAGGGCGGCGGCGATCTTCTCATCGCTGAGCACGGCACCCTGCGGGGGCATGACGATGTTGTAAGTCTTACCGGCGACTTCGACCGGACCTTCCATCCCGCTGAGCACGATCTTGATCGAGCGCGCAGCGGGGCCCTTGGGCCAGTCGCTGCCGACCAGGGGCGGCAGGCCATTGAGTCCTTTGCCGTCGGGGCCGTGGCAGGCGACGCAGAGGGTGTTATAGACTTGGGCGCCGTCTTCGGCCGCCGTCACGAAGACAAGCGAAGCCAGAAGGGCGAGGAGCGACGGGGTGCGCATAAGGGGGGTATCCGACCATCAAGCCGCCTATTTCAGACGGTGCAAGTCGGATAGGCTCGGGCCGCAAGCGGCCCGAGCCAGAGTTGACCCGTTGACCCGTTGGCAAGTTGGCAAGGGATGCCTTGGGTAGGGTCGGGACCGCGTCACGACCTAGCTGTATCCGTTTCAGGTGGCGGGTGGCAGCCCCAGGTAGCGGGTGGCGGGAATGATGAACTCAAGGGGAGACCGGAGACCGGGTGATTAGCTGGAGGACACCATTCCAGGTGACAGGTGACGGGCACGGGCGTCGGCGACACAGGTATCGGCTGCTCGGCCATCAGCTGCGGGATCCTGGAGCCGGCTGCCGAAGGCCGAAAGGCTGACTCCCGAATGGCCGATGCCCTGATGGCCGTCACCCGACACCTGCAATTATGAGATACCGCAGCATCCTTTCCGGTTTCCGGTCTCCCTTTGAGTTCATGTCTCTAAAACAAAAAAGGCCGCCTGAATAGGCGGCCTTTTTCGGCACTCACCGCGCCCGATACAATCCCTGCGGATCGTAGAGCCACCAGGCATCAAAGGGATTGGCGAGAGCGGGGAGTTCGAAATACGGACGGCCTTTGTCATCCACGCGCGAGGTCACGCCCGAGATTTCAGTGCGGGTAGGCGGCTGCGGCAGCGGCATGGGCATGGCGGTCGGCGCGACGGGCACGGGAAGAAGATCGAGGATGGCGGTCTCTTCGATGCGCTCGATGACGTTGTCGACCCACTTGAGTTCCTTGGCCTTATCGCCAAAGGCCTGCCAATCGCCGCTGGAATCGTTGGCGTACATCTGCTTCACGAATTCCTGAAGCGAGATACCCATCTTCTTGGCGACGGGGGTGGCGAGACGGTCGAACCACTGGTTGGTGAAATCGATCTGCTCCTTGAGCACGGTCATGTTGCCGCGGACGACGTTCGAGGCCTGGTGATGCAGGAGGATGGTGTTCGGGTAGCAGTAGGAGCGCTCGGCGAGCGTGCAGATGACAGCGGTCATCGAGGCGGCGAAGCCCTTGACGACGACATGGACCGGGGCCTTGGAGGCGGCCATGGCCTTCTGGATCTGGTAACCGGCGGCGACGGAGCCGCCAGGGGAGTTGTCGACGACGATGAAGATCGGGAATTCGGACGACTGGTTGTTATAGAAGGAGATGCGCGTGCAGACGTAGTCGGCGAGCTGCTCGGTCACGGCACCATTGAAGGAGATGCGGCGATCGCTGATATACAGGACGCCATCGACGAGCGGATCCTTGAGATACTTCGGCTTGGCCTTGCTGGCGATCTTGCGGGCCTCGTCTTCCTTCTGGAAGCGCTGGATCTCATTGGAGAGGCGGGCGATGGTATTAGCGGCTTCGAGCTGGAGCTGCTTGGCTTCGGCTTCGAGTTCGCGGATCTTGTTGGAGCGCTCCGTCAGGCGGGCGCCGGAACGAGCGGCCTCGAGGCCGGCCTGACGCTCGAGCTTGGCGCGCTCGTCTTCGAGGGCGGCGGCTTCGGCGGAAGCCTTGGCGAGGCGGAGCGCACGCTCGGTGGTCAGGCGGGCGACCTCGGCGTTCAGGGGGGCGAGTTCTTCGGCGCGCTTGGCTTCAGCGAGGGCGAGCTCGGCGTCGATGCGGGCCTTCTCACCGCGCATGCGGTCGGCTTCCTTCATGGAGGCCTTCTGCTCGGGCGTGAGCTCATCGCGCTGGG
>CANKZO010000331.1 GCA_947488485.1 Opitutia bacterium | reverse complement strand
AACCTCGACGCCGCCATCACCCGCGACTGAACCCCATGGACTTCGAACTCTCTCCCTCCGAATGGCGCGAGCGCCTGACGCGCCGCAGCTTCCTCAGCGCCGGCGTCCAGGGCATCGGCTCGGTCGCCCTCGCCTCGCTCCTCGCCCGCGACCTCAAGGCCGCGCAGAATCCCGTCGGCGCGCTCCCCGGCCTCCCGCACTTCGCGCCCAAGGCCAAGCGCATGATCTGCCTCTGGCAGGGCGGCGGCCCTTCGCACGTCGACCTCTTCGACCATAAGCCCCTGCTCGCCAAGATGGCCGGCGAGGACATCCCCGCCAGCGTGCGCGGCGACACCCGCCTCTCCACGATGTCGAGCGGCTACGCCAAGTTTCCGTGCGTCGGCGCCATCAAGCCCTTCAAGAAGTGGGGCTCGAGCGGCATCGAGATGAGCGAGATGCTGCCTTACACCGGCGCGATCGCCGACGAACTCTGCGTCGTGCGCTCGATGAACACCGAGGCGGTCAACCACGCGCCTGGCGTGACGTTCTTCATGACCGGCTCGCAGATCCCCGGCCGTCCTTCGATGGGCGCCTGGCTGTCCTACGGCCTCGGCTCGATGAACGAAGACCTGCCGGCGTATGTCGTGATGACGTCCTCCGACGCCGCTAAGACCTGCGGCCAGCTGTTCTTCGAACACTATTGGTCCAACGGCTTCCTGCCCGGCAAGCACCAGGGCGTGCGCTTCCGCGGCGTCGGCGATCCGGTCCCTTACGTCAATAATCCCGCCGGCGTCAGCCGCGAGGCGCGTCGCACGATGCTCGACGACATGCAGGCGCTCAACCGCGCCCACCTCGGCGAAGCCGGCGACCCGGCGATCGACACGCGTATCTCGCAATACGAGATGGCCTTCCGCATGCAGGCCTCGGTGCCCGACCTGCTCGACTTCAAGAACGAGCCCAAGTCGGTGCTCGAGATGTATGGCCCCGACGTCCTCAAGCCCGGCACTTTCGCGAATAACTGCCTCATCGCCCGCCGCCTCGCCGAGCGCGGCGTGCGCTTCACGCAGCTCATGCACGCCGGCTGGGATCAGCATAATAATCTTACCACCGGCCAGCTCGCCCAGCAGTGCCTCGACACCGACCAGGCCAGCGCGGCGCTCGTCAAGGACCTCAAGCAGCGCGGACTCCTCGACGACACCCTCGTCGTCTGGGGCGGCGAGTTCGGCCGCACGCCGTTCGCCCAGAACCAGGCGGGCCAGGGCTTCAAGGGCCGCGACCACTTCGGCCGCGCCTACTCTTGGTGGCTCGCTGGCGGCGGCGTGAAGCCGGGCTACGTCCATGGCGCCACCGACGACTTCGGCTGGAACATCACCAAGGACCGGGTCCATGTCCACGACATGCAGGCCACGCTGATGCACCTCTTCGGGATCAACCACGAGGGGCTCCTCTTCCGCTATCAGGGCCGCCAGTTCCGCCTGACCGACGTCGAAGGCCACGTGGTGAAGGGCATGTTGAAGCACGCCTGAGGGGTGAAACCGGCGGAGAAAGGGGCAAAGTCGGCATTTTGACCGCTTTTCCCCTTGCTCCCGCCCCATCCACCCCTTTTCTCCAAACTTCCACCCACCTTACGGCCATGACCCAGCACAACAGTTTCAAGTCCAGCGCCTCCTCCTCCGGAGCGAAGCGTAACGTCCTCAAGCGCTTCGAGCGCGTGGAACTGCTCAAGAAGCGCGGTACCGTCAAGGACCTGAAGCGCGTGACCAAGCTTCCGAAGACCAAGCCTGACGCCTAAGTCCGGGTCTCGCACCTTTGCGAAAAAACCCACCCGGACTTCCGGGTGGGTTTTTTGCTTTTAGGAGCCCAAACCCACGCTCGCCAGCCCTTCCCTCCTTTCCCACCATCCGAACTTCGCCCGCCATGGAATCCCCCCGGCAGAAATACCGCCCCTTCGAGACCGTCCGCCTCCCGGACCGCCGCTGGCCGGACCAGCGCATCGAGCGGGCGCCCCGCTGGTGCTCGGTCGACCTCCGCGACGGTAATCAGGCCCTGGCGATCCCGATGAACGTGCCGGAGAAGCACGAGCTCTTCCAGACCCTCTGCCGCATCGGCTTCAAGGAGATCGAGATCGGCTTCCCGTCCGCCTCCGACACGGAGTTCGCCTTCACCCGCGAGCTCATCGAAAAGCACCTCATCCCCGAAGACGTCTCGGTGCAGGTCCTCGTCCAGGCCCGCGAACACCTCATCCGCCGCACGATCGATTCCCTCAAGGGCGCCCATCGCGCGATCGTCCACCTCTACACGCCGACCAACCCGGCCCAGCGCGAGATCGTCTTCAAGCTCTCGAAGGAAGAAGTCCTCGAGATGGCCGTCAACGGCACGAAGCTCATCCGTGAGCTGACCGATGATCTTCCGGAGACCAAGTGGCAGCTGGAATTCAGCCCGGAGACGTTCGTGCTCACCGAGCCCGACTACTCCCTCGAGGTCTGCGAAGCGGTCGCGAAGGCCTGGGGTGCCAACGCCCAGCGTAAGATCATCCTCAACCTGCCGCTCACCGTCGAAGCCGGCACGCCGAACACGCATGCCGACCAGATCGAGTGGTTCTGCCGTCATCTCAGCAACCGCGAGATGGCCATCGTCTCCCTGCACACGCACAACGACCGCGGTACCGGCGTCGCGGCCACCGAGCTCGGCTTGATGGCCGGCGCGGACCGCGTGGAAGGCACGCTCTTCGGCAACGGCGAGCGCACGGGCAACCTCGATATCGTCACCGTCGCGCTGAACATGTTCTCGCACGGCATCGACC
This sequence comes from Opitutia bacterium, assembly GCA_947488485.1. The sequence goes on along the minus strand of CANKZO010000331.1, from coordinate 267 downwards.
CGCACCTCGACTTCCGTAACCTCGGCGCGATCCGCGAGGTCTACGAGCGCGTGACCCGCATGAGCGTGCACGACCGTCACCCGTATGGCGGCGACCTCGTCTTCACGGCCTTCTCGGGCTCCCACCAGGACGCCATTAAAAAGGGCATGGATCGTCGCGGTAAGATCGGCCACGACGCCCTCTGGGACGTCCCCTACCTCACCATCGACCCGATGGACATCGGCCGTTCTTACGAAGCCATCATCCGCATCAATTCGCAGAGCGGTA
>CANKZO010000330.1 GCA_947488485.1 Opitutia bacterium | reverse complement strand
GGCGAACACCAGCGTCGTAACGCCGGCGCGGCTTTGCTCGCGTGCGAGCTCGCGACACGTCTGCCCATCGATGACGCCAAGGCCCGCGCGGCCCTGCTGACGGTCGAGTGGGCCGGGCGCTGGCAGTCGCATCGTCTTGCTGACGGCCGCCGCCTGATCGTCGACGGTTCGCATAACGAAGAGGGCGCCCGCGTCGTCGAACCGCTCCTCGCCTCACTGGCCTCGCCGACCGTCATCGTCGGCGCGCTCGGCAGCGAACGCGCCCGCCCGCTTGTCGAAGTCGCCGCGCGCCACGCCGCCCGGCTCGTGCTCGTGCGTCCGGACAACGAGCGCGCGTGCTCGGTCGAAGAACTCGCCGCCCTGGTGCCGGCCGGTTTCCGCGGCGAGATCCGGCGCGCGTCCGTCGCCGAACTCTTTCCGTCGCCCGCGACGTGTGCCGCCGCCGGCGAGACGCTCGTCGTCCTCGGCTCGCTTTATCTCGTCGGCGAAGTCCTCGCGCGCTTGCGCGGCCAAGGATTGGCTGACGCCTGGCAGGATCGCCTGCCGCCCGTCCGATGACCGACTATTCCTTCGTCCCGCCCAGCAGCACCACGCCGAAGGTGGATCCGGCCGAGCTGCCCAAGTGGCTCATCGAGGAGGATGACGACTACATGGTCTTCGACAAGCCGGGTTGGCTCGTCTGCCATCCGTCGAAGGACGGCCCGTGGTCGTCGCTCGTCGGCGCGGTCAAGGAATGGAAGCAGATGGACGTCTCGCACCTCGTCAGCCGGCTCGACCGCGAGACCAGCGGCGTGATCCTCATCGCCAAGCACTACGACGCCGCCTCCGCCGCGCAGACCGCGATGGAGCGACGCATGGTGCTCAAGACCTACTACGCGCTGCTCAAGGGCGAGCTCAAGGAGCCCGTCATGGTCGACCAGCCGCTCGGACCCGACGAGACCAGCCAGGTCGTGGTGAAGACCGCCGTCCGCGAAGGCCCCGGCACTTTGCCCGCCGCGACCTTCTTCGAGCCCGTGCTCGTGCGCAATGGCTACACGCTCGCGCGCGTGCAGCCGCATACCGGCCGCAAGCACCAGATTCGCGCCCATGCCTTCTGGCTCGGGCTGCCCGTGATCGGCGACAAGCTCTACGGCGGCGACGATTCGCTCTACATGGAATTCGTCGCGCACGGCTGGACCAAGCGCCTCGGCGCCGCGCTCGAGATGGGCCGCCAGGCACTGCACGCCGCCAAGCTCGAGTTTCGTTTCCCCCCGCGCATCACGCGGACTTTCACGGCGCCGTTGGCGCCGGATATGCGCGCCTTCGTCGTCGCCAAGATGGGCGTCTCCGGCGAAGAAGTTGATCAGTTGACCCGTTGATTGGTTGGCCAGAGCGATAGAGAGTATTGAGTATCGAGTATGGAGTATCGGGGGAGTGATGCCTTGGGTAGGGGCAGCACCGCGTACTGCCCTAGGTGCATCTAGGTAGGGCTGACCGCCTCGGTCAGCCGCGGTTGAGCGAGGGCGCTCAACCCTACCCAAGACAGAAAGACAGGGCACAAGGGGAAACCGGAGACCGGATGATTGGCTGGGGTTACCTATGTCGTGACGCGGTCCCGACCCTACCTTGGGTATCGGTCTGGCCAACGGGTCAACTAAGGTTGCGTGCACTTTTGCACTTAGGACAGCACGTGGTGCTGTCCCTACCCGTGGCACAGCGCCGCGGCATCCACGCATTCAGCGCCGGCTTGGCGTAGCGCGATGGCACAGGCATGCAGGGTCGCGCCGGTGGTGAGGACGTCGTCGATGACGACATAACGGACGTAGGGGTCGACGGATTTCCCGTCGGCGAGGACGAAAGCTCCGGCGACATTCTTCCGGCGCTCCTGCCGGCCAAGCCGGGTCTGCGAGACGGTCTCATGTTGCTTGCGGAGAAGCGTCTGGGCTCGGCACCCGGCGACGAGGGCGGCGAGCCGGCTGGCGATCCGTTCGGCCTGATTGTAGCCGCGATCCCGTCGGCGGGCGGAGTGTAGCGGGACGGGGACCAGGACCGAGCCGGCCAGATGCCGGCGGAAGACTTCGTCTTCGATAGCCGCCGCGGCAAGATCGTCGGCTAGGAACGGGCACCGTTCGTATTTGATGCGGTGGACCATCCGGCGGGCGGGTCCGCGGGCGCGGAAGGCGCAGACCGCCCGGCCGAACGCCGGTCGGAGGTCGAGGCAGTGCGGGCAGGCCCGGTCGCCTTCGAGGATGCCTTCGAAGGGGTGTCCGCAGGTCAGGCACCGCGGGTCGCCGATCCGCGGGAGCAGGGCGACGCCGGCGGCCGACAGGTGCAGGCGGGCATCGTCGTCCATCGGCTCCTGCGTCACCGCGCAGTCCCGGGGGAAGACCAGGTCGAAGAACCCCCGGTCAAGGACGTCGAGCCACCGAGTCATAGGACGGCGGCAGATTGCGTTTGCCCGTCCTCGGCTTCAATCCAAGGTTCACCTCAGACTATGGCTTTCGATTTCGACAGCTGTCCGGAACGCGCCGGGACCGACAGCACCAAGTGGCACAAGTACGCCGACAAGGACATCATTCCTTGCTGGATCGCGGACATGGACTTCAAGGCGCCGCCCGCGGTGATCGAAGTCATCCGCGAACGCGCCGCCCACGGCGTCTTCGGTTATCCCGCGCAGCGCGACTCCGTCTTCGCCGCCGTCGTCAACCACGTCCGTCGCCGCCACGGCTGGGAGATCAAGCCCGAGTGGATCACGTTCATGTGCTCGCTCGTGCCGGGCATCCACGCCGCCATCCGCTGCGCCAGCAAGCCGGGCGAATCCGTCGTCACGACCGTGCCGGTCTACCCGCCGTTCATGAGCGCCCCGGTCCTGTCCGAGCGCAACCCCCTCAAACTCGAGATGGTCTTCACCGACGGCCGCTGGACGTTCGATTGGGCCAAGCTCGAGGCCGCCTGCGCGCAGCCGCACGCCAAGGTGCTCCTGCTCTGCAATCCGTATAACCCGCTCGCGCGCGTCTTCGACCGCGGGGAGCTCGACCGCCTCGCCGCGCTCGTGCGCAAGCATGAGCTCACCGTCTGCTCCGA
>CANKZO010000329.1 GCA_947488485.1 Opitutia bacterium | reverse complement strand
CCGTCGGCGTAGAGTTCCTGGAAGTTCGGGGCGCGCTCGGTGCGGGTCAGGTTGATCGTCGAAGTCCAGGAAGGATTCAGGTCCTTGGCCCAGGCGAAGGCGAAACTCGCCGGCGTGAAGGAGGCCGAGTCGGCGGGAGGATTCGTCGCGACGCCCGCATGCGTCCAGGCGGAAGCGTCGACCTGCGCGTGTTCGATGCGGAAGCCGTAGCGTAGGCGCTGATCGGCGGCGAGGTTCTGGACGAAGGAGCCGAACGTGGCCATGGCGGAGTTGCGGGTATCCGGCAGGAACGCCTCGTCACCGGTCACGCCGAAGTCGAAACGGTTGGCCTGCAGTCCGACCACGCCTTCGACCGAGCCGATCTTCACCAGCTCGACGTCAAGACGGCCGTCCCAGCCTTCGTTCGTGAAAGTGCTGCCCGGCGCGCCGGCTTCGAATTCCGTGTGCGCATAGTCGGCCACGCCGACGCGATAGGCGAGGGAACGAACCACGGAGCCGGCCACTTCGGCCTTGCCCGCGAGATCCCAGCGGCGCTGCTCCAGACCGATGGAGATGTCCTGCTCGGCGACGCCATAGGTGGAATCCAGACCGGAGTAAGAGAGGCCGATGTAACCATTGGAGGTGAGATACGAGAAGCCGACGCCGGCGCCGCGATTATCCGCCGACGTGTCCGCGATGCGGCCCACCGGCGTGCGGAGATCGTCCGTCGACTTGTCGAAGCCATCGACATGGTAGGAGAACGAGCCGGCCGAACCTTCGGCGAGCACGCCCACGGAGCGAAGACCGTCGACGGAGCCGACGCGGCCGGTGACCGACTGGCGCTGGGCGAGACGCTGATCCGGGATACGCGCGTCGACGAGGTTGATGACGCCGCCGAGGATGCTGGTGCTGTAAAGCAGGGCGGCCGGACCGCGGAGGACCTGGGCTTCGCGGATGGCAAGAGGGTCGACGCTCACCGCGTGATCCGGGCTCGAGGCGGAAGCGTCGAGGCTGTTGACGCCGTTCTGGGTGATCTTGAGGCGGTCACCATCGAGGCCGCGGATGACCGGGCGGCCGGCGTTGGGACCGAAGTAGCTCGAAACCACGCCGGGGAGGTCGGCGAGCAGGTCACCGATGTTGGACTGGGCCAGGCGGTCGAGGTCGGCGCTCGCCAGGATCAGGGTCGGCGTCACCGCCGTGACCTCGCCGCCGATGGCCGTGCCCTTGACCACGACCGTCTTGAGTTTCTCGGGGGCGGCGGGCTTGTCTTGGGCAGCCAAGGCGAGCGTCGAGGCGGCGAGCATGAAGACGGGGCGGAGGGCGGGGAACAGGCGGGTTTTCATAGGAATACCAGATGCAATACTATTGCATTAAGCCAAAGCAAGCGGAAATCCTCGGGTTGCAGTCGTGCGATAATTCCACCGACTAACCCCAACCCCATGAGCGAGTCCTCCCCCACCCCTGAGGCCATCCATTCGGATGCCTTCCTGGCGCGCCTGATGCGCGACCAGCTCAAGCTCTCGATCGCCTGCGCCCTCTGCTTCGCCGTGGCGCTCGTCGCCCTGCCCTTGCTGAACTATTACCAGCCGGCGTTCATGGCCCAGCGCGTCTTCGGATTCACCCTCACGTGGCTGATCCTCGGCGTCCTCTTCTTCCCCTTCGTCTGGATCATCTCCTATGTCTTCATCAAGCGCTCCATCGCGCTCGAAGACGCCGAAGCCAAAGCCGCCCAGGACGGCCTGACCAAGTAATATGAACGCCCTCCTCGCCGCCCAAGGCATCGACCCCTGGATCGCCGTCTGCTCGCTCGTCACCGTCGTCATCACCGTCGGCATGGGCTTCTGGACCGCCGGCAAGTCCAAGAGCGCCGGCGACTTCTTCGTCGCGGGTCGCTCGGTCTCCGTCGGCTGGAACGCCTCCGCCATCTCGGGCGAATACCTCTCCGCCGCGTCCTTCATGGGCGTGGCCGGCATGGTCATGGCCACGGGCTATGACGCGCTCTGGTATCCCGTCTGCTACGCCTGCGGTTACCTCTTCCTGCTGCTCTTCATCGCGGGCCCGCTGCGCCGCTTCGGCGCCTACACCATCCCCGACTTCGCCGAGGGCCGTTATGACTCGCCGATGTTCCGCAAGATCGCGGTCTGCTTCGTGCTCTTCATCGGCTTCTTCTACACCATGCCCCAGATGAAGGGCGCGGGCACCACGCTCGCCTACATCTTCCCCGGCCTGCCCTATTGGGCCGGCGTCGTGGTCGTGGGCGCGGTCATCACCCTCAACGTCTCGCTCGGCGGCATGAAGGGCATCACACTGGTCCAGGCTTTCCAGTATTGGCTCAAGGTCTTCGCCATCACCCTCCCGATCTTCGTGCTCGCCGCGGTGGTCGGCCATTACCAGCAGCACCTCGCCGTCAACAAGACCGCTCAGGAGTCCACCGTGACCGCGGTGTCCGGCATCGAGCGCAAGGCCCTCCCGGCCAAGGCTCCGAAGGACGAGGCCTGGATCGCTCCGTTCGGCAAGCTCACCACCAAGGCCGTCGACGCCTCCATCGCCGCGGCCAGCACCCCGGAGGAGAAGAGCGCGCTCGAGGCGAACAAGAAGCCCTACTCGCTCCTCTACACCTACTCGCTGATCATCGCGCTCGTCTGCGGTACCGCCGGCCTGCCGCACATCCTCGTCCGCTTCTACACGAACCCCGACGGCGTCGCCGCCAAGCGCACCACGATGTGGGTGATGATCCTCATCGGCGTCTTCTACGTCTTCCCGCCCGTCTACGGCGTCATCGGCCGTTCGCTCACGCCCGAGCTCTACGACGCTGTCGGGGCCAAGGGCACGGACAAGGTCGTGCTCGAGCTGCCCACGCTGCTCGCCGGCCGCGACCACCCGCTGCTCGGCTCGGTCCTCTCGGGCATCACCTGCGCCGGCGCCTTCGCGGCGTTCATGTCGACCTTCTCCGGCCTGCTCGTCTCGATGTCCAGCGCCCTCGCGCACGATATCTACGGTCGCATGCTCCGCCCGGCCTCCTCCCCGGAACAGCGCCTGAAGGCCTTCAAGTGGTCGGCCTTGATCGTCGGCGTCGTCGCCGTCGGCCT
>CANKZO010000328.1 GCA_947488485.1 Opitutia bacterium | reverse complement strand
CCGTTCGGTCCGGTCTCGGTGTCGACGAGGTAGATGTAGCCGTCCTTGATGCCGAGGAAGCCCGGTCCGCGGCTCACGTTCGGGTAGCCGATGAGCATGTAGGCCGGGACGGACGGGTCGGCGGCGCCGCGGCGGTGCGCGACGATCGAGCCGATGGAAGGATAGACGGCGTTGCCGCTGATCATGCGGCCGGTGTGCACGAGGTTCGTGGCGAACGCATGCTCGTCGATGACCTTGTGGTTCACCGAGCGGACCGCGGTCACGTGTTCCATCAGCTTCGCCGTGCGGGGCAGATGCTCGCAGAGGCGCACGCCGGGGATGGAGGTCTCGATGGAAGGGTAGAGCGAGCCGGGCTTCTTCTTCGTGGCCTTGTTGTCGCCGACGGCCTTCGGGTCGAACGTGTCGGCCTGGCCCATGCCGCCGCCGAGCCAGATGAAGATGCAATGCTCGGCCTTGCCCTTGGGGCCGGTCGCGCCGGAGTTGGCCAAGAGCGGCGAGGCGGCGAACGGCGCGAGGCCGAGGGCGGTGACGAAGGAGCGGCGGTCCATGGGATCAGTAGTAGAGGAATTCGGGGGAGTTGACGAGCGCCCAGACCACATCTTCGGCGCGGCGACGCCAGGTGTCCGTCAGGCGGGGCGTGGCCGGGTCACCCTTGCGGGCGGCGGCTTCCTCCTGCATACGCACCGTGGTGGCCAGATCGTTGAGGTGGTTCGACCAGGAGACGTAGTAGGCCGGCTTACGCTTGCCGGGCGGGGCGGAGAGCGGCGGGGGCAGGACGCGGTCAGCGAAGCCTTCGGCGAGGTAGGCCTCATACTTGGCCTTCTCCGCGGCGGTCGGGTGGCGCGTGAGCACGCGTACGAAGAGTTCGTCGACGAAGCCCTTCGGTGACTTGGCGTCGAAGGCAAGGGCGGTCACGCCGTGATCGTCGCTGAGGCGCGTCACCCATGTGCCCATCGTGCCGTTGCTGAGGATCGCGGGCTGCAGTGAGTTCGCGGCGCTCTCGCGCTCGGTCACCGGATCGGGACGGCTGGCGCGCCAGCCGAAGGCCGCCATGACGTCGCACACCGCCTGGATGCGGGGCAGGGCGAGGGCGGGACGGTCGCGTTCGTTGGAGGTCGAGGTCAGCATCCAGGCGCGGCGCGGCTGGCCGAGCGTGACGGAATTCGCCTGTTCGCGGATGCTGTCGATGTCGAGGCTGGCCTCCTCGGTACGGAAGGGCTTCCCGGTCGTCGCGAACATCGAGTCCACGACCTGCTCGGCGGAGAGCCGGCGCGGGGCGGGCGCGACGTAGAGCGGATTCGGCAGCTTCTGCGTGAGGTCCGTCGCGCGCTGATAGGCGTGCGAGTTCAGGATGAGCCGGCGCACGTGGTCGGCGTCGTAGCCGCTGCGCACGAGTTCGCGGCCGAGCCAGCGAAGGAGCGCGGGGTGGGAGTTCTTGGAGCGTTCCCAATCCCAAGGCTGGTCGACGAGGCCGCGGCCCATCAGGCTGGCCCAGAGGCGATTGGCCATCACCTGCGCGAAGCGTTCGTTCTGCGGGGCGGTGACGAGCGTCGCGAGACGGTCGCGCGGATCCTTGGGGTCGAGGGCGAGTTCGTCCGCGACGCTTTCCTGCGAGAATTCAGGGAAGGGCCAGTGCGGTTCGACGGAAGTACCCGGTTCGAGGGTGACCTCGATCAGGGGCTTGCGACCGCCTTCGCGGAGCTTGGCCATCGAGACGCTGCTGGTGGTCGGGACTTTGACGGCCTTGGTCTCCAGTAGGGCGGCGAGGGCGAAGACCTGTTCTTGTTTCGAAGTGTGGGCGGGCGAGTCGTGGCAGCGCGCGCACTTGGTCTCCACGCCGAGGAAGGCGGTCGTGACGATGGTGGCCTTGGCGGCCATGGGGACGTCGTTCTGCGAGGCGATGCCGAAGCCGGCCGGGCCACCGGCGGCGGAAGAGCCTTTGAGGCGCAGGAGCTCGGTGACCATCAGGTCCAGCGGCTTGCGGTCGACGAGCGATTCGTGGATCCACCAGCGGAAGGGGCCGGAATTGTTGAGGGTCGGGTTAAGGATATTCGGGTTCTCGGCGAGGACGTCCTGCCAGTAGCCCATGCCGTGGTCGGCGGCGCGCGGGTCGGCGAGCAGGCGATCGATGGCCTTGGCGCGTTTGTCGGCGGAAGTGTCGGCGGCGAACGTGGCGATCTCGTCGGCGGAGGGCGGTACGCCGACGGTATCGAGCGTCACGCGACGCAGGAAGGCGAGGTCGTCGGTCAGCGGGGTGAGGCGCGTCGAGAGCGGGCGGTATTCCGGCCAGGCGGCGCCTTCCTTGATCCACTGCTCGATGAGCGCGACGTCGGCGGCGGCGAGGCGATGGCCTTTCGGCGGCATCATCTCGTCGGGGTCTTCGGAACGGATGCGCGTGAGCAGGGCGCTTTTGGCGGGGTCGCCGGGCACGATGGCCGCGCCGTCGCTCTTACCGCCCTTGAGCGCGCCGGCGAGGGTGTCGAGGTGCAGTCCGCCCTTGGGCTTGCCGCCTTGGTGACACTCGAGGCAGCTGGCCTCGAGGATGGGGAAGATCTTCGCGTAGAATTCGACTCCGCCTTTTTTCACCGCCTTCACCTGGCCTTGGTAGGCGACGATCTTCTCGGCGAGGAAATGGTCGACCGGATTGTTCGCGGGGAAGCCCTTAGCCAGCGTGGGCACGGGAGTCTCCGGGGTGCTGGCGAGCCACTGCTTCGCGGCTTCGCGGCGCTTCTGCCAATACTCGCCTTGGCTGGCGCGGGCGGCGGCGCGGGCGGCGGCATCGACGCGCGCGAGGCGCTCTTCTTCCTGCGCGGCGTAGGCGGCCCAGCCGGCGTCATTGTAGGAAGGGGTTTCTCCGGACGGAGAAAGCAGCTGCCAATCCGTGCGGCCGGCGAGGGAGATCGCGGCGATGGTCTCGCCGAGTTCCGGGCGACGACGGGAACCCTTATTGTTGATCACGTAGCCGACGACGGATTCGAGGACGATGCGATGTTCGCCGCCCTTGGTCTCGAATTCAGCCCAGGCATCACGGTTGCCCGGTGCGGCGAAGCGGAAGTCACCGCCGAGGTCGAGGTAG
>CANKZO010000327.1 GCA_947488485.1 Opitutia bacterium | reverse complement strand
TCCCGTTTAGCTTCTGGTGATTTGGATCAGACTGAAAAAGAGCATGGTGTATATCGTGGAATCACCCAGGAGATTCATGATGATCTTATAAGTAAGTATGGTAATGCAGATTGGTATGGGTGGCAGACAAAGACTTGGGGTACTAAGTGGAATGCTTATAGTCATAAGGTACATGACAATGGTGATATCAAATTCGAAACTGCTTGGTCAACTCCTGCTAAGCTCATTATGATCCTCAGTAGAAAATATCCAGAAGCCACTTTTAAAGTGAAATTTGCTGATGAGGATTTAGGTCATAATGTGGGTGAATACACTATGAAGGCAGGATATGTTATCGAGGAGAATTTTCCAGAGGGTGGTTCTGAAGATTCATACATGATGGCTTGCGAGATTCGAGACGAATGGGATTATGTCTCAGCACGTATTGAAGAGATGGAGGAAGAGGAGATGAATGATAATTGGGCTCAGATGTTATTGAGTGTCTCTTATAACAAATCCCTCTTTGGAGATTATCCTAAGTTTATATGGGATCGTTTACAGCAGATGTCCGTTGATGAAGAGAACTATGAATTGGCTCAGAAGATCAAGGATTACTTGGAACAGGAGCAGACAGTTTAAACCCCAATAAATAATATAAGGTCCTTCGGGACCTTTTTTTGTGGGTTAATGTTTGGTGTGAAGCTCTCCTCCCACGTGATGAGGAACCCCCGGAGCTGACACTTCTTTAAAAAATTATAGAAAACATTTTTTTATTTAAGTAGATTAATCTACATTAGCGTCATAACCAATTAAGAAAGCATGGAAAATTTTAGTATCTTCGTAGACCCTGAAAAATTAGAATCTGTTATTTCCGAATTGGAAGATGCAGGTCTTATAGTTATTAGCATTAGCAGCGGAGGTCCAGAAGCCTTAATTTATTTTGAAGGAGATAATGAAAGCATGAAAGAGTTCTTAGAAAATAACTCTTTCGATATAGACGAAGGTTCTATCCTCAGCCATTAACCAAATAAAAATAGACATATGAATTTACTAGAAGCTAAAACATTTGTTCGTAATTGTTCTAAGGAAGAATTAAACGATCTTGTTAGTACCATTAATGCTATTCAGCTAGCCTATAGAAGGGAAGCTAGAGCACATTTTGATATCGGTGATATCGTTACCTCTGATGACCCAAGATGGTATTATGGTAATGGAACGATTGAAAAAATTAACCGTAAGAATCTAGTAGTTAGATGTAACGGTAGACTAATCAATGTCTCCCCAGGGCTATTAAGAAAAGTAAAATAATCAAAAAACATTTTTTATATTAAGTAGATTTTTCTACATTAGCAAAATAAATCAAAACCCCACACATAAAATGAGCAATCAACCACAACGTAAACCCATGACCGAGGAGGCTAAAGCTAAGATAGCCGAAAGCGTTCGCAGATCCTTCGAGGCTAAGCGCCTTGCAGCAGGAGTACAGATGTCTGTACCTGAAGTATTAACTGTCATTCCTGAGTGTGTCCGTATGGAGACTCTGACATTTGACCCCAAGCTCTTTGAGCCTATTAAGACCGGTAAATCTATTGACACTGTTTTATCCTCAGATGGTGGATTCCCAAGAGCAACCAACTTTATGATGGTGGGAGACCCTGGAGTAGGTAAGAGTACTGTTGCAATGGATATTTTGTCTGATCTACAGACTTCCGGTGCAGCTGTTCTTTTTATATCTGCTGAAATGGATCGTATCGATTTATATGGTTACGTAAAACGTTATCCTAAGTTCGGTACAATTGATATCCTTTTCTTAGGAGAATACCTAGATCAAAACCCAAAGCTTGTTGTAGAGCATATGTTAAGACGTGGATATGATATTGTATTAATTGACTCATTTGTTGAGGTTCAGGATACAGTTAAAGAAGCTAACGGAATGACTACTGGTTCCACTGAGAAATGGTTAATTGATCAAATGCGTGTCAATAACGCAGGTAACAATGACAGGGCAATATACACTAGCTTCCTTTGTATCCAGCAGGTTAACAAAGGTGGTAGCTTCGTAGGCTCTAATAAGCTTAAGCACAACACCACAGGTATGATGGAGGTACGCTTTGAGGAAAATGGATCAAGGTATGTTACCTTCACTAAGAACAGAAGGGGTGAGGTTAACAAAAGAATGTTCTTTGATCTATCTGCTACTGGAGATGTTAAATACGATATGGCACGTTACGATCTTGATGAAGCAGCCCGTAAGGTATTAGAAGATGAGAAGGAGAACCTAAGGGGTGTAGGGAATAACTTCGATGACGCATTTGGACTTCGACATATTGATGATAAGTTCGAGGAAGACTTAGAAGATAATTAAGATGTGTGGGACCCCGGGGAAGTTAAATTATACTGCTCTTAATTTAAAAGAACCGGGGTTTTATTTTTTTATTCAGAGTGGATTTCATAGATTTGTCTAACTAATAACTAAACTAAAAATGGCAGCAATTCAAACACTTTCACAGCATGCTTACGACGCTCGTATGGCTCATGCTATCCAAATCCAGCCAGTTCGTAAAACTGTTGCTCTTGTAGACATTAAAATTATTAACACCGGTCTAGTCCACATTAAGGACAAGCCAGTCCCAATGAACAAAAAGGCATTCGGGGAACTAGCTAAAATTCTTGGTGTGCCTGTTCAATTCCAAGGTCGTGTAGACAAATACTTCGGCGAGGAAGCAACACGTCAAATTGTTAATCGTATGAAGTCAGCTCTTGTACAAAAGGGAATGACATCGATAACAATGGTTGCAAATCCCCGTCAGAAAGAAGTTATTGGCTTTATCAAAAACGAGAGTCAATACATTTCAAACAACACATTCTTCGGAGTGGCTGGAGACATCATCAATGATCACAACTTACTAGTTCGTGACTTCTCAATAGATCGTGATGGAAGTGGTGTTACACTTACTTGTTTTAACCCACAAGCTGGTTTCCAAATTGGTGATCATAAAGATGAATACTTCCAAGGAGGCATCACTATGTCTAACTCACTCGACAAGGGTATCATATATCTCCTTACATGAACCGATTGGTTTGTCTCAACGGAATGA
>CANKZO010000326.1 GCA_947488485.1 Opitutia bacterium | reverse complement strand
CGACCCCCGCCTCGCTGGCCAGGTGATGCACCGCGGCGACCATACCACGACGCGCTTCTTCGGCTGCCTGACCCACGACGGTCAACAGCATGAGCACGAACAGGGGCAGTCGCTTCATGGCCCCACCTTACTCAACCCCGCCCCTCCCGCAATCCGAAGGTAGGGATGCGATGACATCGCATCCGCTCTATTTAAGGGGTGGGTCGGGCATCCCTGCTCGACCGCGGCCGACCAAGGATGGTCAGCCCTACCCTCACCCCATCAAGCCGACACGACGAAAAACCCCTCGCGACGAAAAATCGCGGCCACGGCGGCTTCGCGCTCCTTGGAATCCGTACGTAACGGACGCGCGAGCATGTAAATCTCCTTCTTCGCGGAAGGCTTCAGGCCCTCTAGGTCCGCCAGTCGCCTTGAAAGCTCGATCGGCCGAATGCCATATTTATAGATCCAACCACGTTGGGATTTGTACTTCAGTAGGTGCTGCAGGTATCGCTCCTCCGTCGGCAGACCCGTCTCACCGACATAGATGACCTGCTTCGGGGACTTCTTGCCTTCGCCGTTGGCGCGCAGCACGCGATTCTTGTCAGCTGGGCTGAAGTGCTTCAGCGGCATTAACAGACCGGCATAGACGATGCGTTGAGCGGTGCTTTTGCGTTTGGCCATGCCCCCACCCTGCCCATCCGCCGCGTCCCCGCAACGTCGCCTCTGCCCTTCACCTGAAAATCATTCCTACCCCCACCCCTATCCCGACCCCTACCCCTCATCTCACCTTTGCATCTTTCAGCCCTCCCCCTATCCCTACCCCTGCCCCTAAATACAATGCCCCGCCTACTCGCCCTCCTCCTGACCCTTGGCGTCGTCGCCGCGGCAGAGCCGCGGCCACTCATCATCGCCCACCGCGGTGCGAGCGGTTACCTACCGGAGCACACGCTCGCGGCCAAAGCCCTCGCCTACGGCCAAGGCGCCGACTTCCTTGAGCAGGATGTCGTCCTGAGTAAAGACGGCGTGCCGGTGGTCTTCCACGATCCACACATCGATACGACGACGGATGTCGCAAAGAAATTCCCCGGCCGCCAGCGGGCTGACGGACGTTACTACGCGCTCGATTTCACGGTCGCGGAGCTAAAGCAGCTCAACGCGAGCGAACGTTTTAATCCGAAGACCGGTAAGGCGATCTTCCCTCGCCGCTTCCCGGTCAGCGTCGGTTCGTTCCAAATCGTCACGCTCGAGGAAGAGATCCAATTCATCCAGGGACTGAACCGCTCCACCGGACGCGCCGTCGGCATCTACCCCGAGCTGAAGGCCCCGGCCTGGCATCGCAAAGAAGGCCGTGATCTCGCCGCCTCTGTTCTGCCGATTCTTCGCAAGCATGGCTATGACACCAAGGATTCGGCCTGTTATGTGCAGTGCTTCGAATACGCGGAGATCAAACGCCTGCGGGGCGAGCTCGGCTGGCAAGGTAAACTCATCATGCTCCTCGGCGGCAAAGGCAAGGGGCCTGGCGAAACCGATTTCACCTTCCTTCAGACTGATGCCGGCCTCGCCGAGCTCGCTCAGCTCGTCGACGGCATCGGCCCGCCCATCAGCAGCTACGTCACCGGCAAGAGCCCCGCCGAGCGCAGGGTGACCGGCCTCGCCGCCCGCGCCCGGAAAGTCGGCCTGAAGTCACATCCTTATACCCTGCGCGCCGACGAACTCCCGAAATCTGTGCGCGACGCCGATGAACTCATGCGGGTGCTTTTCGGTGAAGCTAAGGTCGACGGCCTCTTCACCGACTTCCCCGACCTCTGCGTCCGTCACCTCAAAAGGTAGGGCCAAGCATCCTTGCTTGGCCGGGCGGGCATCCGGCTCTGTCAGCGGAATCCCTTGGTGGCTTTAGCGCGCCCAACCTCTCGGTTGCTCTCTCTCGGCTCGGCCTCATTTTTTCCACATGGACAGAACCACCGATCGCCGCTCCTTCCTGCGCACCCTCGCCGGCGCGACCGGTGCGGCCGCCCTCTCCGTCGGTTGCGTGAGCCGGCCGACGGCCACCCGTATCATCGACACGCACACACACTTCTACGATCCGACCCGCGGACAGGGCGTGCCGTGGCCGCCGAAGGGCAGCTTCCTCGACCGCCCGGTGCTTCCGCCCGATTGGCAACGCGTCGCCGCCCCGCATGGTATCCGCGAGACGGTGGTGGTCGAAGCCAGCGCGTGGACGCAGGACAACGACTGGATCCTGCGCCTCGCCGACGAGCATCCGTGCATCGTGGGCTTCATCGGTAACCTTCGCCCGGCCGAAGGGACTTTCGCCGGCCATCTCCGCCGCCTCGCTGCACACCCGCTCTTCCGCGGCATTCGGATCCCGGCGAGTAAGCTGAGCACCGACCTCTCTGATCCCATCTTCGCGCGTCACCTCGGGCTACTGGCGGATTTCGGCTTAGCGGTAGATATCAATGGCCTCGGCGATTTCCCCGGAGCCGTGCGTCTCGCCCGCGACTTCCCGGGCCTCCGTATCGTCGTCGATCATGTCGGCAACGTCCGTGATCCCGCCGCGCCCGACCTCGCCTGGCGCGAAGGCATGCGCCGCCTCGGCGCTGAACCCAACGTTTACTGCAAACTCTCCGGACTCGTCGAACCCGTGAAGACGCCGCACGGTGAAGCGCCGACGAACGTGGCTTATTATCGGCCCACGCTCGATCACGTCACCGCCTCGTTTGGGCCGACGCGCGTGTTCTATGGCAGCAACTGGCCCGTCTCCGACAAAGGCGCCCGCTATGCGGACGTCTTCGGACTCGCGGCCGACTATTACGCCGACCGCACCGCCGAAGACCGCGAACGGTTCTTCTGGCGCAATTCTCTCGAAGCTTACCGCTGGGTCTCCCGCGGAGCCTGAGGCTAATTAAAACCGCCAGCGCGAACCGATGCTGATCAGGAGTCCCGGTGCGAGGTCGTATTCGCTTTCGACACCACCGACTTCACGACGCGCTTCGGCGCGGAAAGCCCAACCGAGGGTGAGCTCATCGGTGCGTCCATCGGCGGTAC
The DNA here is from genome assembly GCA_947488485.1 of Opitutia bacterium. Next base: position 74 of record CANKZO010000326.1, on the reverse strand, counting down.
GACGCAGGCCGAAGAGGGCCGCGACGCGTTCGCTCTCATAATCTTGGCGCTGGCCCGCGAGATCGGCAAGGCGC
>CANKZO010000325.1 GCA_947488485.1 Opitutia bacterium | reverse complement strand
CTCGCCCGACCGAAGGGCTTCGCCTCCTGATCCGATGTCCGAGCAACTCCACCCGCACTGGCGCATCCAGTATATCCGCTCCCGTAAGGAGCCTGGCGCCGGCAGTCCGTTCGCGGCCCTGCTCGCGGCGAACGACGACGAAGCCAATCTGATCCTGCATCGCGGCGCGCACTGCTTCGTCATCCTCAATAACTCCCCTTATAATCCCGGCCACCTGATGGTGCTTCCGAATCGCGAAGTCGGCGAGCTGGCCGACCTCACCGCCGAAGAGCGCGCCGAGATGATGGACCTCCTCGTCCGTTGTCAGGCCGTGCTGCAGAAGGTGATGAGCCCGGCGGGCTTCAATATGGGACTGAACCTCGGCAAGGCCGCCGGCGCGGGTATCCCCACGCATCTCCATTTCCACATCGTGCCCCGCTGGGACGGCGACCATAACTTCATGCCGGTCATCGGCGACACGCGCGTCCTGCCGCAGGCGCTCGCCGAGCTCTGGGCGCGGCTCAAGCCCGTCTTCGCCGCCGCATGAGCCGCGTCGTCGACATCTCTGTCCGCCACGCGAAGACCAAGGTCTCCGCGGTCTCGGTCCAGCGGGTCGTCCATGCCTTGGACAAGCTCAAGGGCTATCGTTGCCCGGAGGGTTCGCTCTCCATCGCCTTCCTCGGCGATAAGGAGACCGCCAAACTGCACGACGAATTCCTCGGCGACCCGACGGTGACTGACGTCATCACTTTCGTCGGCGAAGAGCATCCCGGTGAAGCGTTTGCCGGCGAGATCTGCGTGAACATCGACCAGGCCCGACGGGCCGCGAAGGAACATGGTGTCACCCTCGCAACCGAACTCCGCCTCTATGTGGCGCACGGCTGGCTGCATCTTTCCGGCTTGCGCGACGGTAATCGCAAGGAGTCCGCCGCCATGCGGGTCGGTGAGGCCGTGGCGGTCTCGCACCTCGATAAACTCGGCGCCAAGCTCCGGGTCCGCGATTAACGGACTCGCCCTCGGCTCCGTCCGCGTCCAACTTGCCCGCAGGATGAAGCGCACCGTCATCATTCACTCCGGCGGGATGGACTCCACCGTGCTCCTGGCCCACCTCGTGGCCGAGGGCAGGGAAGTGCATGCGCTCTCCGTCGACTACGGCCAGCGCCACCGCCGTGAACTCGTCGCCGCCGCCGAAATCTGCGCCCATTATAAGGTGCCGCATCGCATCGCGGACCTCCGCGGCGTGACCTCCCTTTTCGGCGCCAACGCGCTCACGGATTCGCAGGTCGCCGTGCCCGAAGGGCATTACGAGGAGGCCAGCATGAAGGCCACCGTGGTGCCGAACCGTAATATGCTGCTCATCGCGACCGCCGCCGCTTGGGCGATGTCGCTCAAGGCTTCTTCCGTCGCCTACGGTGCGCACGGTGGCGATCATGCGATCTACCCGGATTGTCGGCCGGCCTTCGCCGATGCTTTGGACAAGGCCATCCGTCTCGCTGACTGGCATGAAGTCTCCCTGGAGCGCCCGTTCGTCGGCATGGATAAGACCGCCATCGTCCGTCGTGGGGTCGAACTGGGCGTGCCCTTCGCCCTGACGTGGTCCTGTTATGTCGGCGGCGATCGGCATTGCGGTAAGTGCGGCACCTGCGTGGAGCGTAAGGAAGCTTTCCTTCGCGCCAGCGTGGCTGATCCGACAGTTTACGTCGGGTAGGCTTATTCTCCCGATTAGCAGGCCTAAGACCCGATTCGAGGGCCGGGAATTGGATTGAAGGTCCGGGGCATCCTGCACGTTACTTCCTCGTGCGTCGTCTCCGTCAACCCATCGCCTGGCTCGCCCTCGTGGCGTGGCTGGCTGCGTCCGGTTTGTCGTGGGACCTCCTGCAGGTCGTCGCTTGGACGAAGATGTCGGTCGAGAACGCCGGGCAGCGCTCCGTCGGCGCGGCGGTCACCAAGGCTTTGGCGGACGCCCCTTGCGCGATGTGTAAGGTCGCCCAGGACGGACGTAAGCAGAGCGAGCAGCAGCCGCTGGCGAAGGACGACTCCGGGAAGACAAAGGCCAAGGCGGATACCTCCGTCGACGTCCTTGTGGTCATCGGTGCGCAGGATTTTCAAGGCCGGGAGCATGCCCGGCCGTCGGATGAAGTCGGGCTGATCCGGGCCGGCGAAGTGCCGGTGCCGCCTCCCCGGTTGCGCGGCTGATCACCGTTGCCGGTCGCGGTTAGTTCGGTCGGCGCGTGGCTCACTCCCTCACTCAAGTCGCACCCATCTGGTGCGCATCGTCGCCTGCGCGGACCGCCACACCCGCGTCGGTGACACTCAAACGATAGTATCATGAAAACCTCCTTCCTCTCTGGGCGCACCACGCGTGCCGCTCTTTTCTCCCTCCTTGCGCTCGGCGCCTACACCGAAGCCCATGCCTGCCCGTGCGGTTGCGTCCGGGTGCCGGTCGATAACCTGCTGGACCGTCCGGCGGCGGCCACCAGCCCGTTCACGATCGATGTCCGTTATGACTACGTCGACCAGAACCGCCGCAACAACGACGCCCACGCGCACTTCTATGCGGTGCATCGCAATGTCACGACCACCCTCGAGACGAATCTCGGCGGCCAGGTCTGGTCGCTCGCGATCCCGCGCGTGGACCGGACCTTGCGTACGAACATCGTCCCGACCCTGCTCAATCCTAACCCGGTCAACACCAGTCAGGATGTCAGCGGCCTCGGTGATATCGCGCTCTCGACCCGCTTCAAGTGGTCCGATTACACGGTCATCGCCGGCGTGAAGCTGCCGACCGGCGCGGACGACCTGACGCTCAACGTCTCCCGCCGCTACCTGCAGCCTGGTACCGGCTCGACCGATCTCATGCTGGCCCTTCGTCGTGAATACTCGGCCGACGCGGACCACCCTTGGTTCTTCTGGCAGGTCGGCGCCCAGGGTGCGGTGGCTTCTGACCCGAACTTCCGACCGGGGACCACGTTGAGCGGCACGCTTGGCGCGCGCTATGGTTGGACGGAGTCGTTGAACTTCTCGCTGCAGACGACGGCGATCCGACAGTTCCGCGACAAGAACACCATGAACGCCGCGGGCTTCACGGCTTATGCGGAGGATCTCGAGAGCGCGGCTTTCTCCACGCACATCGCCGCGGGCCTGAC
>CANKZO010000324.1 GCA_947488485.1 Opitutia bacterium | reverse complement strand
ACCAGCGTAGTTCGGCCACGGAGGAATTCGTCGTGCCGAGGTCGATGCCCAAGACCCGGCAGGCCTTGAGGCGAGGGCGGAGGGTGGCGCCAGGGGGACGGAGATGAGGTAGGGGGTTCATCGGGCGCAGTAAGGGGTAATAAAATGGGTCAAACCTTAAGCAATCTAGGATAGGTGGCTATGGGGTAAACCTAAAGATGAGATGAAACTATCAATCGGTAGGGGGGGTTATATAGTCAGTGAACACCCCCATGCGCCCCCTCGCCTTGTATGCCTGCCTTTGCCTGGGCCTGATCGTCCACGCCGCCCCTAAGAAGGCCGAGCCGGTCATCAAGGTCGTCGCGCCACCGGCCGCTCCGGTCGCCGCGCTGGGGGAACGCCCCGCCATCTGGCATGCCTGGACCGACAAGGAAGGCCAGAAGCTGGAAGCGCGTTTCTGCGGCCTGGCCGGCGAGTATATCACCCTCCAGTCGCGGGACGGTCGGACGTTCCATTTCAAGACCGAACTGCTTTCCGCCGAAGACATCGCTTTCGCCAAGACCTGCGTCGACCGCAATCGCACCAGCACCTTCAGTCCGGCCGTGATCGCCTCGGCCGCCGCCGACATCGATCGTCTCGTCGGCGCGGTCCTCGTCGCCAATAAGCAGACGCTCAATGCCCCGGCCACCGACGAGCAGTTCCTGCGCCGCATCTATCTCGATGCCGCGGGGCGTGTCCCGACGGCGCTGGAGGCATCGACCTTCCTCGCAAGCAATGCGCCCGACAAGCGGGCCAAGCTGATCGACGAGCTCCTGTCCTCGTCGGGCTATACCATGCAGATGTTCAACTGGATGGCGGACCTCCTGCGCGTCAAGGACACCTTCGCCAAGGCCGTGCCGGCGTTCACCTTCGAGGATTGGCTCAAGGCCCGTATCGCCGCGGATACCCCGTGGGACAAGCTCGTCTCCGAGATGATCACCGCGGACGGACGCCTCTGCGACAACGGCGCCACCGGCTTCATGCTCTTCGACGCCGAGATGCCGCTGGACGGCGTCTCGAACCTCATGACCACCTTCCTGGGTACGAACATAGCGTGCGCCCAGTGCCACGACCATCCGCTCGCCGACTGGACGCAGAAGGACTTCTATCAGATGGCTGCCTTCTTCGGCGCGACCGACGGCAAGGACGAAGCCATCGGAAGCGCCATCAAGAAGGCGGTCCGGGCCGATGCCAGCCTGCCGAAGGCCGCCACGCTCAAGATCGAGCAGATGAACACGTTCCGGATGAAGGACTCCGACAAGCAGAAGCTGACTTTCCCCAAGGATTATAAATACAAGGACGCCAAGGCCGGCGACCCCGTGACGCCTGCGCTCATCGCCTGGAGCAAGGGCGAGAAATCCCTGCCGGTCTATAACGTCAACACCAAGAATCCGTCGCAGCTGCGCGACGAGTTCGCCCGCTGGCTGACCAGCCCGCAGAATCCGCGCTTCGCGACCAACATCGCCAACCGCATCTGGAAGAAGGCCTTCGGCCTCGGCGTGATCGAGCCCGTCAACGACATCGACGACCTGACGCAGGCCAGCAGCCCCGAACTCATGGCCCACCTCACCTTCGTCATGAAGGCGGCCAAGTTCGACCTGCGCGAGGTTCAGCGTGTCATCTATAACTCCAAGACCTACCAGGCTTCGGCCAGCGCCACGCCCGACCTCGACAAGGCCAAGTATCTCTTCAACGGTCCGCTCGTCCGTCGTCTCAACGCCGAGCAGGTCTGGGACAGCCTGATCGTCACCGCCGTCGGCACCTACGCGGACAACGTCCTGCTCCGTCGCGGCGATGATCTCAAGGCCATGGCGCTCCCGGCCGGCAAGGTGACCTTGGCCGAAATCAAGAACGCTGTGGACCGCACCAAGGCGGCCTTCTCCGGTTCCGGCAAGGCCGGCCCTAAGAAAGTCGGCGGGGGTTCGACCATGGGTCTCGCCAACGGTTATGACGGCGACAAGCCCGTCTCCCGCTTCTCGCTCATGCTGGCACGCGCCAGCGAACTGCCGCAGCCTTCGCCCGAGACCCACTTCCTACGCCTCTGGGGCCAGGGTGACCGCCTGCTGGCCGATTCCGCGACCAACGACGGCAGCGTCCCGCAGGTCCTCCAGATGATGAACGGCTCGGTCGGCAAGCTCGTCGCCGACGTCCGTTCCGCCGCCGTCATGGACGCCACGAAGGAGAAGGCCCCGGACGCGCAGGTCACGTCTCTTTATCTTTCTTATCTCTCGCGCAAGCCGACCGCCAAGGAACTCGGCGCCGCGAGCCAGTCGCTGGCGGACGGCCTCGCCTTGACGGACCTGGCCTGGGTCCTCGCCAACACCCGCGAATTCCTCTTCGTCCAATGAGCATCCTCCCCTCCGCCCATCTCCTCCGCAACCCAGAGGACCGTCGCAGCTTCATCGAGAAGTGCGCCAAGGTCTCCTTCGGCCTGAGCGTCCTGCCGTTCTTCACCCGGATCGCCGAGGCCGCCGAGACGCCGGGCGCCGTGAAGGCGCCCAACGCCGGCCTGCCTGGTTTCGGCAAAGCCAAGCGCGTGATCTTTCTGCAGCTCAATGGAGGCATGTCGCACATCGACACCTTCGATCCGAAGACGGGCGCCTCCAAAGGCCCCGGCTCGATCGTTTCCGCCAAAGGCGACATGCAGCTGACTTCTTATCTCCCGGAGACGGCCAAGATCAGTGACAGGATCACCGTCATCCGTTCCATGACCGCCAAGGTCGGCGTCCATGCCCCGGCGGGCTACCTGATGCGTACCGGCTTCGAACAGCGCGGCTCCCTCCAGCACCCGACCCTGGGTGCCTGGGCGCAGCACTTCCTGGGTTCGAGCCACAAGACCCTGCCTTCCTCCGTCACCGTCAACCGTCCTTCCAACCACGGCAACGGCTGGTTCCCGGCCGCCTACTCGCCGCTGCCGATCCTCAATCCCGCGGACGGCCTCCGCGACACCAAGAGCCCGGTCTCTGAAGCCGTCGTGGCCAAGCGCACCGGCTTGCTCGCGGAACTCGATGCAGGTTTCGGCGGCAAGGCGTCGGACGAGAGCGTCAAGTCCTACAACGAATTCTACGAATCGACCTTCCAGCTCATGAAGAGCACGGACCTCAAGGCCTTCGACCTCGCTT
>CANKZO010000323.1 GCA_947488485.1 Opitutia bacterium | reverse complement strand
GTCGTCCCACCTTGCTTCGGTCGGGGAATCGCCCAAAGTAGGTCCGTCCCGCCATGAACAAGCTGCTCACCCTCCTGAAGTCCGGCCTCGTCGCCTGCGCCGCCTGCGGTCTCCTCCTTGCGGCCGATCCCAAGCCTTCCACCGAAAAGACCATGACCACTCCTCCTAAGCTCGAGAAAGCCACCTTCGGGGCCGGCTGTTTCTGGGGCGTCGAATATCAATATGCCAAGATCCCCGGCGTCCATTCGGCCGAGAGCGGCTATGCGGGTGGCAAGACCTTGAATCCGACGTATGAGGACATCTGCAACAAGGGCACCGGGCACGCTGAAGTCATCGAAGTGATCTTCGACCCGTCCAAGGTGAGCTACCGAACGCTGGTCGAGTATTTCTTCAAGATGCATGACCCCACGCAGGTCAATCGCCAAGGGCCAGACATCGGCGATCAGTATCGCTCCGTCATTTTCACACATTCTCCCGAGCAGAAGAAGGTCGCGGACGATGTGAAGATTGGTCTGACACTCGCCAAGACCTTCAGCCGTCCGATCGCCACCCAGATTGAGGCCGCTCCGAAGTTCTGGCGCGCCGAAGAATATCACCAGAAGTATTACCAGCTGCGCGGCAAGAAGCCCTACTGTCACCTGGTGCCCTTCGCGGAAGAGAAGTAAGTCGTGGCTGAACGGCGCCTTCGGTCGGACGACGCCTTGCCTGGCCTTGGTCAGGGGGTGCCTGATGCCATCCCGGAGCGCCGTCGTCCGCTGGCTTCGCGCATGCGTCCGCGGAATCTCGCGGAAGTCGTCGGCCATGCTGGTCTCCTGGGGCCCGAGGCCTTGCTGCCGCGCCTGATCAAGGCCGATAACTTCGGCTCACTCCTTTTCTATGGCCCTCCCGGTTGCGGTAAGACCACCTTGGCCGAGGTCATCGCCGCCGAGACACAGTCCTTCGTCGTCCGCGTCAACGCCGTGCTCTCCGGCACGCCAGAACTGCGCGAAATCCTGGCCGATGCGCGTCGCCAGCCTTCGCGCAAGACCGTGCTAGTCGTCGATGAGATTCACCGCTTCAACAAGGCCCAACAGGACCTACTCCTGCCAGACGTTGAAGCCGGCGTGGTGCGCCTCATCGGCTGCACGACCCATAATCCTGGCCTCTACGTCGTCCCGGCCCTCCTGAGCCGCAGTCATCTCTTTCGGCTCGATCCGCTCTCACCTTCGGAGATCGCTACATTCCTCGGCACGGCGCTCGCGGACAAGGAGCGAGGTCTTGGCGCGCTCGGCATCAAGGCTTCCGAGAAAGTCCTGCAGCAGGTCGCTGAGATGGCCTCAGGTGACCTCCGTCGGGCGTTGAACTGTCTTGAGACCTTGGTGCTCTCCGCGCCCGCGCTCGGCACCGTGACCGACGAAGCCGTGGCGTCCTTCGCCCGTGAGCGTCGCATCCGTTATGACGACGGCGGCGACGATCATTACGACACCGCCTCGGCCTTCATCAAATCCGTCCGCGGGGGCGATCCGGATGCCGCCCTCTATTGGCTCTTTTTGATGCTCGAAGGAGGGGAGGAGCCCCGCTTCATCGCCCGTCGACTCGTCATCTGCGCCTCCGAGGATGTTGGTCTGGCGGACTCACGTGCCCTCGGCGTTGCCACCGCCGCCTTCCAGGCCTGCGAGATGGTCGGGATGCCTGAGTGCGAGTACGCGCTCGCCCATGCGACGCTCTTCTTGGCGCTCTCGCCGAAGAGCAACAGCACCACTGTGGCGATCTCTGAGGCCAAGGACGCCGTGCGCAATATGCCGCGTCAGGAGGTGCCGCTGCACCTGAAGGATGCCCATAACAGCGTGAACAAGAGCCTCGGGAACGGCGGTACCTATCGTTATAGCCACGATTACCCGGAAGCCATCAGCGGGCAGGAATACCTGAGCCGTCCGCTTTCGCTTTATCATCCCGGTGACGCGGGTGCCGAGCCGCAGATCGCTGAACGTCTCGCCCGCTGGCGCGAGCTCAAAGTCGGCCTGAAGAAGAAGGACGGACGTCCGTGAGCAAGGTTGCGCCACGTCTGCCGTGGTTCGGCCCGGGTAAGTTCCCGCTCTACCTCGCGCCGATGGCCCGTCACACCGACGTGGCTTTCCGTCAGGTGTGCAAGGAGCAGGGTGCCGACGTGATGGTCACGGAGTTCGTGCAGTCCGAGGCTCTTATCCGCGATAACGTCAAAGCCTGGGAGATGGTCGATTTCACCGAAGCCCAGCGTCCGATGGGCGTCCAGATCTTCGGCGCCACGCCCGCCTCGATGGCCAAGGCCGCACGCCTAGTCTGCGATCGGGTGAAGCCTGACTTCCTTGATCTCAATTTCGGCTGCCCCGCGCATAAGGTCATCGAACAGAACGCTGGCTCGGGGCTGCTGCGATGCACGCCGTTGCTTTACGATCTCGTGAAGGCCGTGAAGGATGCGATTCCGGATGTACCGCTCACGGCCAAGATGCGACTCGGCTGGGATCACGCCACCATCGTGGCCGTCGAGGTAGCTGTTCGCCTCCAAGAGCTCGGCGTCGAGGCCTTGGCGGTCCACGGACGCACGAAGGAGCAGGGGTATTCCGGCGAAGCCCATTGGGGCTGGATTGCCCAGGTCGCCGCCGCCGTGGATATCCCCGTGATCGGCAACGGCGACGTGAAGGATGGCGCTTCGGCTCTTCTTCGACATCGGGAGACCGGTGTCTCCGGGTTGATGGTCGGCCGAGCCGCCCTGGGTAACCCCTGGATATTTGCCCAGATTAAGGCAGCGATGGAGGGCAGGGAAGGCTCCGCGGCCGAAATCGGCATGCAACAGCGCTGGGATTGCATGATTCGCTTGGCCGAGCTCACGATTGAGGTGCATGCCTCGCGTCTGGGTTCGCGCGACGTGCGTTGGATGCTCGATCGGATGCATCCGCTGACCCATGGGCTGCCTGGCTCCCGAAAATTGCGCGACCGACTCCGTCACTGCCTGACCTTGGACGACCTGCGACGGCTCCGCGACGAGCACCTCGCGGAATCGGTGAAGTGAATTAAAACCCCTATTCGCAAGGTGACGGTGATGGTGTTACGGACGTGCAACAGAAACCTCATTTTCTTATCTACAGGGGTCCTGTTAATAACCTGTGCAGGGCTTGCTCTTGT
>CANKZO010000322.1 GCA_947488485.1 Opitutia bacterium | reverse complement strand
AGCAGGATTTGCAGAGTTGGGCAATATCTTGTCCGCAAACTGTCCGCAAAGTTGACCCTGCTTTAGCGCTCGGCGATTGCAGACGGTCCGCGTCCCCGAGAGGGGCCCGCGTACCAGTCCGCCTCCCTCGAATCATGCGCGAGAACAAGATACCAGGCTCTCGATCCCTGCAGGGAGGGATAGTCATATACCCAAGGCCCTTTGATTAAATCACCCTCGAGCAATATTTCAACTAGCCCCATCTAGAGTGACCTGACCAGCCTGCGATCCTCGATCCTTTCTTTGATACTATTGTGGGATGGCAGGCTTCGAATTTTTAATCTGATCGCCCTCGGGGTTGAGCCGTAGAAGCCGAAGCGCGTTGAGTGTCACGAGGATGGTCGCACCAGTGTCGGCGAGGATGGCGGCCCAGAGTCCTGTCAGGCCCAACACCGTGGTCGCGAGGAAGACGAGCTTGAAACCGAAGGCCAACGCGATGTTCTGGCGGATGTTCGTCATAGTCGCGCGGGACAGTCGAATCAGGGTCGCGACATCCGTCACCCGGTCCCGGAGGATCGCGATGTCGGCCGTCTCGAGCGCGACGTCGGTGCCAGACCCCATCGCCACGCCGACGTTCGCCTGCTTAAGGGCCGGAGCGTCGTTGATCCCGTCGCCCACCATCATGACGCCGCCCTGCTCAGCCATCTCGCGGATGGCCTTAGACTTGTCCGCGGGCATCATGTCGGCTCGGAATTCGAGGCCTAAGCCGCTGGCGATGGCGGCCGTGGTGCGCGGGTTGTCTCCTGTCAGCACCACGGAGGAAACTCCCATTGATTTCAGTTGCCGCACCGCCTCGCGGGCGTCCCTACGGGGCTCGTCCCTCACCGCGATGAGCCCCAAGGGGCCGTTGTCCCGGAACACCGCCACGGCTGTCTTACCCTCCGCTTCGAGACTGGCCGCCTTGCGCAGGCCCTCCTCGCTCAGGCCTCCGTTCTTCGCCGCATGGCGGGGGGAGGTTATCCAGGCGGGGGTGCCGGTGACGGTGGCCGTCGCCCCTATGCCGGCAATCACCTTGGCGTTGCTTGAATGGGCCGGCGAGACCTTCGCCGCTCTGGCCCGCATCAGGATCGCGACGGCCAAGGGGTGGCTCGAACTCGTCTCTATGGCGGCCGCCACGGCGAGCACTTGTTCTTCGCTGGTCTCGCCGAATGTGACCACGTCGGTCACGACGGGGCGCCCGTAGGTCAGCGTGCCGGTCTTGTCGAAGGCCACATGCGACACTTTTGCGGCGGCCTCGATGACCGCCCCTCCTTTCATGAGGAGCCCGCGGCGGGCACCGACGGATAGCGCCGCGGCGATCGCGGCGGGCACGGAGATGACCAGGGCGCAGGGGCATCCGATCAGGAGCAGCGAGAGGCCCCGGTAGGTCCAAGTCTCCCAAGGCTGTCCAAATATGAGGGCAGGCACCGCCATCAGCAGGGCCGCTGACGCCACGATGGCCGGCATGTACCATCGGCTGAACCGCGCGATGAAGCGTTCGGTCGGCGCACGCGTGGCCTCGGCCTCCTCGACCAGACGGATGATGCGGGCGATCGTGTTGTCCTCCTGGGCCTTGGTGACCCGGACCTTGAGGGCAGCCTCGGTGTTGATCGATCCGGCGAAGACAGGGTCACCCGGGCCTTTCGTCTTGGGCACGCTTTCCCCTGTCACGGGGCTTTCGTCGATGCCTGAAGATCCTTCGACAATCTCGCCGTCCGAGGGTATGCGGTCGCCCGGACGCACCAGGACCAGCTGGCCCACGAGCAGGTTCGCCGCAGGCACTTCCCGCGGGACGCCATCCTCGAGTAGTCTGGCCGTCTTGGGGACCAGGTCGGCGAGCGCGCGAATGCCTTGCCGCGCCTTGCCGGCGGCCACGCCCTCCAGCAGCTCGCCCACGGCGAACAGGAAGACAACGACGGCCGCCTCTTCCGCGGCTCCGATGAACAGCGCGCCGGTCCCCGCTATCGTCATCAGGCTTTCAATCGTGAAGGGACGCCCTTCGCGCAGCGCGGCGAAGGCGGTCCTCGCCACCGGCGCCAGTCCGATCAGGCTGGCCCCGACGAAAGGCCATTTGCCTGCGCCCGGGGTGAAGTGCTCGACGGCCCATGAGACGCAGATGAGCAGCGCCATGGAGATGGCAAGCCGGCCTTTCCCCGTCTGGTGCCAGTTCGTTTCGAATAGTTCATTGTCATGGCATCCGCAGCTGCCGGTATTCTTTGTTCCCGCGGAGGAATTCCTACAGCCGCCGTCGTCCACACTGTTCTTGCTTGGTGGTGTCAGGGGTTCCATCTAGACTGATTCTGGTTTCAGCCTGCTTGGTTGTCACGGTTGCATTCGCGTCTGGTGACCCGATCGCCATCCCTTCTCAGGCATTTCGACATGCCGATTGACTTCGTCTAGGCCCCCTCTTACTAAAAGGGTCGTGTTCGCAGTCCGATCCAGGCTTTTCGCTTGCCTCGCCCTATTTCTCTGGGCGTCGTCCGGGCTGCTCGCTTCCGATGCTTGCGTCTGTCCCGAGGAGTCCTCCTGCGAGCATGCCGGCAAGGCCTGCACCCGCCCCGACGACTGCTCCGACTGTGTCTCGCCGGCTTCCGCTGTCGCGCTCGCTGATGAACCTTTGGCTCTCGCTGATTTGGTCAAGGTTTCGGCCCGCAAACCTTTTCAGCCTGAGTTCCATGTCTACTCGGTCCGCCGCATCTCCTCGTGCGCCGCGGAAACTTTTCGGTTATCGGCTTCCGATGTTCTTCGTCCGCCTGCCTTGAGGGCGGGGACGATGTGTCTGCGGGTCTGATTCGGTCCTAGGTCGGCGGCTTGTCCGCCCTTCATCCCTACGACCGCGACGGCCGTAGGGAGTGACGTATCATTATGCCGTCGCCAAGGGGGCACCCTGGGCTCGCGCCCGTATGCATCCAAATCCATGACCATTTCCCGACTCCTATTTCCGATTCTCCTTCTTCCCAGCCTGCTCTGTGCGGCCGAAACTCCACCGCCCGCTCCGGTCGATGTCGCCGAACTCGTCCGCCAGGCCGTCGAGTCCAACCCGGAGCGCCAAGCCTATGTCGCCGCCCTAGCGGCCGAACGCGAGTCGGGTTCGGTTGCCTCATCCAACCCCGATCCGGTGCTTTCTCTTGAACTGG
>CANKZO010000321.1 GCA_947488485.1 Opitutia bacterium | reverse complement strand
CGAGTTCGTGATCGCCAAGGGCGGACAGGAAGGGACGACCATCGGCAAGCACAACGGGAGCGTCCTACGCCTCTCCGCCGACGGCCGCACCGCCACCCGCCTCGGCTATGGCCTCCGCCAGCCGAACCTCTCCGTCCATCCGCGCACCGGCCTCGTCGTCTCGAGCGACCAACAGGGCCACTACATCCCGAGCACGCCCCTGCACATCATCGAAGGCGACCAGTTCTACGGCTTCCTCAGCGATAAACTCCCGAAAGAAAGCTACCCGGCGCCGATCGCCGCCCCGCTCACCTGGATTCCGCATGCGGTCAACGCCTCCGCCCTCTCGCAGGCCTGGCTAGTGGACGCGCAGATGGGGCCGCTCAACGACCAGATGGTGCAGATCTGCTTCAACCAGCCGGATCTCCTGCGCGTGCTCTGGAACCACCGTGGCGCCAAGCCCCAAGCCAGCGTCGTCAGCGTCGCCAAAGGCTTCGCCACCCCGCCGCTCAACGGCTCCGTCAATCCCGTCGACGGACAGCTCTATATCGCCGGCTTCCAGATTGCTGGCTGGGGCAACACCCTCGACACCCTCACCGGCATCGAACGCGTCCGCTACACCGGCGCTCCGTCGCTCACCCCGCGCGAAATCATCCCGACCGACCGCGGCATCCTGCTGCGCTTCGACGTCGCCCTCGATCCGGCCAAGGCGGCCAACCCCGAGAGCTACTCGCTTGCGACCTGGCGCTACAAGCGGGCGCCTTCCTACGGCTCGGCCCAATACAAAGCCGACGGCCAGACCGGCAATGACTGGCTGACCGCCAGCAGCGCCTACGTGAGCCAGGACGGCAAGAGCGTCTTCATCGGCATCCCCGGCCTTAAGACCGTCGAACAGCTCCGCCTCGGCTGGGACCTCGCTTCCTCGTCCGGCTCCGAGATGCGGGCGAACGCCTACACGACGCCTTACGAGCTGACGAAGTTCGACCCCGTCGCCGAAGGCTTCGGTCCGATCGAAGTCGACCTCACCCCGCGCGCCGCGGTCGCGAAGAAAGCCGAGGTCGTCTCTGCGAAGGAAGGCCAGCGCCTCGCCACCATGTTCGGCTGCGTCGCCTGCCACTCCGTCACCGACACCGCCATGAGCAACGTCGGCCCGAAGTGGAAAGGCCTCTTCGGATCGAAGCGCGACTACGTGACCGATAAAGGCAAGAAGGGCTCGACGGTCGTCGACGCGGCTTACCTGCGCGAATCGATCCTCGAACCCAACGCTAAGAAGCACGCCTCCTTCGTGAAGTCCGAGTTCGCCATGCCCAGCTTCGCCGGCGTCCTCACCGACGCCCAGGTCGACTCGCTGGTCCTTTACATCCGGACGCTGAAGTGACCCTCCGGCGGAGATTGCTCGCAACTCCCGCCCATTGGAGTTGTTAAATAAGCATGCCTACCCCGCGCATCCCCCTGCTCGCCCTGCTCTGCCTGGCTTTCGCGTCACTCGCCGCCGCCGACCTCCGCCTGCCGGCGGTCTTCTCCGACCACATGGTCCTCCAACGCGAGAAGCCCGTAGCGGTCTGGGGCTGGGCGGACGCCGATGAAGAAGTGTCCGTCGAATTCGCCGGCCAGAAGAAGACCGCTCAAGCGGACACCACCGGCCGATGGTCGCTCCGCCTCGACCCGCTCAACGCCAGCACGGAGAGCCGCAAGCTCATCGCCACAGGTAAGGATGGCCGCAAGGCCGAGATCTCCGACGTGCTGGTCGGCGACGTCTGGCTCGGCTCCGGTCAGTCCAACATGGCCATGACGGTCAACCGCTCGAAGGATTTCGAACAGGAGAAGACGGCCGCGACCTTCCCGCTCATCCGTCACTTCAAGGAAGAGTCCGCGGGAGCCGCCACGGCGCAGACGCAATCGAAGGGTAAGTGGCTCGCTTGTACGCCGGACAACGTCAGCGGTTTCAGCGCGACGCTCTACTTCTTCGGCCGCGAGATCCACCGGGAGATCGGCGTACCGATCGGCCTGATCAACACCTCGGTTGGCGGCACCCCGATCGAAGCCTGGATCGCCCCGGAAGTCCAAGAGTCCAAGCCCGCGCTCAAGGCCGCCCTGGAAGCCCAAAGCGCCGCCACCCCGAAGATCGACCCCGAAAAAGCGAAAGCCGACTACGCTGCCGAACTCAAGAAATTCAAGGCCGCCAAGGCCAAGGCCGTGGCCGAAGGCACGAAGGCGCCCCGCCCGCCGCGTAACGCCGCCGAAGTCAGTGAACGCAAAGGTACTTACGGCCAGCTGTTCAACGGCAAGGTCGCCCCGCTCGTCCCGTTCACCGTGAAGGGCATGCTCTGGTATCAGGGCGAAGCGAATTCTTCCGACACCCGCGCCCCGCTCTACGTCCATCAGCTCAGCGTGCTCGTCACCGACTGGCGCGCCCGCTGGGGCGAAGAACTCCCCTTCGCGTGGGTGCAGTTGCCTAACTTCACCCGTCCGGGCGAAGGCTGGCCCCTGATGCGCGAGTCGATGCTGAAGACCCTCTCCCTGCCGAAGACCGGCATGGCCGTGACCATCGATATCGGCGAAGCCAAGGACATCCATCCGAAGAACAAACAGGAAGTCGGCCGACGCCTGTCGCTGTGGGCGCTCGGCACGGTCTATGGCCGCAAGGTCGCCGCCACGAGCGGCCCCCTGCCGGCCGGACACGAGATCAAGGGCGCCGAGGTCATCGTCACCCTCGCCCATGCCGAAGGCCTCAAGACCCGCGACGGCGGCCCCGTGAAGGGCTTCCAGCTCGCCGGCGCGGACAAGCAGTGGAAGCCCGCGACCGCCCGGATCGAAGGCGCGAAGCTCATCGTGACCAGCGCGGAAGTCGCCGCGCCGATCGCCCTGCGCTACGCCTGGCTGGATTTCCCGGAAACGAACCTCGTGAATTCCGCCGACCTGCCCGCCTCGCCCTTCCGCACCGACGATTGGGCCCCGCTTCCCGCGCCCGCTCCCGCCGCCAAGGGCAAAGGTAAGGCCAAATAATTCACCTATGAAAAACCTCGCCCTGCTTCTCCTCGCCGGCCTCGCGTCCCTCGCGTCCGCCGCGGACCGCAAGCCGAACTTCGTCTATGTCTTCACTGACGACCAGCGCTGGGACGCGCTCGGGGTCGTCCAGAAGGAACAGGGCGAGAAAGGTCGCTTCCCTTGGCTCAAGACGCCGCACCT
>CANKZO010000320.1 GCA_947488485.1 Opitutia bacterium | reverse complement strand
GTCACTAGTAATTCTGGGTTACGAGATTTTATTTTAAATAAACCTAATATAAGATCTATATCTACATCTTCTAATTGCATTGTTGCAATAGATGAAAATGGAAGCATAACTGTAACTTATGGGGCAGTTCCTGTCTGTGCTGGTTTGCTTAGTCAATACGATTACTGGGGAGCTGGTGATAGATATCTGTACGACTGGTTAGATCCATTTATAATCCATTACAATAAGGAAGAGGTAGAAAATAATTTCTGGGTAGACAGGGACGGACTTGTTTCTTATCTAGAAAATAAAGATTTTATTAGTGCAGAAATATACGGAAGTCCATCTTTGAGTCTTGGTGCTTATGTTTTAACTTATGTAATGGCGTTGCATAGCAGCGGAAAAGTCTATGCTAGAGAATTATCTTCCGGTGTGGAAGGTCTGTACGAGGCAAGAATAGCATGCAAAATAGAAAATCAAGTATCTTTAATAGAAGACATAATCGACCTTAATGTAGGAGATGAGATATTTATATCGTTTCATGATACTCAGGAATTAGCTGGGCCAATTGTGATAGGAGATAAAAGTGTAAGTGTATTCCGAATAGCATATCTAGAGAAAGAAACTGGACTTTGTGTTTTGCAAGAAAAGGATTTTTATTGTGGCCCAGGGATAAACCCTAAGAGGCCGTATAGAATATATCGTGGAGATAGTTTTGCACATATTTCAGAGTCAGTAGACTCTCAGTATAGGATTAAAGAACTATATTTTGAAAGGAAAATTTTTGATGATACCAGAGTCCCGCCTGATCCACTTCAAGAATACGACAGTCTACCGGACCCTAATCCAATTAATTTTTTCTATGCGTATGGCTACGAAAGTTTTTATAAAATAAATCCTATTATTGACGGTCTTTTAAATCCAGAATTTTTATCTGCCTCTACAAACTATCATTCTCCTAAATTCTACGGCGCAGATGTTGCAGCCGACGGAGTATTTGTTAATGGAATAGATATTTACGTATCAAATTATGATCCTCATAAAAAGATATATAAATGGCTTGATGACAGCACTCCAGAAATTGTATATATTACTTCATATTTATTTTCTCCTGATGATATAGATGCTGGTACATACCCAAGATTGGTTGCTAGGCCCAACGGAATATTGCAAGCAATGCAAACTATGCTGCAGCAAATAGATATTGATAGTAAGGTAGTAAAAATATTCAATAACAATGTTCCAAACGATTTAACAAAAGGGTCTAGGCCTGCTTTTGTAATTAAAAATAAGGAGCAGCCAAACACCTTAGTGGAATATGGTTCTAACAGTTTTTATTCATATTCCTATGAAATATTAGTTGCTGATTGCTTTGGATCTTTTATATTCGGAGATCCTTTTATTAATAGTGATAACTTTAAAGTACTAAGTAAGTATGTCAATAACAAAGTGTTTGGATTAGACGACGAAGGGTATTATACTCAGACTGGATGGGAAACTGTTCCTAATCCAAATTTTAACGAATCTATATATAATAAATTTATATACAAGAACATTGAGTCATCTCAATCTGATTCCCATTATTATTCTCCAATTAGATGTGCTTCATTCGGATTTAAGTCAATGTGTCTATTAAATAACGACAATGAATGTCTAGTTATTAATGGTCATACCACGCCTTTTCTGGGGGGTGCACAATCGAAGGGATGGAAAAATGCAGTAAAATCTAGCGTAGATTTTTCTACTAGTAATGATTGGTCCATTACAGCGCCAGCTCAACAGTACTGGCTTTATAATAGAGGGTCTGGACATCAGTATTTTAATAGTACTCCTGCTGATTTTGCCCCATATAGTTTGACTCCTGGAATGCCTTATAATGCTAAATTACATAGAGTGACATTCGAAGTAAACAATATTTACGCCAACCTGAATTCTACTGAAGTATATACAGATCCATTTGTATATCTTATAGAGGATAACTCTCTAGTCTCTCCTGTGATACACGAAGAGACAATATATGGGCTAGGAAATCCTCCATCATCTGCCGAGCATCCATTTGGTATAGGTATGGATATTCAGCAGTTAGAGAGTTTCAAGACATTTACTTACACTGGGGAGGAATCTTATAATGATTTCTCTAAGGATACACACTACATTGAAGTATTGGATTATGTGAATTTTAATGAAGAAATATCAGGTAATGACCTTGTGCTATTTAGAACTACGCAAAGTGCACAAAATCTATCGATAACGATAGACTCTGCGGTGGTTCACGATAAAATGTTACATATTATGCTGAGTAATGGAGTATTAGATATAGCATCAATGCAGCGTAACCTTCCTAATCCAGTAACATATAGAAATGTAGATCAAGAACTTATTACATATCACGGTGTTAAGAATTATGGTCTTTTCATAGAATTTGCACAATTTATGTACGGCCAACCAATCAGTGCTGTAGTCCCCTCCCATCTTAGGACGCCAGTTATTTTACAGACTTAAAATGCCACACCTTAATTGTACAGATAAAGATTATATTATGACCGTGATGAACGAGTCTATAAGCAATCATTTGAGTTTAATACGTGAATATCTAGAGTATAATTCCATACCAACTGGTCAGTCTAGTTCTTCTAGTTCTTCTAGCTCAGGTCAGTCCTCTAGTTCCTCCAGCTCCTCTAGTTCGATAGATCTACAATGCCATAGGATATTTACTTCGTCCGTTAGCCCGTCTATCGTATCAGATGAATTTGCCCTAGATAACGATAACTTACCTCAACACGTAGAAAGAATTATATTATTAAGCGATAGAAATTTAAGCGCTAACGAGTATAACGATAGTTCGGTATCTAGTGGAACTGCAGCTTCTATCATAGGTAATAGTAGGTATGCATTTTACTCTGCAACTAATAATTCATATAATCCACAGGCAGCAATGGATTACGCAGATGAAGTCATATTGGGTAGCGAGTTAGTTAAGATGTATGATTATATTGGAAATGTAGTTATTGAATTTGATAACCTGAAAAGCTTATTCTCGGCAATAGCATCAGATGAATCAGTTATAACTAGTCAAGCATACGCTGACGCTAAAAATCAAATAAACAACACTATAGATCATATTAAAAATTCTACTCCGTCAGCTTCAATAGGTCTTTTTGCGCTTCCTGTTATCCCGTTTGTCGTTCCAGGG
>CANKZO010000319.1 GCA_947488485.1 Opitutia bacterium | reverse complement strand
GGAGCCGCCGACCTTCTCGGCGGCCATGAACGGCTCGAGGTGGGCGACCGCGGTCTTCATGACCTTGGCCGACTTCACCACCTGGGGGAGGAACATCTTGCCTTCGCCGAAGAGCTTGCCGACGACGCGCATGCCTTCCATCAGCGGGCCTTCGATGACGAGCAGCGGGCGGCCCAGCTTGACGCGGGCCTCCTCGGTATCGGCGACGACGTGGTCGTCGATGCCCTTGACCAAGGCGTGCGAAAGGCGGGCGTCGACGTCGAGCTTGCGCCATTCGTTCTTCTTCGAGTTGTCGACCTCGGTCTTCGCGCCGGCGAAGCGCGCGGCGGCTTCGGTCAGGCGCTCGGTGGCGTCGGGGCGGCGGCAGAGGACCAGGTCCTCGACGAGCTCGCGGAGCTCCGGGTCGATCTCGGTGTAGACCTCAAGCATGCCCGCGTTGACGATGGCCATGTCCAGGCCCGCCTTGATGGCGTGGTAGAGGAAGACCGAGTGGATGGCCTCGCGGACCTTGTTGTTGCCCTGGAAGGAGAACGAGACGTTGGACAGGCCGCCCGAGGTGCGGGCGCCGGGGCAGAGGCGTTTGATCTCCGTCACGGCCTCGATGAAATCGAGCGCGTAGCGGTTGTGCTCCGCCATGCCCGTGCCGACCGTCAGGATATTGGCGTCGAAGATGATGTCCTGCGGGTCGACGCCGGCTTCCTCGGTCAGGATACCGTAGGCGCGGACGCAGATGCGGACCTTGTCGGCGAGCGTCGCGGCCTGGCCCTTCTCGTCGAAGGCCATCACGATCATCGCCGCGCCGTAGCGTCGGCAGAGGCGGGCGCGACGGACGAATTCCTCGTGCCCTTCCTTGAGGGAGATCGAGTTCACGATGGCCTTGCCCTGCACGCAGCGCAGGCCGGCCTCGACGATGTCGAAGTTCGACGAATCGATCATGAACGGGACCTTGGTGATGTCCGGCTCGGTCGCCGCCATGTTCAGATACTTCGTCATCGCCGCGACCCCGTCGAGGAGGCCCGCGTCGAAGTTGATGTCGATGACCGTGGCGCCGGCTTCGATCTGTTGCTTCGCCACGCCGAGGGCGGCGCGGTAGTCGTTCTTCTCGATGTGACCCTTGAAGATCTTCGAGCCGGCGACGTTGGTGCGTTCACCCACGTTCACGAAGGTGCCGGGGCCGCCGATGATGTTGAGGGCCTCGAGGCCGGAGAGCTTGAGGGCGGGGCGGACCTCGCCGGGCACGCGGGTCGGATACTTCTCGGTGCGGCGGCGGATGGCGGCGATGTGGCCGGGCGTGGTGCCGCAGCAGCCGCCGAGGATGTTGACCAGGCCGTCGCGGGCGAACGTCTCGAGGATGGCCGCGGTGTCTTCGGGGCCTTCGGGGAAGCCCGTCGGCGAAAGCGGATTAGGCAGGCCGGCGTTCGGATAGCAGGAGACGTAGATGTCGGCCTTCTTAGCGAGTTCGGCGATGTGCGGGCGCATCTGCTCGCCGCCGAGGGCGCAGTTCATGCCGATGCTGATCGGCTGGGCGTGGCGGACGGAGTTCCAGAAGGCTTCGGTCGTCTGGCCGGTGAGCGTACGGCCGGATTGGTCGGTGATCGTGCCGGAGATCATCACCGGCAGGCGGAAGCCGCGGGCCTCGAAGGCCTCGTCGATGGCGAAGACGGCGGCCTTGAGGACGAGCGTATCGAAGACCGTCTCGCAGAGGATGAGGTCGGCGCCGGCGTCGATGAGCGCGTCGACCTGTTCGCGGTAGGCGTCGCGCACCTGGATGAACGTCACGTCGCGCTTGGCGGAGTCGTTGACGTCGCGGGACATCGACAGCGTCTTGTTCGTCGGCCCGATGGCGCCGGCGACGAAGGCGTCCTTGCCTGGGTTGGCGGCCTTGAAGGCGTCGACGGCCTCGCGGGCGACCTTGACCGCCTCGGTGTTCAGCTCGCGGACGAGGTGCGTCATCGCGTAGTCTTCCATCGCGATGGACGTGCCGTTGAAGGTGTTGGTCTCGAGGATGTCGGCGCCGGCGTCGAGGTAGGCGCGGTGGATGTCGCGGACGACGGACGGCTTCGTGATGACGAGCAGGTCGTTGTTGCCCTTGAGCTGGCCGGGGTGGTCCTTGAAGCGGTCGCCGCGGTAGTCCTCCTCCTGCAGTTTGAGCTGCTGGATCATGGTACCCATCGCGCCGTCGAGGTAGACGATGCGTTGGCGCAGGAGGGCCTCAAGGCGCTCGCCGGCCGGGTTCAAAGGGAGTCTCTGGCGGGACATCGCCCCTAACGTGCGGGTTGCCGCCCAAGGGTCAAGGCGGGGGGCGGACCTATTGTGTCATCCCGGGCATGTCCGGCTTCTTGCAGCGCAGGAGGTCCTGGCTGCGGTAGAGGACGATGCGCTTACCTTCGAATTTCTCGTCGTTCCAGAGCAGGGGGCGCAGTTCGCAGCTGAAGACAGGGTTCAGGAAGGAAACCTCCGCCTCGACCGCGGGGTCGCCGCCCTGCCAGTAGAGGATGCCGTTGGGCAGGGAATGCTTGGCGCCCTTGCAGAGGAGCTGGCGGGTGTTGTGGACGAACGTGCGGAGGTCCGCCACGGCGCGGCCGGTGACGAAGTCGTGCTCGTGGTTCATCGTCTCGGCGCGGGCGTTCTTGACGTCGACGTTCTTGAGGCCGAGGCGCGTAGCGATGTCCTGGACGACCGTGATCTTCTTGCCGACCGAGTCGACGAGCGTGAAGCGGGCCTTCGGGTAGAGCACCGCGAGGATGAGGCCGGGGAAGCCGCCGCCAGTGCCCACGTCCATGACGCGGCAGCCGTCCATGAGCTTGAGGAACTTCACCGCCGCGACGCACGGGGCGTAGTGGTGGCGTTCGAGGTTCTCGATGTCCTTGCGCGAGACCAGGTTGATCTTCTCGTTCCATTCGCGGTGGAGCGCGGCCATGGCGGTCAGCTGCTCCCACTGGGCGGGCGTGACTTCCGGGAAGAGGGCGACGAGGGACTGCATGCGAGGCCGCCAGCGTGTCCCGAGGTCGGCCTGAGGCAAGGACGCCTTTGAGCCGCGCACTTTGCTGTTTCCTTCGGGCGGGACTTGGCCAAACCTTGCCGTCCTATGTTCCACCACATCGTCTTCTTCTACCTGAAAAAAGACCTCACCGCCGCCCAGCGCGCGGAATTCGAGACCAAGCTCCGCGGCCTGCTCGCCATCAAGAGCATCCACAGCGGCTACGTCGGCATCCCCAGCACCCA
>CANKZO010000318.1 GCA_947488485.1 Opitutia bacterium | reverse complement strand
GGGGCTGATTTCGCGGCGCTTCATAAAGATCAATCAAAGTAACCTGGCGGAGGGGAAGGGATTCGAACCCCCGGAACCTTGCGGTTCATCTGATTTCGAATCAGACGCAATCGACCACTCTGCCACCCCTCCTAACCAGGACTGTTGAGGAAGTCCCAGGATGGCGGGCGGGCAAGACGTAAATGAGCGGTAAAGGGGCGTTCGCGTGGGCTTTACGCCTTTCGGGACGCTTGCCAGCGGAGGATTGCCCCCTATCCCTGACCTTAACCCCGCATCACCCCATGCTCACTCGTCTGCTCTGCCTGCTCACCCTGTGCCTCGTTTCCGCCGTCGCTTCGGCCGAGACGTTCTGGATCTGGGGTTCGAAGAACAACGTCGCGAAACAGCAGGTCTGGTTCCGTACCTCCTTCGAGCTGAAGGAAGTCCCGTCCGTCGCCAAGCTCCAGGCTGTCGCCGACAACCACTGCGTGGTCTGGCTCAACGGCAAGCAGCTCGGCGGCTCGGACGACTGGGCCGACGCTTTCACCGCCGAAGTCGCCGGCGACCTCAAGGTCGGCGTCAACACCCTCGCGATCGTCGGCCGCAACGACGGTGGCATCGCCGCGATGTCCTGCCGCCTCAACGCGGGCAAGGCCGTGCTCGTCGAATCCGGCGCGAGTTGGAAGACCTCCCTCGCCGATCCCGGCAAGGGCTGGGACGCCGGCACGTTCGATGACGCCAAGTGGGCTCCGGCCTCGATCGTGAAGAAGATGGGCGAGGCCCCCTGGGGTAATCCTTTCGGCGGCGACAAGAAAGCCGCCAATGGCAAGCGCACCCCGAGCACGTCCGTCGCCGCGGCCGACGAACTCATCCTGCAGCCCGGCTTCAAGGCCGAGCTCCTTTACACCGTCCCGAAGCCGGAGCAGGGCTCCTGGGTCTCGCTCGCGGTCTCGCCGGAAGGCGACCTCGTCGCCGGCGACCAAGGCGGCGTGCTCTGGCGCGTCTCCCTGAAGGACCCCAACAAGCCGGTCGTCACCAAGATCGACACGAAGTTCTTCGGCTGCCACGGACTCCTCTTCGCCCACGGCGCCCTGTACGCTTGCACGAGCGAGAAGGGCAAGGGTGACATCTGGCGCCTGCGCGACACCAAGGGCGACGGCTCCTACGCCGAGCAGACCATGATCCGCGCGCTCAAAGGCTCCGGCGAACACGGCCCGCACCAACTCGTCCTCGATCGCGACGGCTCGATCCTCGTGGTCGGCGGTAACCACACCAAGCTACCCGACGACGAGAAGGCTGGCGCGCCGGTGAAGCGTTACGACGAAGATGACCTGCTTAAGAAATACGAAGACGCCAACGGCCACGCCTCCGGCATCAAGGCCGTCGGCGGCTGGATCGCCCGCATGGACAAGGACGGTAAGGACTGGGTCCGCGTGACCACCTGCTTCCGCAATCCGTACGATTGCTCCGTCGCTCCGGACGGCGACATCTTCACCTACGACTCCGACATGGAGTGGGACATGGGCGCCCCGTGGTACCGTCCGACGCGCATCTACCTCTGCACCCCGGGCGGCGAGCTCGGCTGGCGCTCCGGCGCGGGTAACAACGCCTTCCCCACGCTCGATATGCAGCCTGCGCTCGTCGACATCGGCCCGGGCAGCCCGACTGGTACCACCATGGGCACCGGCGCCAAGTTCCCGGCGTCCTACCAGCGCGCTTTCTTCGCGTGCGATTGGACCTTCGCCACGCTCTATGCGGTCCACCTCACGCCGGAAGGCGGCGGCTGGAAAGCCCGCAAGGAAGTCTTCGCCGCCGGCAAGCCGTTCTCCGTCACCGACGCCGTGATTCGTCCGCAGGACGGCCACATGTACGTCACCATCGGCGGCCGCGGCGGTCAGTCCGCGCTCTATCGTATCACTTATAAGGGTGCGGAGCCCACCGCGCCCGTCGCCTGGTTCGACGCCACGCCGGAACAGAAACTCCGCCGAGAACTCGAAGCCCTCCGTGACGTCGCTCCTTCGGCCGCCGCGCTTGATAAGGCCTGGCCGCTCATGGGTCATGCTGACCGCTGGGTCCGCTACGCCGCCCGCATCGCCGTCGAGCACCAGCCCGTCGACGCCTGGCGCTCCCGCGTGAAGGCCGACGCCAACCTCGACCTCGCGCTCAACGCCGCCTTGGCCCTCGCCCGCAGCGGCGGAGCGCCTGACCTCGGCGCCATCGTCACCGCCGCCGACTCGGCCGCCAACTCCAAGGACCTGCGCCTACGTCAGGATCGCCTGCGCGTCCTCCACGTCGCCTTCGCCCGCCACGGCAAGCCCGACGCCGCCACCGTGGCCCGTCTCGGCAAGGAAAGCGCCGGCCGCATTCCTTCCGGTGACAACGCCCTGGACCGACTGCTCGCCCAGCTCGCCATCTACCTCGGCGAACCCAGCGCGCCCGCCCGCGTGCTGCAGGCCATGAAGATCGCCCAGCCTGCACCCGCCGTCGTCGCCGATCCGGAGATCCTCGCCCGTCACCCGGGTTACGCCAAGGCCGCCGCGAACGCGATGGCCGTCACGCCCTCGTCGACGCGTATCGGCCTCGCCGTGTATCTGAGCCGCGCCACCGTCGGCTGGACGCCGGAGTTGCGGAAGCAGTTCTTCGGTTACCTCGACGTGCTCGCGCAGGCCGAAGGGGGCAACTCGCTGAAGGGCTTCGTGCGTAATATCCGCAAGGAATCTCTCGCCGCCGCGCCGGAAGCCGAGCGCCCCGAGCTCGAGCTGATTGCGCCGGTCGCCGCCCGTAAGCCCGCCGCGCCGATCCCGGCCGCCGCCGGTCCGGGTCGTCTCTGGACGCACGCCGAGGCCCTCAAGGTCTGGGAAGACGCCAAGGCCAAGAAGACCTTCGACTTCGCGAACGGCCAGAAGATGTTCGCCGCCGCGCTCTGCTCGCAGTGCCACCGCATGGGCAACGACGGTGGTGCGCAGGGTCCGGATCTCTCCGGTCTCGGCGCCCGCACCGCTCCGGCGGACGTGCTCATGAGCATCGTCCAGCCGAACGCCGTGCTCTCCGACCAATACGCCAACTCCGTCATCGGACGCGTCGACGGCGGCAAGACCATCGGGCGCATCCTCAACGAGGAAGGCGACAAACTTGAGCTCTCGGTGAACCCGTTCGATCCCGCGGTGACGATTTCGGTCAACCGTTCCGACATCCTGAGCATCGACCGTTCGCCGGACAGCCCGATGCCCGTCGGCCTGATCAATTC
>CANKZO010000317.1 GCA_947488485.1 Opitutia bacterium | reverse complement strand
TCGACTTCAGCGTGCAGAGCTGCACGCCGGCCGGATCCTGGTTGGCCTGGTGGACTTGCTGAGCCTTGAAGATCAGCGTGTTGAGCGGCAGGTCGTAGAGCGCTCGGGCTTCGGTGAGGTTGGGCATTGGTTTAATATGAGAGTATTGAGTTTAGAGTATCGAGTATCGGGGAAAGGTAGGGGCAGCACCGCGTGCTGCCCTAGTCTGCTTTAAGGTTCGGGAGGCCTTCATCCATCGCGAGGCGGACGGCGCGGACAAGGTGCTTCACTTCGTCGGCCTGGATGGAAATGGGCGGGACGAAGAGGATCGAGTCGCCCAGCGGACGAATGACGAGGCCGTGGCGACGCGCGGCCAAGGCGACGCGATAACCCGCGCGGGTATCGGTCGGCCAGCGATCAGCGGAGGCGGGCTTGAATTCGACGGAGCCCGTGAGGCCGAGCTGACGGAACGCGCGCACGTGGGCGTGTCCGGCGAAGGCGGCGGCCATCTCACGACCGAGGAGCGCGGCGCGGTCGGCGACCTGGCCCGAGGCCAGCATCGGCTTGAGTTTGCGCAGCGAAGCGCGGGCGACCGCGCAGCCGAGCGGGTTGCCAGAGAAAGTGTGGCCGTGGAAGAACGTCTTCCCTTCGGAGAACGGGCCGAGGAACGCTTCGTAGATCTTTTCCGACGTCAGCGTAGCAGCCAGCGGCAGGTAGCCCGCAGCGAGGCCTTTCGCCAGGCAGAGGAAGTCGGGGACGACACCCTCGGTCTCGGCGGCGGTGAGCGCGCCCACGCGGCCGAAGCCCGTGAAGACTTCGTCGAGAATCAGGTGCACGTCGTGTTGACGACAAAGGTCGGCGACGGCTTTGACGAAGCCCGCCGGCTGCTGGACCATGCCGGCGGCGCCTTGCACGCGGGGCTCGAGGATCAGGCAGGCCGTCGTGGCGGCATCGCGCTCCAGGATTACCTTTAGCGCGGCCAGCGAAGCGGAGCTGTCGGAGCGGGCGACCTTGCCGGCGCATTCGGAATGAGCCGGGGCGGGGAATGTCTGCGCATCGAAGAGCCAAGGGTTGAAGCGACGGTGGAACTCGGAGCGTTCGCCGACCGCCATCGTGCCGAAGGTGTCGCCATGGTAGGCGCCTTCCATCGAGATAACCCCACGCTTGGCTTCCTGGCCGACGAGCTGCCAGTACTGGAACGAAAGTTTCAGGGCGACCTCGATGGCGTTGCTGCCGTTATCGGTGTAGAAGCAACGCGGCAGGGCTCCGTTGGTCAGCCCCGCGAGGTCCTCCGCCAATTCCGTCGCGATCGGGTGGTTCAGGCCGAGGAGCGTCACGTGGGCGATTTTCTCGGACTGCTCGCGCAGGGCGCGGTTCAGGTCGGGGTCGTTGTGGCCGTGGACGTTCGTCCAGACCGACGCATTGCCGTCGAGGTAGCGCTTCCCTTCCCCGTCGATCAGCCAGCTGCCCTCTCCGCGGACCAGGTGCAGGCGGGGGTTGTCCTGATACTCCCGCATCTGGGTAAACGGGTGCCACCCGAAGCGCCGGTCGGCGGCATCGAGGGCGTCCTGGGCGGACGAAGCAGCTGCGGGGGCAGTCGGCACACCCCTTATCTAGGGCCCCCCGGGGCCATTGTTAAGCCCGAAGTGTGGCCAGGTTTACAATGGGGACAGGCCCGAAAAGCCCCGCCCTCCCCTCACTTCAACTTCAGTGCCTCGTTCGTCTTCGCGACGATCGCGTCCGCAATCATCTTATAGGCGGGGGCTGACCAATGGTATTCGTCGCCGGCGGCCAGGTCCAGGCGGGCGGCAAGCGGCGTATACATATCGATGACCTCAACGCCCTCTTCCTTCATCACCTGTTCAGCGAGGCGGTTGATGCGCAGGACGATCGGGTTCTTATCCCCGAGGGCCTTGACCGGCTTGCTGGGTTCGGAGCGGCGAGCGGTATGCGGGGTCGTGGCGATCCAGAAGAGCTTGGCCTTGGGCGCGCCGGCCTTGAAGCCACGCACGATGGCACGGGTGGTATCGATGATCTGCTGATCCGTCGCCTTCTCCGGCGTCCAAGCCAAGGAATGCAGCCCGTTGTTGAAGAAGATCAGGTCGAAATCGGCGACGGCAGCTCCCTGCTTGATCAGAGTGTCGACCTTCGGATTGATGCCGCCGACGAAGCCACTCCAGTGGTACGCGTAGACCTTGCCTTCCAGCATCGGCAAGAGTTGCCCGCGGTAACCGCCCGCGATCGAGTCCCCGTAGAAGAGCAGCTTCGGGCGCTTGAGGTCCACGATCGTGGGCGCATCCACCATCCAGCCCTTGCCGGCGATGCCGCCCCGTGGCTCAGCGGTCACCTTCTCCTTGGGCGATTTATAGGCGTAGTCAGAGCCGTAGACCTTCAGCGCGGTGATCTTCGCCGAGGTGAAAGGCTTTTCGCGCGGGAAGAGCCTCTTGCCCACCCACATCGGTTCATCGTTCGGCAGCAGCAACACGAAATACTGGCCGGTCGGGGCTTCGTTCAGGTAATACGTCGGGCTACCCTTCCGGACCGCGACCGTGAAGGCATAAGGCGTGTTCGGCTGGAGCTTCAAGCGTTTGTCGCCGATGTGCATGCCATTGATAATCGGACGGTGGGCCTGGATGGTAGGGAAATTGAGGAAGGTGAGCCCAAGCCCAGTGTCCTCGCCGTCCTTCTTCTGCTTGAGTAGCACATGCATCGTCGTGCCTTCGGTGAGTTCGGGGAAGGTGATCGTCACTTGGACCGTGAAGTTCTGCTGGTCAGGGAAAGCCGAGGGCGGGATGCCGAAGTAATTGTCCCCGCCGACCGTCACGCTGCCGTCCGACGCTTGGACAGCGCCATGGTTGAGGGCCGCGGGGATCTTGTCCTTCGCCAGATCCCAGAGCGGCGCCTGCGCCGAGAGCGTCGCGGAAAATCCGACCAAGAGCAGGGCTGAAAGCAGTCGTTTCATAGCGATGATACAAAGCCCGTGCTGACCCCTGTCGAACCCAACCTGAAACCTGAAAAAATGGGCTATGCACGCACTTGCAGCCGGCGGTCACTCACGCCCGCCGGCGGCGACGAATCGATTCGCCGCCAATCGGCAGTGCGTCGGCAGCACATAAAGGTCACGCTCCATGCCGCTGGCCTTGGCGGCCGCGCATAAGCGACGGAGCAGCCGGGTGGTTTCCGACGCTGCTCTCAGGGAATGGAATCCGAACAGCGCCGCCGGGCCACGCGTCCAGCCCGCCGTCAGCTCTCGCTCGT
>CANKZO010000316.1 GCA_947488485.1 Opitutia bacterium | reverse complement strand
AGTCTTCGACAGCCAAGCCGAGAAGGTCATCGACGCGCTGCTCTGCCGCGACGAGGCCGCCTGGCCCGCCGGCGGCATCCAAGGCGATGGCGTCTTCGCCCCCGCCTACGCCAAGACGCGCAAGTCAGACGCGAAAGGTCGCTCACTGCGCGACCTCGAGCTGCAGACCCGCCTCTTCCGTTACCGCTGCAGCCCGCTGATCTACTCGGAAAGCTTCGCGACACTGCCGAAGGAACTGCACGACATCATCCTGCTCCGACTTTCTGCGGGTCTCCGCGCCTTCCCGCCGTCACCTTCCTTCGGACATCTTCCCGACGACGAGCGCGCCGCGATCCACGAGATTCTGTCGGCGACGCTCCCGAACCTCCCAGCCGGCTGGGGCAAGTAAGGGCGGCGCAAAAAAGGCCGGCCCTCGACGAGGACCGGCCTATTGATTCAACCGCTGGACGGCTTATTTGACGAGCGAAGCAAGCTTCTCGCGGATCGCGTCAGCTTCGATCTGGTAGCTGGCGGCGTTCAGATGCAGCAGGTCAGGCATGACCGACTTCTCCAGGGTGCCGTCAGCGGTCAGGAACTTGGCTCCGATGTCGAAGAAGTGGACCTTCTTGCCGTCGTCGAACTTGGCGATGATCGCATTGACCTGGCTGTTCTTCACGCGAGGCGCGTCGGTCGGCTTGGCCGCACGGGGGAAGACCGCGAGGAGGAGCACCTTTGTGTCAGGCGAACGCTGATGGATGGCGGCGATAATTTTCTTGATGCCGTTGGCGATCAGCTCCGGCGTGTGCGCCGGGTTGCCAGCGTTGTTGGTGCCAATCATCAGGACGACGGCCTTGGGCTTGATGCCTTCGAACTCGCCATTTTCGACGCGCCAGAGGACGTGCTGGACCTGGTCGCCACCGATACCGAAGTTGGCGGCCTTATACTGTCCGTATTCTTTTTCGAAGAGAGCCTTCTGGCCGTTCCAGCCCGCGGTGATGGAGTCACCGATGAACACGACCTGCGCTTCGCCCTTCTGGGCGATGGCGACGAAAGATTTATGGGAATTAGCGAAGCCAGTCTGGATCTCGCCGGTCTTACCGTCGAACTTCGGAGCGGCGACGTCGGGCAGCTGGGCCGCCAATTTCACGGCCGGAGCGGCGGCCTTCTTAGGGGCGTCTTTTTTAGCTTCCTGGGCGACGACGGAAGTCGCGGCGAACAAGGAAAGCCCGAGGAGGAGGGATAGGGTGCGTTTCATGGGGGGTATCTTGGGGGACCTCCATTTCGTCTCTGGGTTCCCCCCTGTCAATGACCGCCCCCTCTGGCTTGCTCACATGCGACCAGCTGGCATAGGAACCTGTATGAGTAAACCCCTGCGTTTCGTGACCAAGGCCGAGGCTATCAAGGAAGAGTATAAAGGGCGCACCAATTACTGGCTGACCCGGCCCGAACTGACCGGAGCCAAGGACCTGCAGGTCTGCGAAGCGACCCTACCGGCGGGCGAAGGCCACGCCTTCCACACGCACCCCGAGCTCGAGGAGATGATCTACGCCCGGCGCGAGCAAGGGGCCCTTCATGGTCGACGTGAGCGGTGAGGCCCCTTGGAACCAATTGCGCGGCCCGGCATGAAGGCGTTGCTCGGATCACGCGCGCTGATCGTCTCCGTCGTCGTCCTACTCGCCGGGACAATCATCCCGTTTATGATTTGGGGCGACGCGCTGGAGACGGCGTTCTCCGTCCAAGGCGCGCGTGCCTGGATGGCCAGTTATGGCGCCGGCGCGGGCGTCGCTGGCATCGGCCTACTCGTCGCGGACATCCTCCTGCCCATCCCGAGCACACTCGTGATGTCGGCACTGGGCCTGACCTATGGTCCGCTCATCGGCGGGCTCTATGCGGCGACCGGTTCGGCGCTCGCCGGCCTGATCGCTTACGGCCTCAGCCGCTGGCTCGGCCGTCCGCTCGCCATACGCATCGCTGGAGAAGCTGGCCTGCGCGAAGGTGAAAACTTTTTCGCGACCGGCGGCGCCTGGCTCGTCGCTTGCTCACGCTGCCTCCCCATCCTGCCCGAAGCGGTCGCCTGCCTGGCCGGCCTGAACCGCATGCCCTTCCGCACCTTCCTCCTCGCGGTACTCTGCGGCAGTTTGCCGATGGGCTTCGTCTTCGCTGCAATCGGTGCACTAGGGCAAAACCAGCCGGCCTGGGCGCTCGCGCTCAGCGTCGTGGTACCAGCGCTGCTCTGGCTGGGCGCGCGTCGCTGGATGCGACGCTGATTAGCGTAGCTCCTTAATCCGGACGTTGCGGTACCAGACGTGCTTCGCCTCATCCTGAAAACCGATATGTCCGTCAACCGGACGGTCCTTCATCGGCGAGGTGGCCAGATTAAGGACAATCGTGCGCTCACCATTGAAGTCTACCGTCACGTGGCGGTCCTTAAGCGTGAGCGTGTAGCGATTCCACTCACCGGGCGCCTTCACCATATTCTTCGAAGCCGCCATCGCGCGGATGATGCCACCGCAGTCATGATGGCCTGGCTTCGCGAGGCCAAAGGTATCGAGAATCTGTAGCTCGATGCCCTTGGCCACGGGATCGAGCGGATCGGCGACGCAGAAGAAGACGCCGGAGTTGCCGGTAGGCTCGATCTTGAATTCGAGGTCGAGGACGAAGTCGCGATACTTGCGCTCGGTGAAGATATAGGCGTCGAAACGCTTCCAGCCCGTTTCCCCCGGACGCGGCTTCAGCGTGACGGTGCCGTCCGTGTCGTAGACCCAGTTACCCTTGGTCTTCCAACCGGCGAGATCCTTGCCGTTGAAGAGCGGGGCGAAGCCCGGGGCATCGGCGGCCGGGTGCGGCACAGCGGCGACGGTCGGGCTCACCGGAAAGGGTTCGGGGGCGGCCGCGAGGGCGAGGGGCAGCAGGGCGGCGAGAAGCAGGAAGCGGGGCATGCGATTGAGGTAACGCGCGGTGGAAAGAGGTCGAGCCACATATCAGGTTCGACTGCCCCCGGCTTATCATAATAAAGATAGGACATGGGCCGCCCCTCCCTGCTCTCCGTCTGCTTTTGCCTGCTCGTCGCCGTCGGCCTGGCCGCCGTGCCGCCCAACATCGTCGCCGAAGGCGTCCCGCCCGTCCCCGCCGCACTGACCGCCGAGCTCACGCCCTACCTCAATCTGGGCGGCGCGAGCTTCCGCGGCTGGCACTCCACGCGCCGCGAGGCGATCGTGACGACGCGCCTCGGCGACGCGTCGCACCTCCATGCGATGGCCGCGC
>CANKZO010000315.1 GCA_947488485.1 Opitutia bacterium | reverse complement strand
CCACGCCCTGGGCCCACGTCAGCAACCCCTCGCTCCAAGCCCTCGCCACCCAGCTCACCGCCGCGGAGTTCAAGGTCGACGGTAAGAGCATGTTCAAGGACGAGTTCGTCACCTGCGGCGGCGTGAAACTGTCCGAGGTCGACTTCAAGACCATGGAAAGTCGCAAAACACCTGGGCTGCACTTCGCGGGTGAAGTCCTCGATATCGACGGCATCACCGGCGGCTTCAATTTCCAGAATGCGTGGACGACCGGGTATTTGGCAGGAACGGCGTGCGCAGGCTGATTCATTTAAGCAGATATTCTCAGGTCCCGGGTCTCAGCCTTCAGGTATCAGGTTCAGGTGTTCAGCACCTGGTGCAGGTTCAGGGCCCGCACCCGTACCCGAACCTGACAACCCGTACCTGATACCCGATTGCCGAGACCTGAGACCCGAAGATGTTTTTCTGTTCAACCGAGCCTCTGAGCCTCTGGGCCTCTGACGTGTGCCCCTTGTCCCCGTGCCCACATGTCCATCTCGCGACAACGTCGCGCTTGCTTAGCAGCAGTTCACCATGCCAGCAGTTCCCCCATTCGGAATAATCCGCTTCGCGGATTATTCCGAATTCAAATGCAACTTCGACGAATACCCGTGCTCGCCGAGCGCGCGGCTCGAGACGAGCAGCCTAACCTTGGGCGCGCGGCCGAGGACGCGGTCATCAACGACTCTCGCACCGAGCTTGATTTCCTTCAGCTCGAGGCGTTCCTGACTCACCGGCTTGTCACCGGTTCGGGCTGGCGCGACTTCGATCAACGCCAGCACCGTGATTAACACTATCTGCAACACCGGTACAAGTGATGAGTAGTTCATGGCGGGTAATGTATCTCTAAGACAGCCCCTCGCACCCATTTGTTCGCGACTAGGCTAAACAGCCTATGCATACGTCCCGCTTATCCTGAGCGACCGAGTCATAAGAATATTAAACACGGACGATACCAATTCTCAGGTCCCGGGTCTCAGCCTTCAGATCCCAGGTTCAGGTGTTCGGCACCTGGTACAGGTTCAGGGCCCGCACCCGTAGCTGAACCCGATAACCTGTGCCCGATACCCGACCGCCGAGACCCGAGACCCGAAGATGTGTGCCCCCAGCCAATCATCCGGTTCCCCTATGCTGCCCCCTTTGAGTTCTGCCTCTCCCTATACTCAATACTCCATACTCGATACTCTCACATCTCACTTTTGCACCTTTGCACAGGCCGCAGGCCGATTTGCACCTTTGCACTTCTCTGGCCTCTGGCCGCGCGGCACAAAAAAACCCGCCACTCTCGTGACGGGTCGTTGAGGTCCCGGTTACCCGGTTCCTGAAGAGAAAGCCGATTAGGCCTTCTTTTCGGTCTTCTTCTTCTTGTCGCCCTTCTTCTTCTCTTCCTTCTTCTCTTCGCCAGCAGCGGCGACGGCGACGGAGAGGACCTTGCTCTTCACGTGCTTGTCGACGTTGACTTCGACGTTCTTGCCCTTGAGGTCGGCAGCCTTGTCAGCGCCTTCGGTTTCAGGGGTGAGGGTGTAGGTGGTGTCAGAGCCGGCGACGGTCACAACGAGTTCCTTCTTTTCGGAATCGTAGGACTTGACGGTGCCCTTGGAGGAGATCTTGGCGCCGCAACCAGCCTGAGCGGCGGCAGCGAGAGCAAGAACGGTGAGGATGCTGAGGATGTTCTTCATGGTATGTGTACGGGGATAGAACCCCAACAATCCCCCAAAAGTTGCAGGTGGCAAACCACAATCGGGGTTGAAACCCCAAAGTCACCGAACCATGTTACGCCATGCTCAGGTCCGCTCCCCTGCTCCGCCCCCTGTTTACGGCCTTTCTTGGGCTGTTTTCCGCGGTCTTAGCCGCCCATTCGATCCCCGACATCCCGGTCCGGGGCGCCTTCCAGACCGGCGGGGAGGCCGAGATTTCCATCGAAATCAACCCCCGCAACTGGTCGGAGAGCCCCAAGATGGCCCTGTCCCTGGAGCAGAAAGAGTTCCTGACTTACACCTCCGCCCAAAAGGAAGAGCTCCTCAAACAGACCAAAGCCTTCGTCGCTACCTATCTCGAGTTCACGCTCGAGCCGATCGGGCGCGTGCAGCCGGACTTCACCTGGGACTTCGTCGCCGAGACCGGCAAGCCGCTGATGAAGATGGACGATGCCGTGGTCGCCCGCGGAAAATGGAAGACCAAGATTCCGGCCGGAGTCACGGGTTGGAAAGTTCGCTCCCTCCCCGGCCACAAGGTCGCCACGGTCTTCACGAACTCCGTCGACGGCAAAGAACACCCTCGGTTCATGGTCATGTTCCCAGGAGAGACGAGCTTCACCTTCGACCTGACCGGCCTCGCGGCCAAACCTCCGACCGGCCCGACCCCAGGCAGCGTCGGCACTCACTCGACCGAATCCGGGGCTTGGTCGAACTTCACGAGTTACTTCAAACAGGGCTTCGAACACATCCTCCCGGAAGGACTCGACCACATTCTCTTTGTCCTCGGTCTCTTCCTGCTCTGCCGCGCCTGGAAGCCGACCCTGATTCAGGTCACAACCTTCACGGCCGCCCACACTGTCACCCTCGCCCTGGCTACCTTAGGCTACGTCTCCGCCCCGGCTGACATCGTCGAGCCGATCATCGCGGCCTCCATCGCGGTCATCGCCCTGGAAAACATCTTCCGCCCGACCTACGGTAAATTCCGTATTATCTTGGTCTTCGTCTTCGGTCTTATCCACGGACTCGGCTTCGCTCAACGCCTCATCGACGAGCGCATCCCCTCCGGCTCCATCGTCAGCTCCCTCCTCGGCTTCAACCTCGGGGTAGAATTCGGTCAGCTCGCCGTCATCGGCCTGGCCATCGCCGCCACCTTCTGGATCAAGGACGAGGAAAAGTACCGCGGCTGGGTCGTCATCCCCGCCTCCACCCTGATCGCCCTCGCCGGCCTCTTCTGGGCCTACCAGCGCGTATCCTAACTGGTAGGGATGCGATGACATCGCATCCGCTATCTTAATAAAGGTAGGGGCGCCACTGCGTGGCATCCGCTGCCTTAGGTAGGGATGACCGGCCCGGTCATCCGTGGGCGTGCGGGCCGCACGCCCCTACCATGGTAACCCCAGCAAACTATCCGGTCTCCCTATGCTGCCCCCTTTGAGTTCTGCCTCTCCCTATACTCCATACTCAATACTCCATACTCTCAAATAATCCCCCAAGGATTATTTGAGCTCCCCCATCATCTCTACCAGATT
>CANKZO010000314.1 GCA_947488485.1 Opitutia bacterium | reverse complement strand
TTCACCGAAGTCCTGCCCGCCCATCGCGAGGCCTTCACGCTCCTCAACGAATGGATGAACGGCATCCGCCTCTATGAGCTCGAGGACGCCCTCGACCTCGACGCCAACTTCTGGGACGAGCTCCTCGACTGCGACTACGAGGTCGGCGAAGGCGAGATCGACGGCGACAAGCCCGGCGAGATGGTGACCATCTACGACGTCTGGGCCGACGCGCAACAGACCGACGCCTGCCTCGACAAGCTCTGCGCCCGCCTCGAAGAACTCAAGGCCATGGCCGTCGACGTCCTGCCTCCCGGCCTGCACAACGCCGCGAAGACGCACCAGTCGCCGACCGAGACGCTCAAGCTGATCGCTCAGCTGGCCGACTGATCATTCCGCGCGTAACCAAGCTAGCGACGTCTTCCTGACCCGGAGGACGTTGAGGTAGGTCTTCTTCGCGCTGTCGCCGGCGCAATACGCGAATAGCACGTCGTCGCCGACGAAGTGGATGGCCGTGTAACAATACCATCCGTCGGGGTCGCCTTCGAGGAGCTTGGGCCGCCCCCAGGTGGCGCCGCCGTCCTTCGAAATCGCGGCGACCAGCGGGCTCCGCTTACCCTTCGGGAACGGGAACCGCCCCGAGTGGTCGTTGAACACGGCCAGAAGCTCGTCCGATCCGGGGATACGTTTGATGCTCGCGGGTGAAACCGGCGAGGCGAGCGTGGTCGGCGTCGGCGCGCTCCAGCTCTTACCTCCGTCTTGGGAGTCGAAACCATACTGGCTGCCGGCATCCGTCCGCGCCCACGAGAACAGCGAACCATCGGCCCGCTCGACCACGCCGGGCTCCTGCAGACCGCTGCCCGAGCGGACCGGCATCGCCCACCAGTTCGCGGCCTCCTGCCACTTCTGGCCGTCGTCGTCGGAATAGATCCAGAGCGCCATGGCCCGCGCGTCGAAGGAACGGCTGCTGAGCGGGTCCTGGCCGCGCGAGCGATGGAACGCCACCGGCAGGAGCAACCGTCCCTTGGCGGTCTGGATGAGCCGGTCGTTGTTGACGACGAAGTAGCCGGGGGCCGTCAGGATCAGCTTAGGCGCAGACCAGGTCGCGCCGTCGTCTCCCGAGGTCCGCAAGTATGGTCGGCAATCGAGCCAGTCGTTCTTCACGAGATAGACCATGTGTAGTTTGCCGCTGGCCGAGCGGAGCAACGACACGCTCATCACGTTATAGCGGCCCTCGTTTTCGACGATGGTCTTCGGCGCGCTCCAGGTCAGGCCTTGGTCGTCCGAATGAATCTGGGCGATCCGGGCCGGGTCATGGTCGCTGCCCTTCCCTCCGTAATATGCCGTGTAGCAGAAGATGATCCGGCCAGAGCGCAGGGTCGCGAAGGCGCCCTCGGAGTTCCGAGGATTATCCGGCGACGGCGCCATCGTCAGCGCGATCCGGTTAGCCGGAACATCAAAGGGCGCCGGATCGAAGGGGGCGGCGAGGCCACTCGCAGCGAAAAGCGAAAGGATCAGGGCTAGGCGGAGGGGGCTTTCCATGGCCGAAGCATACGGCTGACTAAGGCCAAGTAAACACCCGCGTCCGCTGCTATCGCTGCAGATGCCGGTCCAGGAAAGCCTGGATCAGCGCCCTCGACTCCGGTGAGTCGAACTCCTTGCCGCCGTGTCCGGCGCCGGGAATCAGCTTCAGGGTCGACTCCACGCCGGCCGCCTTGAGCGCCGCGTGCAGGCGTTCGCTCTGATCGACCGGCACGCCAGGATCGTCCATACCATGCATGATCAGGAAAGAGGCGTCGTCCTTGGAAACCTGGTGCAAGGCGCTGACGGCCCTGGCCTTCTCCGGCTGGTCCATCACCACGCCACCGAGCAACAAGGCACCATTGGCTTTGGCGAGATCGGCGCGCGTGCGCTTTTCCGAGAGCACGTTCGGAGGCATGGTCAGGAGATCGGTCGGACCATACAGGTCCACCACGGCCTTCACCTTGTCTTCCGCGGGTAAAGGCAGGGTGCCCCAAAGGGCCACCACATGACCGCCCGAAGATCCGCCCATCGCGGCGGAGCGCGACGCGTCATAGCCGTATTTTCCGGACTCTTGGCGCAGCCAGCGGAGCGCCGCGATCGGATCCTCGATCTGCGCCGGCCACGGATGCTCGGGCAATAGCCGGAAATCCAGACTGGCGACGGCGTACCCTTTGGTCGCCAACCAAGCGGCAGGACAATTCGTCTTGGAACCGTTGCGCCAGCCTCCGCCATGCACCCAGATGACCAAGGGCATGGGCGCCGAGGGCATGGCCGACGGACGGTAGAGATCCAACTTGAGGCTGACCCCCTTGACCTGCGCGTATTCGAGATCACGCACCACCTTGACCCCCTCCGGGACCTTGGTGCTAGCCCCATAGGCCGAAGCCGTGAGCAGACCGATGGCGAGCAAGGCCCTCATTTCTTCTTCGCCTTGGCCTTACCGGCCGGGCTCTTCTTGATGAGCTGCACGGGGACATCGTTCGCGAGGTCCGGACCCGGCGTGCTCCGTCCGCGGGCGATAAGCTTCTCCAGCTCGGCCTTCATCGCCGCGACCCGCTCAGGGAACTCGGCCTGAAGGTTCTTACGTTCACCGGGGTCTTTCGAAAGGTCGTACAGCTGCACCGGCGGCAGGCCCGCCTCTTCGGGTCCGGGCTTAGGCGAACTCCAGCCGGCAGAACCGGCGCTGAGGAGCAGTTTCCAATTACCCTCGCGAATCGCGAAGCTCCCGTTGATCGACTGGCTCACGATGCCCTGGCGGACGGAGTCTTTGGCCCCGAGCAGGACCGGCAGGAAACTCACGCTGTCTTCGCCCATGCCGGCCGGCACCGTCGCGCCAGTGATCTCGGCGAAGGTGGCGAGGAAGTCGAACTGTCCGATCAGCGCCGCGGACACGGCGGGCTTCACCTTGGCGGGCCAGCGCACGAGGAACGGCACGCGGTGGCCGCCTTCGTAGAGGTCGGCCTTATGGCCGCGGAAGATATGATTGGGCTCGTGGCCCGCCTTCTGCAGCAGGGGGATATCGGCCGCAGGCGAGCAACCGTTGTCCGCGGTGAAGATCACCAACGTATTCTCCGCCAGGCCCTGCTTGTCCAGCGAAGCCAGCAGGCGACCGACGTCATGGTCGACCTGTTTCACGAAGTCGGCGTAAGGGCTGATGCCGCTGGAACCTTGGAACTCCTTGGTCGGCACGATCGGCGTGTGCGGGGCGTTCAGCGGCACATAGGCGAAGAACGGCTTGGACGG
>CANKZO010000313.1 GCA_947488485.1 Opitutia bacterium | reverse complement strand
CTTCGTGATCAACACCCTCGCGGAAATCCTCCGCCAGCGCCTGCGTGAGCGCTACAAAGTCGTCTAAGTTATGGCCTCCTCTTCTGATAGCAGCACGCCTCGCGGCGAACCTTGGGTCTGGTTCACCGGCCTCGGTCTGATCATCGGCCTTGGCATGGTCATCGGCCTGCTCTCGCTGGTCATCTTTAACGGGGTCACGGTCTTCTGGGCCCCGCAGGTCCCGGTGGCACAGGTCGACGACGGACGCACGATCATCGGTCAGCTCGCCCAGCGCCGCATCCGCGCCGGCTCGCCCGCCGACAATCCCCGTTACGAGCTCCAGTATCAGGTCGGCCTCCGTGAACTGAATGGCAATTCCTACCTCTGGGTCGACGAAGCCAAGATCAAGTCCGAGACCTTCCCCGCCGACGTACTCGGCTTGGAGCGCGTTGAGAATGGCCCGGCCTTCGTGCGTCCGCTCACTCTGCGCAAGTCCGACGGCAAAGTTATCCCCGTCACCGACTCCGCCTTCGAGCCCGCCTTCCAGGCCGAGGTCGCCGCGGCTTCCGCCGTCCGTGAGAAGCTCATTGAGATCACCCGTCATCGGATTGGCGACGTGAACAGTGAGATGGATGAGGCCCGCGTGGCCCTACGTCGTGCTGAGGATCTGAAGCTGGCCGATGAGATCATCGATCTCCGCCGCCAAATTGCCGGACTGGAAGAACGTTTCGCTACCCTGCAGGTCGAAGCCAAGAAGGTCGTCGAGGGTGGTGCCGTTGCCTCGCTGGTCTCTAAGGATTCCGCGGGTCGGGAGGTTATCGTCCCGCTCACCCAAGTCATCCGCGGCTGGTTCCCGAACCGTCTCGACACGTGGGGTCGCGTGCAGCTCTTCTTCTCCCGTCTCGGCGAGTTCGTTTTCCACGAGCCTCGTGAGGCTAATACCGAAGGTGGCCTGATGCCGGCCATCTTCGGTACGCTCGTGATGACGGTGTTCATGAGCCTGATGGTCACGCCCTTCGGCGTCATCACCGCCATCTATCTTCGCGAGTACGCCCAGAATGGTCCTGTCCTGCGTATCGTGCGCATCAGCGTCAATAACCTCGCCGGGGTGCCTTCCATTGTCTTCGGCGTCTTCGGTCTCGGTTTCTTTGTCTACGTCCTCGGAGGCTCGATCGACCAGCTCTTCTTCGCTGACCAGCTGAAGTATAATAACAACACCCCGGTCTTCGGTACCGGTGGCCTCCTCTGGTGCTCTCTCACGCTCGCCTTAATGACCCTCCCGGTAGTGATCGTTGCCACCGAAGAAGCCTTGGCCGCCGTCCCCCGTGGTATGCGCGAGGCTTCCCTCGCTACGGGTGCCTCAAAGTGGCAGACGATCCGCGACATCCTGCTTCCGGCTTCCGCTCCGGGCATCTTGACCGGCGTTATCCTCGCCATGGCCCGTGGGGCAGGGGAGGTCGCTCCGCTGATGCTCGTGGGCGTGGTGAAGCTCGCCCCGACCCTGCCGTTCGATGGCACCGCACCGTTTCTGCACATGGATCGCAAGTTCATGCACCTCGGCTTCCACGTGTATGACCTCGGCTTCCAGTCGCCGGACTCGGACGCGGCCCGCCCGATGGTTTTCGCCACCACACTCCTGCTCATCTTCCTGGTCGTCTGCTTAAACATCGGCGCAATCACGATCCGCAACCGCCTTCGCGCTCGCTTCAAGGGCGCCTCCTTCTAAAAACAAACTACCTCATGCCCCAAATCATGAACCCTCCCTCCTCCTCACGCATCAAGGTCCGCCCCGCCACCGAACGCGAAGGCCGCAAGGACTATATCACCATCAAGGATTACGGTTTCTGGTATGGCCAGAAGAAGGCCCTCGACGCCATCTCGCTCGACATCCCGGAGCGCCAGGTGGTCGCCTTCATCGGTCCTTCCGGCTGTGGCAAGTCCACGCTCCTGCGCAACCTGAACCGTATGAACGATCTCGTCGATGGCATCAGTCACGAAGGGGATATCACCATCAACGGACGTTCGATCTACGACCCCGGCTTGGAGGTCATCTCCCTCCGCCGTCGCGTGGGCATGGTCTTCCAGAAATCCAACCCTTTTCCTAAGTCCGTCTTTGAGAATGTTGTCTACGCCCTCCGCGTGGTCGGCGTCCGCGACCGCGCCGTCCTTGAGGAAGCCTGCGAGACCTCGCTCCGTAAGGCCGCGCTCTGGGATGAAGTGAAGGACCGCCTCGACGACAGCGCCCTCGGCCTGTCCGGCGGCCAGATGCAGCGTCTGTGCATTGCCCGCGCCATCGCCAACCGCCCTGAGATCCTGCTGATGGACGAGCCTTGCTCGGCCCTCGACCCCATCGCCACCGGCAAGATCGAGGAACTCATCCACGAGCTCAAGGAGCAGTTCACGATCGTGATTGTGACCCACTCCATGCAGCAGGCTGCCCGTGTGTCTGATCGCACGGCCTTCTTCTATCTCGGCAAGCAGATCGAATACGACACCACCGAGAAGATCTTCATGAATCCGTCGCAGGCCCAGACCGAGGCCTACATCTCGGGCCGTTTCGGTTGAACCTTTAACAAATACCAATATGCAACGCTTCTTCCACGACGAACTCCGCCAACTCCGGGACGATCTGATCCTGATGGGCGAGCGTTCACTCGACATGACCCGTCTGGTGCTCCGTGCCGTCGAGACTGGCGACGACTCCCTCGCCCTGCAGGTTCGCGGTATGGATGACCGTGTCGACGAGCTCGAGAAGCGCGTCGACCGTGAAATCATGCGGTACCTGACCCTCTTTGGTCCGATGGGCAGCGACGTCCGTCTACTGCTAGCTGCCCGCGACATTGGCCATGACCTCGAGCGTATCGCCGACGAGGCTTCGGTCATCGCCAAACGTGCGATGGTCATCTCTGAACGCGGCCCTCTGAAGAACCTCCTGCACGTCCCGGCTGAAGGCATCATTGCCTGTGAAGTCCTGCGCCTGGCGCTCGACAGCTTCATCGAAGGCGACATCGCGAAGGCCCGCCTAGTCCTGGAGCGTGACGCGGAAATCGACGCCCTTAATCGCAAGAATTACGAGGAGCTCTTCGGTAAGGCTGGCGACTCCGCCAAGGTGTCTGCCTCCCACGTCGAGCTGATCTTTATTTCCAAGGCCCTCGAGCGCATCGGCGACCATTCCAAGAATATCGCGGAACAGGTCATCTTCCTCCTCTCCGGCGAGGACGTCCGTCACGCCCGCTAAGTCGTCCACCGGAAAGTCTCCCTTGTCGGGCGGCTTTCCTGTG
>CANKZO010000312.1 GCA_947488485.1 Opitutia bacterium | reverse complement strand
GTGATTGATCACGCGGGTGAGCGCGGAACGGAAGCCGGAGAGGTGCGTACCACCTTCGGGCTGGTTGATAAGGTTGGCGTAGCAGAAGACCATCTCGTCGTAGCGGTCGTTATACTGCAGGGCGACATCGAGGGTCATGCGGCGCATGCCGGGCGTGGGCTTCTCGCCGTCGGCCATGACGCGCGGGTTGGCGAGGTCAGTGAAGTCGACTTCGGCAGCGATGAGGATTGGCTTATCGAAGAGGCGCTCCTCATTGGCATTAAGGAAGGAGACGTACTCGGCGATGCCGTCCTTGAACTCGAACTTGTCGGAACGATTGGAACGATGATCCTTCATATCGACTGTGATACCGGGAACGAGGAACGCTAATTCGCGCATGCGGCGGACGATCGTGTCGTACTTAAACTCCTGGGTGGCGACGAAGATTTCCGGATCCGGATGGAAGGTGATCTTCGTACCGGTGCGCTTCGTCTTACCGATGACCTTGATCGACTGCGTGACTTCACCACGGCTGAACTTCATCTGGTGGACTTCGCCTTCGCGGCTCACTTCTGCGATGAAGCTGTCGGAGAGAGCGTTGACGCACTTCGCACCGACGCCGTTCAAGCCGCCGGACACCTGGTAGGCGCCCTTATCGAACTTACCGCCAGCGTGCAGGTTGGTGAGTACGAGCTCGAGCGTCGGAATCTTTTCTTCCGGGTGCATCGCGACGGGAATACCGCGACCATCGTCCTCGACGGACAGCGAGCCGTCCGCATGGATCTCGACCTTGATGCTCTTGCAATATCCGGCGAGCGCTTCGTCGATCGAGTTGTCGACAATCTCATACACGCAGTGGTGGAGGCCCGTCTCGTTCGTATCGCCGATATACATACCGGGTCGTTCGCGCACGGCCTTGAGGCCTTTGAGTCGTTTGATGTCGGCCGCGCCGTAACTTTCGTTGCCGGCGTGCTTGCCGCGGTTCGGGTTTTTCTCGGAATTTTCGCTCATGTTTAGGTGTGTAAAAAAATGATATTTTCCCGCCCGAAGGAGGGGTCTTTTCATGCTGTTTTTCACAGGGGTATCTGCAACAGGAAACACCCCGTTCGTGAATGTTTTTAGGCGACCAGAAATGACTACCAATCAACTCCTTACGGAAACTTATAGGGGGTGTTAGAAACCGTTGTTCACACGTTATCCACAGCCCTGTTCCGCCCCTCAGAGGCAGGCCTAAAATCAGACCCTCAAGCTGGCCCAAAAAAGGCGGCGATCGGACCGAGCGCCGCTTCGCCGGCGTCTTCGAGGACGTAGTGTCCAGCGTCGGCGAAAAGAAGCTGCCCGGCGGCCGGGAAACGGGCGATAAAGCCTTCCAGAAAGGAGCGGTCGAAGCAGAAGTCGCGCATTCCCCAGCAAAGGAGCATGGGCTTGCCCTTTAAGCCCTCCAAAGAGGCCTCCACGGCGGCTAAGACGGGCCGGGTGGGGTGTTCGGCCTCCATCGGGATGTCGGCCACGAAGTCGGCCACCGCCCTGCGGACCGAGATTGACCCGTAAGGGGCAAGGAAACCGGCCTTGGCGGCGGGGCTGAGGGGCTTCTCGACGGACATCCAGGTCGCCGGCCAAGCGAAGCCGTTCAGGCCTTGGACGATGAAGCGGCCAATCAAAGGGGCTCGGCAAAGGGCGATGCGGGCTGGGATGCGTTCGGAGAGGAAAGCTCCCGTATTAGTGACGAGAATCTTCCCTACCCTTTCCGGTCGGCGACCGGCGACGCCGAAACCGATGGCGCCACCCCAATCGTGGACGCCTAAGTCAAACTCCTTGAGCCCGAGATGAGCGATGAGGGATTCGACGTCGGCGATGCGGTCAGCGAGATGCAGGAAACGATCAGGACGGGCAGACAGGCCCATGCCAACATGGTCGGGCGCAATCACGCGTCGACCCTGAGCGGCGAGTTTTAGAATGAGGTCGCGCCAGAGGAACGACCACGACGGATTGCCGTGCAGTAAAAGCACCGGGCGGCCGTCGCGCGGGCCGTGATCGACATAGTTCATCCGACCCGAGAGCGCGGCAAAATCCTTCGGCGCGAACGGATAGAGCGCCTGCACTGCAGGAGAAAGCGAGACGGTGCTCATTGGCATTCGACGGCCAGCATCATACTGGCGAGACCGCTGCCGATACCCAGCAACGCCACGCGGTCGCCGGCCTTGATGCGGCCTTCGGCAAGTCCGAGCGCCAGCGTGGCGGGTACGGAGACCGAGCCGACGTTGCCGAGGCGATCGAAGCTTTGGTAGTCCTTGGTGGGATCGAGGCCGAGCTTCTCGAAGAGCAACGACGAGTGACGTCGACCAACCTGGTGCGTCACCACGCGA
Organism: Opitutia bacterium; assembly: GCA_947488485.1. The sequence continues at coordinate 915 of CANKZO010000312.1, read as the reverse complement.
TGTGGCGTGGATTCGTCCCATCCCGTCACGCCCTTGAAACGACCCCAGCAGCGTTGGGCCAGCGCCACGCCCGCGGCGAGCAACGCTTCGGAGTCCGTGCGCATATCGAGTTCGGCAGACGACGTATCGCCTTCGCAAAGTCCGTTGGCGGAAGAATCGGTCTCGGCGGCACCGCCCAAGAGACGGATTGAGCCAGGCCCGGCGAGATCATCACGGCAGATGACCGCGGCCGCGCCGCCCGCACCGATGGTCAGGTTCGCAAAGTAAGGCTTAATCGTCTCACGCGTCAGCGAGAGATCTTCGTTCAGCATGCGGATCGTGCGCTCAACGAGCGGACGACCATCTTCACCCGAGCAGACGAGCGCGCGGCGAATCTGGCCGGACTCCACCATGCCCGCGGCGAGCACGACCGCGTTAAGGAAGCCCAGGCAGGCGTTGGAGACGTCGAGGATTTGCGCCTGCGGGCCGAGACCGAGCAGACCGTGGACGTAGGCGGCGGTCGAAGGCTCGAGGCGATCGCGACACACTGACGAATGAATCAGTAAATCGATGTCGGCGGGGCCGACTCCAGCAGCCTGCATCGCACGACGGCCCGCCAACGCGGAAGCCGCGGACGGGCGGATTGCCTGCGGCCAGAAGCGACGCTCACGGATGCCCGTCATCAGCTCAAGACGGCCCTCCGGTAGCTTCAGGCGGCCGTAAAGGGGCGCCAGACGGCGTTCGACCTCATCGGAGGTCCAGACCTCAGGAGGCAGTTCGGCGACGAGGCCGGACAGGACGGTACGCTTAAAGATCACGATCCGGGAAGGCGGGAAGAAGCGGCCACGAGTTCTTCGTCGAAGAAGTTCCAGCCCATGCCGGCGTCGACCACGATGCCTTGGCCGTTGATGCCGCTCGAACGAGGCGAGAGCAGCC
>CANKZO010000311.1 GCA_947488485.1 Opitutia bacterium | reverse complement strand
ACGGGAGTCATGCGGGATCCGCCGCGGACGCCGGCGTTTTCCAGATACTCGGCGTCACCGCCCGGCGGGCAGGCGAACAGCCAGAGGTGGTCGCGGACCGTCGAGGTCTTAGGCGTCGGCTGGGCGTTCAAGGCCAGCGGCGCACAGAGCAGGGCGAGGAGCAATGAAAGGGTGGGGCGCATCAGGGTGAAGACGGCGTCATCCTCTCATGTTTCTTGTCGTAATGAAGTTTAATCTCACGGACTTGCAGGCCGCCCAACAAAAAGGCCCGCCAGACGAATCTGGCGAGCCTGAGGGCCGTGAGGGGGAGGCGGGGCTTACTTCTTGGCGAGGTCGAAGCGGTCGAGGTTCATGACCTTCGTCCAGGCGGCGACGAAATCATGGACGAGCTTCGTCTTGCCGTCGGCGCTGGCGTAGACCTCGGACAGGGCGCGGAGCTGCGAGTTGGAGCCGAAGACGAGGTCGACGGCGGTCGCGTTCCACTTAACCTGGCCGGTCTTGCTGTCGCGGCCTTCGAAGAAGTGCTCGCAGATCTTGGCCTTCTCCCAGACCACGGACTGGTCGAGGAGGTGGACGAAGAAGTCGTTGGTCAGGGCACCGGGCTGCTTGGTCAGCACGCCGAGGCCCGGGAAGAGCACCGTCGTTTCGAGCACGCGCATACCGCCGACGAGTACGGTCATCTCGGGAGGCGTGAGCGTGAGGAGCTGGGCGCGGTCGACGAGGTTCTCCGCGGCGGGGCGGTCGAGCTTGCGTCCGAGGTAGTTGCGGAAGCCATCATACTTCAGCTCCAGGAGCGCGACAGATTCGGCGTCGGTCATCGCTTGAGTGGCGTCGGTGCGACCGGGGTGGAAGGGCACTTTGGTTGGCAAGCCGGCCTTGGCGGCGGCGGCTTCGACGGCAGCGCAACCACCGAGCACGATCAGGTCGGCGAGGGAGACCTTCTTGCCGGCGGTCTGGGCGGCGTTGAAGATCGCCTGCACCTTCTCGAGGACGGCGAGGACCTTGGCGAGTTCGACGGGCTGGTTGACTTCCCAATCCTTCTGTGGGGCGAGGCGGATGCGGGCGCCGTTGGCGCCGCCGCGCTTGTCGCTGCCACGGAAGCTCGCGGCGGAAGCCCAAGCGGTCGAGACGAGCTGGGCAGTGGTGAGGCCGGAAGTGAGCAGGGTCTTCTTCAGCGACTCGATGTCGGCGGAGTCGATGAGGAGGTGATCGACGGACGGGACCGGGTCCTGCCAGAGTTGGGCCGGGGCCACGTGCGGTCCGAGGCAGCGGGCGTGCGGGCCCATGTCGCGGTGCGTGAGCTTGTACCAGGCCTTGGCGAAGGCATCGGCGAACTCGGCCGGGTTATCCAACCAGCGCTTGGTGATCTTGGCGTAAGCCGGGTCCACCTTTAGCGCGATGTCGGACGTGAACATCATCGGCGCGTGGCGCTTCGACTTGTCGTGCGCGTCCGGTACGGTGTCCTTCGCGGCGCCATTCTTGGGCGTCCACTGGTGGGCGCCAGCGGGGGACTGGGTGAGTTCCCATTCGTAGTTCCAGAGGTTCTTGAGGTATTCGTTCGACCAGCGGGTCGGCGTGCTGGACCAGGCGCCTTCGAGGCCGCTCGTGATCGTGTCGACACCGTTGCCCTTGCCGAAGGTGTTCTTCCAGCCGAGGCCCATCTCTTCGAGGGCGGCGCCTTCGGGTTCCGGACCGACGTGGCCGTCGGGCGTGGCGGCACCGTGGGCCTTGCCGAAGGTGTGACCCCCGGCGATGAGCGCGACGGTCTCTTCGTCGTTCATCGCCATGCGCGCGAAGGTGTCGCGGATGTCGCGAGCCGAAGCGAGCGGGTCAGGCTTACCGTTGGGGCCTTGGGGATTGACGTAGATCAGGCCCATCTGGACGGCGCCGAGCGGGTCGGCGAGCTGGCGGTCGCCGGTGTAGCGCTTATCGCCAAGCCACTCGGTTTCCGGGCCCCAGTAGATGTCTTCCTGCGGTTCCCAGACGTCAGGACGACCGCCGGCGAAGCCGAAGGTCTTGAAGCCCATGGTCTCGAGGGCGACGTTGCCGGTGAGGACCATGAGGTCGGCCCAGGAAATCTTCTGGCCATACTTCTGCTTGAGGGGCCAGAGGAGGCGACGGGCTTTGTCGAGATTGGCGTTGTCCGGCCAGCTGTTCAGCGGGGCGAAGCGCAGTGTGCCGTAACCGGCGCCGCCACGACCGTCGGTGACGCGGTAGGTGCCGGCGCTATGCCAGGCCATGCGGATGAAGAAGGGGCCGTAGTGACCGTAGTCGGCCGGCCACCATTCCTGCGAATCGGTCATCAGCGCGGCGAGGTCCTTGCGCAGGGCTTCGAGGTCGAGCTTCTTGAACTCTTCGGCGTAGTTGAAGCCCGGGGCGAGCGGATCGCTCTTCGCGGAGTTCTGGCGCAGGATGTTCAGGTTGAGCTGATTCGGCCACCAGTCGCCGTTGTTCATCGCGGCGGCGGCGGTGTGGCGGTTCTGCGGGGCTAGGTGGCCCATCACAGGGCATTTGGAGATGTCGGACATATGCGTTAGGGAGAGTATGGAGAATCGAGTATGGAGTATTGGGGAAAGTTAGCGTTTCTTCTTTTGGCAGGCGGGGCAGGTGCCCCAGTAGATCACTTCGGCTTCGTCGATCTTGAAGCCGTGGTGCGAGTGGGCCTTGAGGCAGGGGGCTTCACCGACGGCGCAGCAGACGTCTTCGGTGCGTCCACAGGAACGACAGACGAGGTGGTGATGGTTGTCGCCGATGCGGTCTTCGTAGCGAGCCGGGGAATCGGCGGGCTGGATGCGGCGGATGATGCCTTTATCCGTGAGGACGTTCAGGACGTTATAGACCGATTGGCGGGAAATCGTGCCCAGTTCACCGCAGGCGCTCGCGGTCAGCTCGTCGGCCGTGGCGTGCGGATGAAGGGAGACCGCGCGGAGAACGGCCAGCCGTTGCGCCGTGACGGGCAGGTCGTGCTGGCGAAGGGTGGCTTCCGGGTCGCGCATCGACCACGAACAAGAACGAGTTTTGGACTTTGTCAAAAAGAATGACAAATAGTCCTAATCGTTAGCCAGAAGGGGTTATTTGGCCTTCTTGGACTTAGCGGGGGCGGTCCACTCGACGGGCAGGTTGGCTTCCTTAAGTAGGTCGCGGACGCGGCCATAGGGCACGTCCTGGACTGCCAGGCTGTCGCGGACGGCGATGCCCGCAGCCATGGCGGCGGCCTGACCGAGCTGCATGAAGACTGGCTCCATCCGAATCGAACCATGGG
>CANKZO010000310.1 GCA_947488485.1 Opitutia bacterium | reverse complement strand
GACGCTGGAACTGGCGATGGAAATAGGCCGCGGTCGGGTAGCCGCACTGGTGCGCGATCTGCTTCACGGACTCATCGGTCTCGGCCAGCAGACGTGCGGCCCGGGCGATGCGCAGTTCGTTGAGATATTGCGGGACGGAGCGACCGGTGCACTTCTTGAACAGGCGGCTGAAGGCGCTTTCGCTGAGGCCAGCCAACGCGGCGAGTTCAGGGACGTACAGCGGCTTGCCGAGGTTGGCCTTGATGTGAGCGACGACGTTCCCAATGCGGTCCGAGGTGTTGGCATCAACGGTCGCATGGAAGCCCGGCGTCGCGATTTCCTTGAGTTCGTCGGAACTGGCGGCGAGTTCGAGGAACTCGATCAGGAGAGCCATGCGCCTGAGGCCGTGGGCCTTGGGCATCTTGTGCAGAATTACAGCGGCCTGCTTGCGGGACTTGCCGCGGAATTCGAGGCCAAGGCGCGCGCGTTCGAGCAGTCGGCGGATAGCCGACACGGACGAATGTTGCGTCCACTCTTCGCCGAAGAGGTTCGGGCGGAATTGCACGAGAATCCACTCCACGCCAGCCTGGCGGCCTTTGCGGTCGTTGCGGAAGTCGTGCGGCAGGTCGGAGCCGAGGAGCAGAATCTCGCCAGCCTTGAGCGGCGCCATCTTGTCGCCAATCCAGCGCTCGGTGCCGCCGCGGAGCAGGAAGAAGATCTCGTGTTCGGGGTGGTGATGCCAGACGCACCCGAAGTCACGTTGGCTCAACTGCTCACACGCGACCAGCTCGTTCGCCGAGACGGGAGATTGCTGTTCCTTGATGAGCCGCACGCTTATTTCTTTTTCGGCGCGGCGGTTTTCTTGGGCGCTGGCTGGCGTCCGAAGAACCACTTGGCCTCGCCGTTCCAGGCGTGGTCAGTCTCGAGGGTGTTGAGCTTCAGCTGGAAGCCGTGGGCGTTGAAGCGGGCGGAGGTCCAGCCGGTGGCGTTGGTGTTCTTGTTGAACACGTAGGCGCAGGCGATGGTACTGATGATGTGGATGCGGTTCTCCATGGCCTGCGTCCATTCATGGGTGTGGCCGTGGATATAGGCCTTCACTTGGTCGCGCTTGGCAATCTCGGGCCAGAAGTCCGCGGTGTCGACGAGGCCGCCCTTGTAGTGGCTGGTGTCGCCGCCGACCTGTGGGTTGTGGTGTCCAATGAGCACGACCTGCTTGGTCGGGACTTCGTCAATCTTGGCGAGGATCCACGCAATCTGCTCCGCACCGAGCTTGCCGGTCGGGCCGGGCGATTGGTCCAAGGTGTCGAGTAGGATGAGGCGCGTGGACGGAAGGTCGATGAGGCTGTTGTGGCGATGCTCCTTGAGGGCGGAGGCGCTCTTCATCTCGGGGAAGGCCGCCATGAAGATATCACGGACGTCATGATTGCCGAGCGTGAGGTGAACCGGGATACCGGCGTCACGGAGCGGAGCAATGAGTTCGCGGATGACGGCGTAGTCGGCGGCGGTACCGATCGCGAGGGCGAGGTCGCCATTAATGATGACGGCGGCAGGCTTCTTCGGTAGCGCGAGGATCTGCTTCACCGTGGCTCGCAGGTGGTCGTCGTCGTCCTTGGCGTTCGCAGGAATCTTCTCCTCGGGGATACCGGTGATGTGAATGTCGTTGATGATGACGACCTCGTCGCCGCCCGAGGTGTCGAGCACGGCCCATCCGCGGAGCGGGAAGGCGAGGGTGGCGAGACCAGCGAGCTGGAAGAACCGACGGCGCGAGAGGGTGGTGGTCATGGGAAAGGTTTCTCGAGGGCGGCTTCGTAGACAGTGTCGACCATGCAGTCAGAGCCCAGCGCAGAGCGGAGCGGGTCGATATTGGCGGCGCTGTAACCGAGGTGGAGATGGCGGCTCCAGCCCTGGGCTAGTGCGTATTTACCCGAGAGAGCGCCCACCTCTGCGGACATCTTGTCGAGCGTATGCAGGTAGGAGTCCATGCCTTGGCTCTTATCCAGCCAATCCTTCTGGGATGCGTGGGCCGCGAGGGCCTTCCGGGCCTGATCTTGGACTGGCGCGACGTCTACATAAAGGCCGGCGCGGACCTTCTGGCGGAGCGGCGTGCGCAGGCCGTGCGGCATGGCGTGGTAGATCGTCACATCGTGCGCGTAGGTCGGGGCCGGCGGCACGGTATCGAAGTTGGGCATCCCGTGGGTGAAGGCGGCCGACGTCGCCAGGCGTGCGCAGGCCATGTGGTCTTCCATGTAGTCCGAGAGCGCATGCGTGAGCACGATGTCGGCCCGGGACTGGCGGATGACCGCGGCCACCTTGCGCATGACTTCGATGTCGAAGGTCAGCGTCATGTCGTTCACGACCGGCGGATAGAACTTCGCCCCGAGGAGGCGGGCGGCCTCTTGGGCTTCGGCGAGACGCACGGTGGCGGTCGTCGGACCGTCCATCTGGACCGAACCGCCGTTGCCGGCGCAGAGGTCGAAGTAGTGGAGGTCCCAGCCGCGCTTGGCGAGCTGGAGCATCGTCCCGGCGGCGAAGTATTCGACGTCGTCGGGGTGCGCGAAGATGGCGAGGCAGGAGGGCATCGGCTCAGACGACCTTGACGGGCTGGCCGCCGTTGGCCGCGCTCTGGTCGGCGGCGAAGATCACCTTGAACGTACGGAGGCCGTCGCGGAAGCTCGTCAGCGGCATATCCTGACCCTTGTCGAGGGCGTCGAAGAAGGCCTGGAATTGGGCCTGGTAGGGGTGGTCGCTGACGTCGCCGGAATCCAGCATCTTCATCGAGAGCCCGCTCCACTGCGCTTTGTTGGTCTTCAGCTTCGAGGAGTGGAACTTGTTATCAAGGACGCTGCCGTGGCTGCCCACGAGGTGCGTGTGGAAGTAGTAAGGTTGGAGGCAGTCGACGATCGCGGCGCACTTGCCGACCGCGCCGTTCTTGAACTTCAGGATCGTGACGGCGGAGGTGTCGTATTCGTAGGGCGTGAAGTATTCGCTCTTCGACTTCGTGCTGAAGCTCGTGACCGACTCGACCTCGCCGGGCATGCACATCAGGAGCGCATCGAGGGCGTGGCAGCCGGCGGTCAGCAGGGCGCTGCCGCCGTCTTTCTTGCCGATGTTCCAGCGATACTGGCCATACCAAGGACCGATGCCGTGGTAATAGTCGACTTCCCCGTAGTGGATCTCGCCGATGAGGCCTTGGTCGATGACGGCCTTGGTGGCTTCCATCTGGTTCGAAAAGCGGCACTCGAAGCAGACGCAGCCCTTCACGCCGTTCTTCTCGGCGGCTTCGAAGATCTGCATGACTTCGGCCATCGAGTTGGCCATGG
>CANKZO010000309.1 GCA_947488485.1 Opitutia bacterium | reverse complement strand
ACCAGAAGGTCGGCGTCATCGAAAAGCCCACCACCATCGGTAAGTTCACCTTCGCGGCCGGCACGCACACGATCGTCCTCTCTTCCGACGGCGCCAAGGGCAACGTCCACGCCGACGCCTTCCAGCTGATCCTCGCCGACTAAGCGATGGCGTCGCCCCGCGTCAGCGCCTGGCTGGTCAAAGGCTGGCGTCTCGCGGCGTTGCTCCTCGCCGCCCTGCTGTTGCAGCGCACGACTCCCCTCACGGAGTCCGCGCTGACGCGCCTGGGGCTCGATGACGCCAAGGCGTTCTTCCCCGGCGCCAAGCGGCTGAAGTCCGGCCCTAACCAGACGCTCCTTGTCCAAGACGAGTCCGGTAACCGCCTCGGGCGACTGGTCACGACGTCGCCCGATGCCGATAGCATCTTGGGCTATGCCGGCCCGAGCAACGTGCTCGTGGCGCTCGACAACCAGGAGAAGATTGTCGGCACCCGTATCCTCTCGAGCGAAGACACACCGGAGCACGTGGATACCTTGCGCGGTAACGCCGCGTTCGAGAAATCCTTCAAGGACTGGCGCCCCACGACGCAACCCACCCCGAAGCTCGAGGCGTACGCGGGCTCGACGCTCACGGCCTACGCGATCACCGAATCCATCCAGAAACGTCTCTCCGGCAATTACGTGTCGCTGCGTTTTCCGACCGCGCTCTCGCTCAAGGAAATCCAGGGCTCCGGCTTCCCCGATGCGACCAGCTTCGAGCCGAACATCCCGCGCCTGGGCTGGAACCTCGTGCGTGGCCCCAACCGCGCCCACCTCGGCTACGTCGTGCGTTCCTCACCTTCCGCCGACGAAGTCATCGGCTACGCTGGCCCAAGCGAGACACTCATCGCCATCGAACCCGACGGCCTCCGCCTGCGCCAGGTCAAGCTGCGCACGACCTACGACACCGCGGAATATGTCAGCCGCATCCAGGACCAAGAGCCCGACCCTCAGGGGCGCACCTTCTTCAAGGACCTGACGAAGTGGACTACCCGCGAGTGGGCGGAGTTCGATTTCCGGAAAGGCGAACTCGACACGGTCTCGGGCGCGACGCTCACGAGTTACGGGATTGCCAAGGGATTACAGACGCGCTTCGCCGATGACGCGCACGGCGGTCAGCGCTCCAAGCAGGACGCCCAGCAACGCCTCCGCACCGCGGCGCTCTGGTGCTTCCTCGTCGGCGCCTTGCTGATGACCTTCACGCCCCTGCACGGCCGACCGGTGGTCCGTACCGTCTGGCAGATCCTGCTTGTAGGTGGCCTCGGCCTCTGGCTCGGCCAGCTACTTTCGCTCTCCCTCTTCGCTGGCTGGGCCCGCCATGGCATCCCGTGGTCTCAGGCCCCCGCCCTACTGGTCCTCGGGGGTATTGCCCTGCTCGTCCCTTGGGGCTCCCGTCGCCAGGCCTATTGCCATCAGATCTGCCCTCACGGGGCGGCCCAGGAGCTCTTGGGAGGCCTTAAGCGCCTCCAGGTGGCCGTCCCCGCCCGTTGGCATGCTTGGCTGAGCAAACTGCCTGCCATCGCCCTCGCCGGGGCCTTTTTGGCCGCCCTAGTTTGGCCCCGCTGGAATATCGGACAAGTCGAGCCCTTCGACGCCTGGGTCCTCGGGGTCGGGGTGGCGATTCCCCTGACCTTGGCGGTGGTCGGCCTGCTCGCCTCGGTCGTCGTGCCGCAGGCTTATTGTAAATATGGCTGCCCGACCGGCGCCCTCTTCAAGTTCGTGCGCTCCGCCAACCAAGCCGAGACCTGGGGACGTCGGGATACTTGGGCAGCCGTCGTCCTCGCGCTCGGCGCCGGGGTGGCCTTCTTCCCCCGCGCGGACTTCGCCGCGGAAGAAACCCCCGAGATCTCCTCGCGCCAAGCCGTCACCGAATTACATGGTGCGGCCTTTGGTACGACCTGGACCGTCAAGGTGCGCGGGAGCGACGTCGACGCCGAAATCCTCAAGCGCGAGCTCGAAGCGGAATTCAAGCGCGTCGAGTTCTCGCTCTCGCATTGGCGCGAATCCTCCGCGACCGCCGACTTCAACCACCTCGAGTCCACCCAGCCCTTCGGCATCACCCAAGAACTCGCCGACACCGTGGAGTTTGCCCTGAAGCTGAGTGCAGCCTCGGATGGGATGTACGATATCACCGTCGCGCCGCTCACGAGTCTCTGGGGCTACGGCCCAGCGGGCAAACTGCCCGACCCCACACCGGCGCAACTCCAAGCCGCGCTCGCGAAGGTAGGCTGGTCGAAACTCAAACTCGATAAGGAGAACCTCACGCTGGCCAAGAGCCATGAAGGCCTGAACCTCGACCTCGGGTCCGTGCTGCAAGGCATGGCGGCGGACCGCGCCGCGAAGATCCTGCGTGCACAGGGTCAACACGAGTTCCTCATCGAAGTGGGCGGCGAGATCCTCGCCGCGGGCTCGTGGCGCGTGGGCATCGAAGACCCGTTCAACCCGCGCGTCATGCTGGAGACCGTACTGCTGACGGACCGAGCGCTGAGTACCTCCGGGCTTTACCGCGCCAAACGACTCGCTGCCGGCAAGCCCGTCTCGCACATCCTCTCGCCCAAGACCGGACGGCCCGTCGAACCCACGCTCGAGATGGTCGTCGTGACTCACGAGAGCTGCTTCCAGGCCGACGGTTGGTCGACCGCCCTGATGGCCGTTGGATTCGAAGAAGCCAAGCGCATCGCCCAGCGCGAGAAGCTTGATGTCATGCTCGTCACCCCGGACAAGAAGGTATGGCGGAGTGGGAAGTGAGGATTGAACTAATGAGGTGTCGGCGGCTGGCGGTTAGCGGTAGGCGGTTGGAGAAAGACAGCGCGCCAAAGGGGGACCGCGAACCGGACGGTATTTTCGGGTCTCAGGTCTCGGCTGCAGGTACGGGGATAGGATCAGGTTCAGGAATCAGACCCGGGCCCCGTACCTGAACCTGATTACCCGAACCAGGCACCTGACGGCCGAGACCCGAGACCTGAAAATGTGCGCCCCCAGCCAATCATCCGGTCTCCGGTTTCCCTTTGCTGCTTTAATCCAACCCCCACCCCTACCCCTACCCCTACCCCTCTTCACTTAATCTTCTTCACAAACGTCAGCTGCGGGGCGTGCTTGCTGGTATTCCAGCCACCGGGCTCGGCGGTGTAATGCGCGGCGACGAGGACATCGTCGACGATCCGGAACACATAGCACTCGCAGGGATAACGCGGGCCGGGGAACGGCTTGCCTTCCTTGGCGTCGGGCTTGAAGGCGCCGGCGGAGAAGCAGTCGAAGCGGGGGCCTTGGCCGCCGAAGTCAGCGTAAT
>CANKZO010000308.1 GCA_947488485.1 Opitutia bacterium | reverse complement strand
ACGCGGAGCTCATGGCTCGGCGACTGGGCGCACCTCTGCATGATGCCGTCCTGCGGGATGCGGCGCTCGCAGACCTCGACGGCATGGTCTGGACGCTGGATGAGCCGACCGCCGACGTCGCCGCCTTCACCGCCCACGCCGTGTGTCGCGAAGCCCGTGACCGAGGCGTCAAAGTCCTCCTGTCCGGATCAGGCGGAGATGACCTCTTCACCGGCTACCGTCGTCACGCCGCCTTACGCTTCGAGCGCTATTGGGATTGGGCGCCGCGTCCTGCGCGAGCCCTCCTGCGTCGCTCATTCAGCGGATTGAAGGCGAATAGCCCCTTGGGTCGTCGTCTGGGTAAACTGTTCCGCTACGCCGATGCCGAGCCGGCGGAACGACTCGCCAGTTACTTTCTCTGGATCAGCCAGGAAACACTCGCGCCTGCGCTGAGCCCCGCCTTGAAGGAAAGCTTGGGTGTCCATCGCCCCGTCGACCTACTGGTTCGTTCCCTTCACGGACTCCCGGCCGGCGTGAGCCGACTCAACCAGATGCTGCACCTCGACCGGTCGCACTTCCTGGCGGACCACAATCTCAACTACACCGACAAGATGGCCATGGCCTGCGGCGTCGAAGTCCGTCTGCCCTTTCTCGACCCCGACCTCGTCGCCTTCTCCGAACGATTGGCTGATGAGCGCAAAATCAGCGGCCCAGAGGGCAAGCATGTCTTGAGAAGCGCTTTGCAGGGCGTCCTGCCCGACGAAATTCTGACGCGACCCAAGGCCGGCTTCGGCCTGCCATTGCGCCAGCTCTTGCACGGAGTCTACGGCGAACGCCTCCGCGAACTCGCACGCTCTGGCCGCCTTGATGCCACCGGACTCTTCTCCGGCGAAGGTGCGCTCAAACTCCTCGAAGCCGATCGCCGCGGCGAAATCGACGCCGCTTATCCGCTCCTGGCGATATTGTGTCTGGAATCGTGGCTGAGGCAGTTTGCGGGGCGCTGAAAGCGCCAAGCTGGAGGCCCGGAGGCTCAGAGGCTCCGTTGATCAGAGAGAGGCAACGCTAGTTGGCTCGTTGACAAGGAATGCAACGGGTAGGGTCGGGACCGCGTCACGACATAGCTGTATCTTCTCCAGCCCCCTTTGAGTTAACCCTCTGTCTCCCCTGTCAACTGGCCATCTAGTTTGCCCCATCTGAGCCTCCGAGCCTCTGGTCAACCAAGCCTCTAATCCGGCCGCTTCCTATACTCGATACTCCATACTCTATACTCACGTTACCCATGCACTCCTCCCTCTCCAATATCCGTCTCGCCGGGATCGCCGTGACCACGGGTTCGGTCGTGCGTGATTTCATCGCGGACGGACTCGCCGCGGGCGTCGATCGCGTCGCCTTGGAGCGCACGGCCCAGACCATCGGACTGCGCGAGCGACGGGTCGCCGCCCCGGGCGTGACGGCTTTGGATCTTTGTACGGATGCCGCCGAGCGGTTGCTCGCTGAGATGGGACTGGATGCCACGTCCATCGACGCCGTCATCTTCGTCACCCAGACTCCTGATCACGCCCAGCCCAATAACGCTTCGCTCCTGCATGGTCGCCTGGGCCTGAGCAAGTCGGCGCCCGCTTACGATCTCTCACTGGGATGTTCCGGCTGGGTCTATGGCCTGCATCAGGCTGCCTTGCTCTGCGCTCACGGCGGTGCTGCGCGCGTGCTCTTGTGCGCGGGCGATACGCTCAGCCGAATCACGAATCCTGGCGACCGGTCGGCCGATCCGCTCTTCGGCGATGCCGGTTCGGCGACGATCGTAGAAAAGACCGGGCGGGCGGCCCCTTGGCATTTCGTGCTCGGTGCCGACGGCTCAGGCGCCGAAGCCATCATGGTTCGGCAGGGCGGGGCGCGTCAGCCGGCCGGCGTGCTCACTGAACGAACGGACGAAGAGGGTAATCGCAGGCACGACGCCAATCTCGCGATGAACGGAGCCGACGTCTTCAACTTCACTCTCCGCGAGGTTCCGACGGCCGTGCAGTCCGTTCTGCGCCATGCCGGCCTCACGCCCGAGTCGCTCGACGCCTTGGTGCTGCATCAGTCCAATCGTTTCATCCTCTCCACGCTGGCCAAGAAGATCGGCGTCGCCGAAGCCCGCACGCCCATGGGGGTCGTCGAGCGTTACGGCAACCAGAGCTCGGCCTCCATTCCCTGCGCCCTCATTGACGGCCTCGGTGAACGTCTGACCACCGGGTCGCTCAAGGTCGCCGGCTGCGGTTATGGCGTCGGCCTCTCGTGGGGCGCGTTCGCGGCCGAACTCGGCCCGCTGACCACCGCTCCTATCCTTACTCTCCCGCGATGACCCGGCTCGAAATGCTCAACGCCCTCCGGGCCGACGTCGACGTACTCGCGCGGGCGGAGGAAACGTCCGTCCTCGGCGCCTTGCCCGGCTGGGACTCCTTGGCTATCCTGCTCGTCGTCTCGCACTGCGAGCATGTGCATGACCTCGAAGTACGCGGCCCGCAGATTCGCGCCTGCCACACCATGGCTGATCTCCTCGACCTCATCGAATCCCTCTCATGAAGAAACTCCTCATCGTCGGTGCCGGCGGTTTCGGCCGGGAACTCTACGTCTGGGCCAGCCAGCATCCGGACTGCGGCCGCCGGTGGCAGCTCGCCGGTTTCCTGGACGATAATCCCGAGGCCCTGAAAGCCTTTGGTTCATTCGCGCCCGTCTTCCCCTTGGCCGGTCATCGTCCGGCCGCCGATCAGCTCTATCTAATCGGCCTCGGCATGCCTACGCTCAAGGAGAAGCTCGTCGCCCCGTTGGTCTCGGCCGGTGCCGAGTTCCTCACCTTCATTCATCCTTCGGCCATCATCGGCGCCCGTGTGACGCTCGGCCGTGGCGTGGTCGTCTGCCCAGGCGCAATCCTCTCCGTCGACATCGACGTCGGCGAATTCGCCATTGTGAATCTCAATTGTACCATCGGACATGACGCCCGCCTCGGGCCGTGGACCTCGCTCAGCGCTCAGTGCGATATCACCGGGCACGTCCGGGTCGCCGATCGCGTCTTCCTCGGCTCCCGTGCCAGTATCATTCCGGGCAAGAGCGTCGGCAGCCGGGCGGTCGTCGGCGCGGGCGCGGTCGTCGTCACGGATGTCCCTGCCGCGGTGACCGTCGTCGGCATCCCCGCGCGGATTCTCTGATATGCGCAAAGCCCTGCTCATATTTGGTTCGGTCCTGCTCGTCGCGCTGCTCGCGCTCGTGCTTGCGGCCGAATTCTCGCCCCCGCGTCCGCGTGGATTCACCGGCGAGCTCGGGCAGGCTTTGCCGGAAGTGGCGGGCTGGACGCGTCGCGAGATTCCGATCGCCGGAAGTTCGG
>CANKZO010000307.1 GCA_947488485.1 Opitutia bacterium | reverse complement strand
GCCCACGGGCCTGAACCTCGAGACCTTCACGTCCGTCCCGCCCTGCGGCATCGTCCGCCCGACCCTCACGCCCGCCACGGTGGCCAGCCTGCTGTCGAAGACGGAACGCGGCGTCATCGTGGTCGGTCCCCATGCCTTCGAAGACCGCGATGAAAGCGCCGCGGCTCTCCGCGAACTTTCCCAACTGACCGGCTGGCCGATCCTCGCCGATGGCGCGGGCACGCTCCGCGGCGATCTCGCCGGCGATGCTTCGCTGGTCTCGGGCTATGACCTCATCTTACGCGACGCCAAAGCCACCAAGTCACTGCGTCCGCTAGCCGCGATCTTCGTCGGTCCGCTCCCGACCAGCAAGGTCCTGCGCACTTGGCTCAAGGAAGGCGACATCACCGTCATCCAACTCGGCCGCGCCGGCGAGAACACCGACCCGACGCATTCACGCTGGAGCCGCCTCGACGGCCAGCTCGTACCTTCGGGCGACAAGGTTGCGGCGAAGGCCTCCGCTTACGGCAAGGCCTGGCAGACGGCCCAGAAAGCCGCCGCCAAGAAACTCACGCGCATCGTGAATGTCGACTGGCCCTTCGAAGGACGCGTCGCCGCGCTGCTTGATGAAGCCCTTGGCCCGGATGACCGCCTCTTCGTCGGCAGCAGCATGCCAATCCGTGACGTCGAGTGGTTCTACCATCCGCCCGGCCCGGGACCGGAAGTGCTCACTAATCGTGGCGCCAACGGCATCGACGGCACCGTCTCGACCGCCCTTGGCGCCTCGCTCGACGGCAAACGCACCGTGCTCCTCTGCGGCGACCTCACTTTCCTGCACGACAGCAACGCCCTACTCTCCGCTTACGGTCATCGCGGCGACCTCACGGTCGTCGTGATCAACAACCAAGGCGGCGGCATCTTCAATCACCTCGCCATCGCGAAGAGCGCCCACTTCGAACAGCTCTGGGGTACGCCGCAGGCGACCGATCTCGGTAAACTCTGCGCCGCCCACAAGGTGCGTCACGACCTCGCCGATGACTGGAACGCCCTGCGTCGCCTGCTCGAGATCCGCGGCAAGGGCGTCCGCGTCATCGAATTCCGGACCGACCGCGAAGCCGACGCCGCCTGGCGCCAAAAGTCCTTCCGCTGAACCTGATGAGCCTCGTCCGCTTCTTACTCGTGATCGCCTGCGCCGCCTCGCTGGTCGCGGCGGATAAGCCCGAGCTGAAGCCGACCGTCGTCGCCGTCCCGCGTACCGAGCTCAAAGCGCAGGTGGCACCCGGCGCTTCGCTTAAATTCGATTTCCCCGAGCTGACCGTGGATCGCCACGGTGCCCTCGCAGCCTGCCACCTGGCTCTTCCGGCGGATTACGAAACAGCGAAGAAATATCCGTTAGCAGTCTGGCTGGGCGGAGGCGAAGGCGGCAACCAGCCCAGCGGTGCTTTCCTGCCCGCGGGCGACTTCATCCTCGTCGGGCTCCCCTACCCCAAGGGCGCGAACAATCCTGCGCAGGCGAACATGGTCGGAGACTACGCCAAGGTCTGGACCTACCAACGTTTCATGCTGGATGAGATCGCGAAGGTCATCCCGAATATCGACAAGTCGCATTCAATCATCGCCGGCTTCAGTAACGGCGGACACGCCATCGACGGGATGTTGCGCCTGAGCAGCGGCCCCAAGCTTACCGACTACTTTGGCATCTTCATCTTCGCTGATGGCGGTGGCACTGACTATTCCTCGAAAGGCACCCTCCCCAACCTCAAGGGTAAGTTCGCCTACGCCTGCTGGGGCTCAGAGAAAGGCTCGAACAAGCTAGCCACTAGCCAGCTCCCCAAGGCTCTGAAAGCCAAGGGCGCGACGGTCTTAGGCAGCGAGATGGCCGGCGTCGGCCACTCCTTCGCCGAAACCGAACACCCCAAGGTTGCCGAGTGGTTGGCGAAAGTCGCCTTGGCGGCGCCGGCGAAGAAGTAAGCCGCCGGCCTAAAAATAATCCTTTAGAAACTCGGCCTCGGTCGCAGACAGCGGCGTGTCGCCCGTAGCCATGGCCGGAGTCGGCAGGAAGTGCTGGTGCTCGGGCGGCAGGACGCGGAAGCCGAGGCGCTCATAGATCGCCGGTTTGATTTCGGAGAAGAGGACGAAGCGAAGATCCGGCTGGGCAAAGCGATGCAGCTCCATGACGGCGCGCAGCAGCAGCGAACCGTGACCCTTACCACGGTGCTCCGGGGAGGTCGCCACGGAAGCGAAGCCGATGAGGCTTTCACGGAACCGCAGGACGTTCAACGCGGCGACGGGCTGACCCGCGGCGTCCTCAAGCAGGTAACGCGTACCACGCAGGTGATTCCTATCGGTATCCTTGCCGGCGCAGTACTGGTCAAAAGTCTTGTCCTGCTTCCACTCGCCGTAGCCGAAAGCCAGGACGGCACGCATGTCTTCGGGCTGCACGAGACGCAGCCGGCCCACCGGCGTGAAGCGCGTGCGGCCATCCTCGATCACGCCTTCGAACATCGGTTGCGGGCGGACCCACGTGCGCGCCGCCGGATTATCATACAGGCAGCGGTAGACTACCTGCGGTGAGAGGTCCTCGGAATGCGCAGCGACTCCGAGTCGGAGGTAATGGTTGCCTTTGTAGTGGCGGTAGAGGTTCCAGGCCATGGCTACACAGGGGACATGGTGACACGGGGACACGCTGGCAAGGCTGTTGAGCCAAACCCCTTGTCACCTTGCCCACGTGCCCACATGGCCCTGGGCGGACAATGTCCGCCCCTCACTTCGCTGGACCCCAGTGGGACGTGAAGGGATGCAGGATGAAGAGCGGCTTACCGACGACATCCAGTCCGGGCACTTCGCCCCAACCGCGCGAGTCAAAGCTGTTGGAAGAGTTATCCCCTAGCGCGAAATAATGTCCGGGCTTCACGGTGTACTCCTGCTGCAGCGGAATCGCGTAGCGGTCGCCGCCGGCTTCAGGCAGGTAGCCGTAGTAGCCCTTGTCCATCGCGCGTTGGCTGTTGAGCGCCATCGGCTCAGGCGAGGAAACGACCTTACCGTCGACGAAGAGCTCGCCCTTCTCGCCCACGCGGAGCTTCTGGCCGGGGACGCCAGCGAGACGCTTGACGTAATAGTTCTGCGAGGGTTGACCGTATTGGTCGTCGAGTCCGCGGATGTTATTCGTCCGGAAGACGAACGTGTCGCCGCGAGACGGATCGACGAAGTGATAGGACATCCGGTCCACGAAGAGCATGTCGCCCGTGAGGATGTCGAAGTTGAGCATCGTCTTCCCAGCGGCGGCCTGCTTGCCAGTCATCAGCACCGGGCCGAACGGGCCGCTCTTGATGCGCCCGTCACGGGCGGCCTTGGTGAAGACCACACGC
>CANKZO010000306.1 GCA_947488485.1 Opitutia bacterium | reverse complement strand
GGGCGACCGGGAAGTTCTTCTGGCCCGACGTCATCGTGGTCAGGCGCTGGCCCTTGCGGATCGATTCCGGCAGGTCTTTGCCGCGCATTGCTTCTAGCTGCGGCTTCGGGTCGAAGAGGTCCATCTGCGACGGCGCGCCGGACTGGAAGAGGTAGATGATGCGCTTCGCCTTAGGTTTGAAGTTCGGGAAGCCCAGGCCCGGGTTGGCGGCGAAAGCGGGCGTGCCCATCAGCGAGCCCAGCGCGGCGAGGCCGATGCCGCCGGCGGAACCCTTGATGAAGGTGCGACGGGACAGAGCCATCTTCGTGGCCTGGTCGAGTCCGAGGAATTGACGGTCGTTGCAGTTCATTCGCGGGTGACGGTTTCGTCGAGGTTGAGGAGGGTGTTGGCCGTGACCGTCCAAGCGGCCAATTGAGCCATGTCGAGGTCGGCGGGGAGAGGGCTCAGGCCTTGGCCGAGGAGCTTCGGGGCGAGGGTCGGGTCAGCGGCGTAGGTCGCCAGGCGCTTGTCGACGCCCTTGCGGAGGACTGCGAGTTCAGCCGACGTGCCGTCGCGGCGGACCACCTTGCGGAACATCCAAGCCACACGGGCGTCGGCGTCGCCGGGCTGGCGGAGCGTCTGCTCGGCGAGCTTGCGGGCGGCTTCGACGAAGGTCGTCTCGTTGAGGAGCGACAGCGCCTGCATCGGGGTATTGGAGCGTGAGCGTTTCACCGTGCAGACCTCGCGGCCCGACGAATCGAAGAGCAGCATCGAGGGCGGAGCCGCGGTCCGTTTCCAAATGGTATAGAGAGAACGGCGCCAGAGGCCTTCGCCGGTCTCTGCCTTGTAATTACGCATGTCGCCGTAAACGCTCGTCTCGTCCCAGACCGCCTCGGGCATGTAGGGCTTCACGCTCGGGCCGCCTTTCTTGTCGACGAGCAGGCCGGAAATCCAGAGGGCCTGGTCGCGGATGACTTCGGCGGGCAGGCGGAAGCGCGGCCCACGAGCCACGAGGCGATTATCGGGATCCTTCTCGAGCATCTCTGGCGTGACCGCGGCGCTACGGCGATAGGCTGCGCTGGACATAATGAGTTTCTGTATCGCTTTCATATCCCATTTGCGGTCGACGAACTCGACCGCGAGCCAGTCGAGTAGCTCAGGATTGCTCGGCCATTCGGCCTGAGAGCCGAAATCTTCGGAGGTCTTCACCAGACCGATGCCGAAGAAACGTTCCCACGCGCGGTTGACCCAGATGCGGCCGGTCAGCGGGTGCTTGCCGTCGACGAGCCAGCGAGCGAAGCCCAGACGGTTATTCGGTTCGCCGGCGGGCATCGGCGGCAGGGCGCGGAAGAGGGCACGTTCGACTTTCGGGCCGATCTTGTCGTACTCGCCGCGAAGGAGCACGAAGGCATCACGGGGTTGCGGCAGTTCCTTCATTACCATCACCGAGACCGGCTCGGCGAGGGCGGCTTCATGAGCCAGCTTGGCCGCGGCGAGCTTGGCGACGGCTTGGGCGCGCGGGTGTTCAGGGCTGTCGGCGAAGAGTTTCGCAAGGGCTTTGCGATCGACTGGGGTCAGCTGGTCGGCCGGCTTGGCGAGAAGACGTCGGGCGGTTTCGGCCGCCGGGTCGGTCTTGATCGAGAGTAGCTTGGCGTCGACGGAAGACGTGTTGAGGCGGAAGCGCCCGATGCTATGGTCGGCGACCGCCTCATGGCGCATGACTACGATGAGCTTGGCGCCGGCGGGGATGGGCGTCGGCGAGACCGTGAAGATCGCCTTACGGGGGACGCGATTCTTGGCCTCGTTGCCGGCGATGGCCCAGCCCGCCTTGTCGCTGGAGGCTTTCTTCGCCTTGCCCTTGGTCATCGGGGCAGGGGCGAGTTTGGCGATCGTCCAGCCAGCTTGATCGTAGTCTGTTTCCGCTTTGACCAGCGGGATATTGGTCGTCTTGCCATCGGCCGTCTTGAGGCGGACCTCGAAAGCGCTGAGCACGAAATTGCCATTGAAGGCGCGGCCGAGGCTCTTGTTCGGCAGGGAGTCGTCGGGCAGGGCCTCGAGGCGTACCGCGGTCAGCATGGAACCCGTCGGAACCGCTTCGATCACGTAGGTCTCCTTGGCGGCCGTCCCGCCGGAAACCAGCCAGGAACCGTCGTCGAGGCGTTTGAATTCGGCGTTTTCCTTGGCCGAGACCTTTTCGTCGGCCAAAGGCGTCCATGCCACGCCAACCTTGGAAAGCGCGGCGCGCTGTTTGGCTAGCCAAGCAGCGTAGGCTTCCGGCTGGTCGGTCGGGATGGCCTTCAACGCTTGTTCGGAGGACGCCAAGGAGGAGGAGGCTTCGTCGATCTTCTGCTGTTGTTCTTTGGTCGGCAGGGATAGCACCGGAGGTGTATTGCCTCCTCGCTTCGTGCCGCCGGCTCCGCCGAAGTCGCCGAGCACGCCCGACTCCTCGATCGAGTTGAAGTAAGCGAAGAACTGGTAGAACTCCTTCTGCGAGATCGGGTCGTATTTGTGGTCGTGACAGCGGCAGCAGTTCATCGTCAGGCCCATCCACGTCGAACCCGTGGTCTCGATACGATCGATGACGTTTTCGGCGAACCATTCTTCGACGATGCGACCTCCCTCGCCGTTGATGCGGTGGTTGCGATGGAAGGCCGTGGCCACGACCTGGTCGCGGGTGGCGTTCGGAAGCAGGTCGCCGGCGAGCTGCTCGACCGTGAAAGCGTCAAAGGGCTGGTTCGTGTTGAAGGCCTTGATCACCCAGTCGCGGTAGGGCCACATCGTGCGCTGCGTGTCGCTCTGGAAGCCGTTGGAGTCGGCGTAGCGGGCGAAGTCCAGCCACTGGGCGGCCATGTGTTCGCCGTAATGGGGCGAGGCCATGAGGCGGTCGAGGGCCTTGGGCCAGGCCTCGGGTGAAGAATCGGCTAGGTAAGCCTGCAGGTCGGCGTCGGAAGGAGGCAGGCCGGTCAAGTCGAGCGCGGCACGGCGGAGCAGGGTGGCCTTCGGGGCGTCGCCATTAGGTTTGAGTCCCTTGGCGGCGAAGCCTTGGGCGAGGAACGCATCAATCGCGTTACCGCCGGCCGGAATCTTCGGGACGGCGGGTTTGACCGGAATCTGGAACGCCCAGTGACCTTGGTACTCGGCGCCTTCTTTGATCCACTGTTCGACGAGGGCGATCTGCGCCTTGCTGAGCACCTTGTGGAACTCCGCCGGAGGCATGTGGTCGTCGGCGTCGGTCGTCAGCAGACGCTTCATCACTTCGCTTTTCTCCGGATGACCTGGCGTGATGGCCGGATCACCGGACTTACCGCCCTTGCGCGCAGCGTCGAGGGAATCGAGGCGCAGCTTGCCCTTCACTTTATTTTCATCCGGAC
>CANKZO010000305.1 GCA_947488485.1 Opitutia bacterium | reverse complement strand
AATGGCCTCCAATAGGTGGGCGGTGGCGATACGTTCAGCGCCCGCAAGGTCGGCAATCGTGCGGGCAACCCGCAGAATACGGTCATAGGCACGGGCGGAAAGGCCCAGCTTCTCCATCGCCTGCTGTAGGAGGTCGCCCTGAGCTTTTTCCAGTGCGCAATACTCCCGTAGTTCGCGTCCACCGAGGAGGGCGTTGCACCCGCCTGTTCGGTTGCCGAAGCGAAGACGTTGTTGCACACGCGCCGCTTCGACGCGCTCACGGATGGCGGCGGAGGCTTCGCCGGGTGCGGCGTTACGGAGTTCGTCTAGGGTCAGTGCCGGTGCTTCCACCTGGATGTCGATGCGATCAAGTAAGGGCCCAGAGATTTTACCGCGATACTTGCGCACTTGCATCGGCGAGCAGCGGCACTCGCGTCGTCGGTCGCCAAGGTGTCCACACGGGCAGGGGTTCATCGCCGCGACTAACATCAATCGCGAGGGCAGGGTGACTTTAGCTGCTGCACGTGAGACGGTGACCTGTCCGTCTTCGAGCGGTTGACGTAGCACCTCAAGCGCTGAGCGTCGGAACTCTGGGAGCTCGTCGAGAAAGAGTACGCCGAGGTGGGCGAGCGAGACTTCGCCGGGACCAGGAATACTGCCTCCGCCGATGAGCCCGATATCGCTGATCGTGTGGTGCGGGGAGCGGAAGGGCCTTTGCCATCCACGCCGGGCGTCGGCGAGCGCCATGCCGGCCGCGGAATGCACGCCGAGGATCTCGAGGAATTCCTCCGCGTCGGGCGCCGGGAGGATGGTTGGAATCCGTTTCGCGATGAGCGATTTGCCGGAGCCGGGTGGACCAATCATCAGCAGGTTATGTCCGCCCGCGGCGGCGACTTCGACCGCGCGGCGGATGGCAGCCTGGCCTTTGACCTCGGCGAAGTCCGGCTGGCCGTCGGTCGACATGGCCTCTGGCGCTGGTTTCGGCATCAGCGGCGTCGCCTTTGATTCGCCGTTGAGGAATCGCAACGCGCCGTCGAGCGTGTCGGCCGGGATGGCTTCGATGCCGCCGACCAGCGAGGCTTCTTCGGCCGAGGCGCGGGGCAGGATGACGCCGCGCAAGCCAGCCTTGCGGGCGAGAATCGCCATCGCCACGCCTCCACGGAGGGGGCGGGTCGCTCCGCTGAGGCCAAGCTCACCGGCGATGAGGTAGTGTTGCAGGAACGTCCGATCTAACTGCCCTGTCGATGCGGCGATACCGAGCGCGATGGGCAGGTCATAGATTGCACCTTCCTTCTTCAGGTCGCCAGGCGCCAGGTTAATGGTCGTACGCGTCTCCGGTAGCCGCAGGCCGCTGTTCTGCAGCGCCGACTGCACCCGCTCTTCGGATTCCTTCACCGCGGCATCGGGCAATCCCACTAGCCACAATCCGTTTTCGCCGAGCTCGCCCGTGTTGACCTCGATTTCAACGGGGACGGCTTCGACGCCGACCAAGGCGGCGGAACGGATGACAGAGAGCATGGCCGAACGCAGACGTGCGACTTCGGCGGCGCAATCTGTGACGCCTAGGGTCGATTCCCTCGGGGTTATCCCGGCTTGCTATGCGACCTGGTTCGCTCTCAGGACTCGCAGCATATTACCGCCTAGGATTTTCCGGATCGTCTCGTCGCTGTGGCCGCGCTGAACGAGGCCAACTGTGAAGAGGGGCCAATTGGTCCAGGCGAGGCTGCTTTCGGCGTGCGGTTTCGCTACGTACTTGTCCTCCGGCCAAAGGTGCTCCCAGGCACCATCGCCAGGTGCACTCGGACCCTTGGGAAGATTCTTGGGGAGTTTGGCTCGCTCCTTCGCATCGTTCGAAGAGACGTAAGAAATATCGGTACCGATGGCGACGCGGTCGGCCCCGAATTTCTTTACGGCATAGTCGAGGTGATTGAGGAAGGCAGAGATATCACCGTCGCCGCCAAGGAAGCGCGGAATGACGCAGATGCCGATGAGTCCGTCGGTATCGCAGATTGCCTTGATGACCTCGTCGGGCTTGGCGCGGAAATGTCGGTAGAGGCCGGCGCAGGTGGTGTGGCTGGCGACCATCGGACGGGTAGAGGCTTTCGCGGCTTCAAGGCTGGTCCGCCAGCCGGAATGGGAGACATCGACGATGACGCCGACACGGTTCATTTCTGCGATGGCCTGTCGGCCGAAATCGCTCAGGCCTCCGTCTGAGGGTTCGCCGACGCCGTCACCGAGCGGGTTGCGACGATTATAGGTCACGTGCATCATGCGGATGCCGAGTTGATGGAAGATACGGATCAGCCGGAGTTCGTCGCGGACCGAAGTCCAATCCTGGGGAAGCGGGACGCCGTTGCCGGTTAGGCAGAGGCAAGGGTGTCCGGCCTTCTTGGCTGCGATGATATCATCGGCGTTCACCGCTTTGGGGCAGTCGTCGCGGGCGACATCGGTCGCATAGGTGAAGCGGGCGAGACGCTTTATCAGTCGGAGCGGGTCGTTACCTTCTTCGCCAGCGTTCTGGAAGATGCAGGTCACGCCGGCGGCTCGCATCGCGGCGAGGAATTCCCGTCGTTCGGCGGGATCGGTCGCCCAGCGCGTCATGTTCATCTCCTCGCGCAGGTCCGTCAGCTCGCCAGCACTCGCTCCGGCGGCGGCGATGGCTTTGAATTTATCGCCATCCAAGGCTGCGCGTGGGGCGAAGCCGTAGCTTTCGAAGACGAGGGATTCGGCATGGAGGCGGAGGCCGTGTTCGAGGTCACGACTGCTTGGTTTGAGCAGGCCGAGAGCGATTTCACGGTCGGCTCGGATGCGATCATTCGGCGCATCCAGCGTGCCCACAGCCGTTGGCTTGGCTTCTAGGTTTCGCACGGTGGCACCTAGGAGAGCAGTACCGGCAAACATGCGTAGGAAGTCTCGACGAGAGGGGGGCAGGCTCATCCCCTATGTCTAGGCCTTGGCACCAGCGTTGCGAATCTTTGTGCAAGGAGGTCAGAGGTTTCGATAAACGCTAGGGAGTGAGCATTTTTTGGTGGGCAACCAGACTTCAAATCGGCTGTCTAAATGACTGTCATATGTCGTTACGGATAATCCTCCTCGCCAGCTTGCTGCTTCCTTTGATGGGAAATTCGGCCATAGCGCCGTTTCTTGAGAAGAACTGCGTCGAGTGCCATGACGCCGACGCCAAGAAGGGCGGTCTAGATATGACCGCCTTAAAGTCCGACCTGACCGACCCGAAATCCTTCGAGACGTGGGTCAAGATCTTCGACCGCACCGCCAACGGCGAAATGCCGCCCAAGAAGAAGCCCCGTCCGGAAGCCGCTCAGCAGTCCGCCTATCTAAAGGAGCTGTCTTCTTTACTTCTGCGCCAGGATGTCG
>CANKZO010000304.1 GCA_947488485.1 Opitutia bacterium | reverse complement strand
CGGCCAGCGATCGACGGCGGCGGGCTTGAATTCAACGGAGCCTGTGAGGCCCAGCTGACGGAAGGTGCGCACGTGGGCGTGGCCAGCGAAGGCGGCTTCCATCTCACGTCCGAGGAGCGCGGCGCGCTCGGCGACCTGGCCCGAGGTCAGCATAGGCTTCAGTTTACGCAGTGACTCTCGGGCGACAGCGCAACCGAGCGGATTACCGGAGAAAGTATGGCCGTGGAAGAACGTCTTCCCTTCGGAGAACGCGCCGAGAAAGGCCTCGTAAATCTTTTCCGACGTCAGCGTGGCGGCGAGCGGCAGGTAGCCGGCAGCGAGACCTTTCGCGAGGCAGAGGAAATCGGGGACGACGCCTTCGGTCTCGGCGGCGGTGAGCGCGCCCACGCGGCCGAAGCCCGTGAAGACTTCGTCGAGGATGAGGTGCACGCCGTGTTGACGGCAGAGGGCGGCGACTGCTTTCACGAAGCCGGCGGGCTGTTGAACCATGCCGGCGGCGCCCTGCACGCGGGGCTCAAGGATCAGGCAGGCCGTCGTGGCGGCATCTCGCTCCAGGATGGCCTTCAGTGCGGCTAGCGAGGCAGAGGAATCGGAGCGGGCGACCTTGCCGAGGCATTCGGAATGAGCCGGGGCGGGGAATGTCTGCGCGGCGAAGAGCCAGGGATTGAAGCGACGGTGGAACTCGGAGCGTTCGCCGACGGCCATCGTGCCGAAGGTGTCGCCGTGGTAGGCGCCCTCCATCGAGATGACCCCACGCTTGGCTTCCTGGCCGACGAGTTGCCAGTATTGGAACGAAAGTTTCAGGGCGACCTCCACGGCGTTGCTGCCGTTGTCGGTGTAGAAGCAACGCGGCAGGGCTCCGTTGGTCAGCCCAGCGAGATCTTCGGCGAGCTCGGTAGCGATCGGGTGATTCAGGCCGAGGAGCGTCACGTGGGCGATTTTTTCGGACTGCTCGCGCAGGGCGCGGTTCAGGTCAGGATCGTTGTGACCATGGACGTTCGTCCACACCGAGGCGTTACCGTCGAGGTAGCGCTGCCCTTCCCCGTCGATCAGCCAGCACCCCTCGCCGCGGACCAAGTGCAGACGAGGGTTGTCTTGGTATTCCCGCATCTGGGTAAACGGATGCCACCCGAAGCGCCGGTCAGCGGCATCGAGGGCGTCCTGGGCGGACGAAGCTGCTGCAGGGGCAGTCGGCACGCCCCTTATCTAGGGCCCTCTGGGGCTATTGTTAAGCCCGAAGTGCAGCTAGGTTTACAATGGGGACGGGCCCGGAGAGCCCCGCCCTACCCTCACTTCAACTTAAGCGCCTCGTTCGTCTTCGCGACAATCGCGTCCGCAATCATCTTATAAGCGGGGCCTGACCAATGGTATTCGTCCCCGGCGGCCAGGTCCAGGCGGGCGGCAAGCGGCGTATACATGTCGATGACCTCAACGCCCTCTTCCTTCATGACTTGTTCGGCGAGGCGGTTGATGCGCAGGACGACTGGGTTCTTATCACCGAGCGCTGTGACCGGCTTGCTGGGCTCAGTGCGGCGAGCGGTTTGCGGGGTTGTAGCGATCCAGAACAGCTTGGCCCTCGGTGCACCCGCCTTAAAGCCGCGCACAATGGCTCGGGTGGTGTCGATAATCTGCTGGTCGGTAGCCTTATCCGGCGTCCACGACAGAGAGTGCAGCCCGTTGTTGAAGAAAATGAGGTCGAAGTCGGCGACGGACGCACCCTGCTTGATCAGAGTGTCGACCTTCGGATTGATGCCGCCGACGAAGCCACTCCAGTGGTACGCGTAGACCTTACCTTCCAGCATCGGCAAGAGTTGCCCGCGGTAGCCGCCCGCAATCGAGTCCCCGTAGAAGAGTAGCTTCGGGCGCTTCGGGTCGACAATCGTGGGTGCATCGACCATCCAGCCCTTCCCGGCGATGCCACCGCGCGGCTCGGCGGTCACCTTCTCCTTGGGCGATTTATAAGTGTAATCAGGACCGTAGACCTTCAGCGCGGTGATCTTCGCCGAGGTGAAAGGCTTTTCCCGCGGGAGGAGTTTCTTGCCCACCCACATCGGTTCATCGTTCGGCAGCAGCAGCACGAAATACTGGCCGGTCGGAGCTTCGTTCAGGTAATACGTCGGGCTGCCCTTCCGGACCGCGATCGTGAAGGCATAAGGCGTGTTCGGCTGGAGCTTGAGTCGCTTGTCGCCGATGTGCATGCCATTGATGATGGGACGGTGGGCTTGGAACGTGGGGAAATTAAGGAACGTGAGCCCCAGGCCGGTGTCTTCGCCGTCCTTCTTCTGCTTGAGTAGCACATGCATCGTCGTGCCTTCGGTGAGTTCGGGGAAGGTGACCGTCACCTGGACCGTGAAGTTCTGCTGGTCAGGGAAAGCTGAGGGCGGGACGCCGAAGTAATTTTCTCCGCCGACCGTCACGCTACCGTCCGCCGCCCGGACCGCGCCATGGTTGAGGGCCTCAGGGATCTTGTCCTTCGCTAGGTCCCAGAGCGGCGCCTGCGCCGAGAGCGATATCGACAGGCCAAGGAGAGACAGGGCGGAAAGCAGTCGTTTCATGACGCTCATACAAAGCCCGTGCTGACCCCTGTCGAACCCAACCTAGCCGGGGACTCAGGAGCCAGCCGCTAGAACCTGAAGCCGATTGCCGACGGCTGAAATGCCGACTCCCGAATGGCCGATGCCCCGATGGCCGTCACCCGTCACCAAGAGTGAGCGCCTAGGTCAGCACGCAGTGCTGACCCTACCTAGCAGAGGCCTTAAAGCGTCACGCAGATAAAACTATAGATGAAGGCGCCGTCCGTCTCTGCCAGCTTCCGCTCGAGGGCGTCATCCCGGTGACCGCGGTTCAGGGTCTGATGTTTGACCAAGAACTGCCGCTCGCAGACCCGCGCCCCCGGTCGGGCCGATTGCTCCATGCCTCGCCAGATCCTTTCATGGAAAGCCGGCGAAGCATACGAAGAGAAATCGGAGACCGAAAAAGCGTCGTACGCCCCGCGCGACTCCGGCTCTTCCAGCAATAAGGCGAGATCTTGCGTGACGACCGTGATCCGCCCCAGGCGAGCCCGGATCGTCTCGTAATGCTCAGGAGCAAGATGCAGCGGCAACACTCCCGCAGGATCGTAGCTCCCCCGCAGCATCAGCGAGAGATAAGGCGTATCCCGGAATAATCGCGTCTGCGCGACGTGGGCGAAGCGCGCATGGAGGTAACCCGCGACGTCGAAGTCCGCAGGCACGTTGACGACCCCTGGTTCGCGCAGCACATAGCGCCACAGCCAGCGCTGCGAGATCGCCCCGAGAAACCCGCGCCACACGCCGTTATCCCACTCGCGTCGCCAAAGCTCCGCCTGTTCCGGCAACGTCTGGCAGGCGAAAA
>CANKZO010000303.1 GCA_947488485.1 Opitutia bacterium | reverse complement strand
ACACCGCCGCTTTCTCCCTAGCCTTTATCCGTGAACCCGGTTCGGCTGAAGCACTCGAGGTGCTGGCCAAGGCCATCGCTTCGCCGCTCACCGAGAAGCTCATGCTGGCCCTCACGCAGGGCGCGGCCCGCTATCGCCTCAGCATGGTGTCCGAGGGCAATCACGACGACGCCGTCGCCAAGGTCGCTAAGAAGGCCTTTGAGTTAAATCCGCGCGTCCTCAACGACGCCCGCGAATCCCCGTGGTCCGTCGATGTGCATTTCGACGAGCTCCGCGCGTTGGTCGAGCTACGTCCCCGCATCTCGCCGAACCCGCGTCTCTATTACCGTACCGACGCCGTCAACGCAGCCTCGCACCCGCCGCTCGCAGCCTGCTTGGTGCGCGTCGCCGGCCGTCAGGATAAGGAAATCGTCTGGGATCCGTTCTGCGGCTCTGGTTTGGAACTCATTGAATCCGCCTTGGCTGGCGGGGTAGGGCAGATCGTCGGTACCGACATCGACCCGGCCGCGATCGCCATCGCCGAGGCCAATTTCAAGGCCGCCAAGCTGCCTGGCACCAAAGCCGCTTTCCACACGGCTGACTTCCGCGACATCATCCGCATCCCGGAGCTCGACCGCGGCAAGGTCTCGCTGGTCATCTCGAACCCGCCGCTCGGCCGTCGCGTGCGCGTGCCGAACATGCACGGGCTCTTCACCGACCTCTTCAAGATCGCGTCCGAAGTCCTGCGCCCGAACGGCCGCCTCGTCTTCATCAACCCGCTGCGTCTCTCGTCCGTCGATCCGACCCTGCGTCTGGAATCCAGCCGCACCGTCGACCTCGGCGGTTACGACTGCCGCCTCGAGGTCTACCGGAAGCGCTGAGTCGCCATGTGGACGACCGCGCGTGCCAGCTTGTTCGTCCTCGTCGCGTTGCTCCTCGGTTGCGCTGACCCTAAGCCGGAACTCGTCCAGGCGGAGGCGCATCTGGCGGCGCTCCGTAGCGCCGGGCTCGTGCCTAAGGCGCTGGGCGATGTCGAGGTCTCTGCGGTCCTTCGCGTCCAATCTCTGCCCACGCGCTGGGTCCGGACAGCCCGTCCGTTCTGGTGGGCCGAGCTACGCTGCACCGAGGGCGCGGCGGGACATCTCGCTTGGACGGATGACGGCCGGCTCATCGACTTCGGTTTGGAGGGGCTGCGTGAAGTGATCTCGCCGCAGGCGTTCGCCTTGGCGGGCGTGCCGCCGATCCAGCAGTTTCCTCTGAAGGCGCCGGACGGTTCGGCCGTGGCCTCGGGATGCGTGCCGACGGCGGGCGCCAGCCTCATCGCATTCTGGTCAGCCCGTGCCGGTACCGCGGCCTGGGGCGGTGCAGGGGAGCAAGACTTGGTGCGTCGCCTGCGCGGCCGGATGCGCATGGGTATCATCCCGGATCTCGAAGGTTATACGGACGGCAAGATGTCCCTCGCGGGCGCCTTTCCGGACGAGCTTGCCGAAGCCCTGCAGGCTGATGCGGATGAGCGGGGCGTCGATGTCGACGTCGCGCTTTCTGGCTATGACCGCCGGCTCCTTGGCGCCGAACTTTCCGCCGGCCGGCCCGTGCTGGTCTCCTGCGTGGTGCTTCTGCCCCGCAAGCCTGAGCTCAGCTGGGGTCATCAGGTCGTGGCGGTCGGCCGTGCCGAGGTCAGCGGCGCCCACTACGTCGGCGTTATCGACAACTTCTTCACGCCGCGGATTCCTGGCAGCATCCGCTGGATCGCGGAGGACCGCATCGGCCAGCTCGTGCTCGTGCGGCCTCGGCGCTGATTTGGTTTACTTGGCTTCGGCGCGGACCTTCGTATTCCACGCTTCCCAGCGCCCGGCGAGTTCCTTGAGCTTGGCCGGCTCGCTCGAACCGAGGTCCTTCGTCTCGCCGACGTCGGCTTCGAGGTCGAAGAGATGCTGGCCGCCTTGCTGGTCGCGGACGTATTTCCATTTGCCGGAGCGCACGGCCGCCTGTCTAGCGATGGCGAAGAAGAGGTTCTCGTGAGGGGCAGCCGGAGTCGGTACGCCGAGGAACGGCGTCAGATCGATGCCATCGAGGCCGGCCGGTGCTGGGATGGCTGCGGCGGCGAGGCAGGTCGGAAGAATATCAAGCGAGCTGACCGGGTGGGTGAAGGCGCGGCCGGCGGGCCACTTGGCCGGATAGCGGGCGAGGAAGGGCACACGGATGCCGCCTTCGTAGAGATTCCACTTATAGTCCCGGAGGGGAGTGTTCTCGCTGCGGACTTCCGGGTGGCCGCCGTTATCGGCGAAGAAGAACACCAGCGTGTCTTGTTCCAGTCCGGCCGCCTTCAGGCTGTCGAGGATGCGTCCGACGGCTTCGTCCAGCGCCACGATGGTGGCGACCGTGTCGGCACGGGCGGTGTCGCCGGGAAATTGCGTGGCATAGCGGGCCGCTTCGCCCGGCCGAGCCGTGAAGACTTTCGGAATATCGACCACCTTGCCGGCGGCCTGGCCTGCTTCCAAGTCCTTCAGATGAACCATGGCGTCCTTCGTGGTGCGGAGGATGTGCGGGGCGTTGAAGGTCACCGTCAGGGCGAAAGGCCGATCGGCATGGCGGCGGATGAAGCTCTCCGCCTCACGTGCGAAGAGATCGGTGCTGTATTCCGTGAACTGCTCGACCTTGCCGTCGCGCATCAGCTTAGGACGGAAGAAGTCGATGAACGGGCTGGAGGTGGCTGAAACTAATGATTCGTCGAAGCAGCCACGTTCATGAGGCATCGGGCCGGCGCTGTGCCACTTTCCGATGATGCCCGTGCGGTAGCCGGATGACTTCAGCAGACCTGGGAGGAGCGGAATATCCGTCGGGATGCCGTCGCGGTTACCGTTGAAGCCGAAGCGCTGTTGATAACGACCGCTGAGGAAGCCGGCCCGGGATGGTCCGCAGAGCGGGGCGGTGACGTAGCCCGAGGTGAACTTGACGCCCTCCTTGGCAAGACGATCGATGTTCGGTGTTTTCACTACGTCGCGGAAGAGGCAGCTCACGTCGCCGCTGCCGAGATCGTCGACCAGCATGATGACGACGTTAGGTTTATCCCGAGCAGGCAGTGGGGCGCCTAAGACGGACAGGAGCAGCAGGGCGAGCAGGGTGCGCATATCTGAAGGGTGTCGGATGTGAGGTTTGCCACAAGCCGACGAAAGGGCGTTTTGCGGGCAATCCAACACGACTGGGCGACCGGATGACGAAATCATCCAACGCAGAAAGCCCGCGACCGGGTGGTCGCAGGCTGGTCCTTCTCAAATGGTGGAGGTGGTGGGAGTCGAACCCACGTCTTCCTACCCTTACGTCGTAACTTCTACATGCGTAGCTTCATCATTGATCTCGATCGCGTTTGGGGATGAGCACCCGTGCGACCTATC
>CANKZO010000302.1 GCA_947488485.1 Opitutia bacterium | reverse complement strand
CCAAAGAGGGTCTTTTGGAGTGCATGCGGGTGCTCGATGCAGAAGTGGCCGCCCCAGATTCGGGTCTACCCGGCGACCTCGATCACTACCTCCGCCGCCGCTCTTATGAAAAGGCGCTGGTCTTCCTTCAAGGCGGCACGCCAGGTGCGGGGACCTGTGGACGCGGCGCATGAGCGGTAGTCCTTTCGATAAGCTGGACGGCCAGGATCTGCCGCCTGGCCCGCCCCCGAAGCCGGTCGTGCCCGTCGCCAAGGCAAAGCCGAAGCTGGGCAAGGTCATCCTGCAATATGAACGCGCCGGCCGCGGTGGTAAGGAAGTGACGATTCTGAAGGGGCTCTGGATCGAGTCGCAGGAGATGCGCATGCGCGAGGCGTTGCTCAAGGAACTCAAGCGCGCCCTCGGTACCGGTGGCGCCCTCGAGGCCCGCGAGATCGTGCTGCAAGGCGACCGCCGCGATACGGCGAAGGCTTGGCTGCTGAAGGAAGGTTTCACGACCAACCTCTGATTCGCAAAACCACTCGCCTCCGGCCCGTGCGTCGGTAGGGTGGAGCCGTGCCCGACCTGCAGCCCAGTCTCATCCGCCTCGACGGCGACTTCGCGCCCCTTCGACGCGTCGTCGAGCTGCTGCGCGATGCGGGCGGTCGTCCGTTCCTCGTCGGCGGTTGTGTGCGTGACGCACTGATGGATGTCCCGGTCCTCGACTTCGATATCGAGGTCTACGGCCTAGGCACGCGACAGGTCGAAGCCGCCCTGCGCAAGGAATTCGGTATCATCACGGTCGGCGCGGCCTTCGGCGTGACGAAGCTCAAGGACTTCCCGATCGATGTCTCGGTGCCCCGCCGCGAAAACCGCACGGGCGCCAAGCACACGGATTTTGACGTGCAGGCCGACCCTTCGATGACGCCGAAGGATGCCGCGGAACGCCGTGACTTCACGCTCAACGCGATCATGTGGGATCCGTTCACGGGCGAGGTGGTCGACCCGTGGGGCGGCGTCGCCGATTTAAAGGCCAAGCGTCTTCGCCACGTTTCGGATAAGTTCGCCGAAGACCCGCTCCGCGTCCTCCGCGCGATGCAGTTCGCCGCGCGCTTCGAATTCTCGGTCGCGCCGGAGACGGTCGCGCTCTGCGCCTCGCTCTCCCAGTCCGATCTCCCGCCGGAACGTCTGATGGAAGAGTGGACGAAGCTTATCCTCCGCGGACGTAAGCCCTCGGTGGGCCTGGCTTTTCTGAAGGATTGCGGCTGGACGAAGTTCTACCCTGAACTCCATGCGATGATCGGCGTACCCCAGGATCCGGAATGGCATCCTGAGGGCGACGTCTGGAATCACACCCTCGAGTGTCTTGATGCCTACGCCAAGGAGCGCGTCGGCGACCGCGACGAAGACCTGATCATCGGACTTTCCGTGCTGCTGCACGATATCGGCAAGGCGACCACGACGAAGAAAGAAGATAAGGATAATCGCTGGCACGCCTACGGTCACGAAGAGGAGAGTTTCAACCTCGCCCCCCGCTTCCTCGCCCAGATCACGAACGAGAAGAAGCTCATCGATTCCGTCCTGCCGCTCGTACGCTGGCACGGTCAGCCGTATTACCTGCACAAGGCCGGCGCCGGTGACGCCGCTGTCCGCCGCCTCGCCAACAAGGTCGTCCGCATCGACCGCCTCTGCCGCGTGGACCTCGCTGATCGTCGCGGACGCGGCACCGCGAGCATGCTCGGAGCTTCTCCGCATGGCGAATGGCTGGCCGAGCGTGCGGCCGCCCTGCAGGTCGCCTCGACCGCGCCCAAGAAGATCGTCCTTGGCCGTCACCTCATCGCCATGGGCCACAAGCCCGCCGGCTGGTTCTCCCAGGTCCTCGACGAAGCCTTCGAAGCGCAGCTCGACGGTGCCTTCAGCGATGAAGCTGGCGGCCTCGCCTGGCTCACGGAACGCATGTCCAAGGGCGTTGTCTAACTTTCTTACCATGTCGCAATCCACCGCTGGTGTCCCGGAACTCCTCGTCGGTCAGCCCGACTGGTCGGCTGTCCTTGTCAAGGTGCTGGCGAATTTTGCCTGCGCCACGGGAACGATCCATCGCACCGACCCGTCCACGGGCCTGCTCACGTTGGTGACCCAGCACGGCATCCCGCCGCACGTACTCCCGATGCTGCTGCCGAAGATCGATAATATCCCCTTTGGCAAGGGCATCGCCGGTTGCGCGGCCCAGCGGAAGGAAGCCGTGCAGCTCTGCAATCTCCAGGAAGACCTCGGCGGCGTCGCCAAGCCCGACGCTCAGAAGACAAACGTCCAAGGCGCGCTCGCCGTCCCGATTGTCGGCGCCGACGGCAAGGTCGTCGGTGTGCTCGGGATCGGTAAGATGCTGCCTTACGATTTCACTCCCGCCGAGATCGCGGACCTGAACGCGGTGGCGGCCTTGATCTCTGTGAGGCTGTAAGTCGTCTGCTTAGGTTCTGAAGAAGAACTAAGAACAACGAACTAAGAACGCTGCTCCAACGCTCTTCCCGTCGGCGATCCCTTCTGCCTGAGGAGGCCTTCGGGCAGGCCGGCGTAGACGAGCTTGCCGCCTTTCTCGCCGCCTTCGGGTCCGAGTTCCATCACCCAGTCCGCCGCGAGGATGACGTCGGCATGGTGTTCGATCACGATGAGCGTCGCGCCGGCGTCACGGAGACGTCCGAGCAGGGCGAGGAGCTTGGCGATGTCGTCCCAGTGCAGGCCGGTCGTGGGTTCGTCGAGGACGTAGAGGCGGCCGGAGTGATCGCGGCGGGCGAGCTCGGACGCCAGCTTGAGGCGCTGGGCTTCGCCGCCGGAGAGCGTATTGGCGGCCTGACCGAGTTTGAGATAGCCGAGGCCGACCTCCGCGAGGGTGCGGAGTTTCTCGGCGAGCTTGGGCTGGGCGCGGAAGACTTCGGCGGCTTCGTTGACCGAAAGGCCGAGGGCGTCGGCGATGCTGAGTCCCTTGAAGCGGACCTCGAGGGTCTCGCGGTTGAAACGTCGGCCGGCACAGCTGGGGCAGTCGACGAATGTCTCGCCGAGGAACTGCATATCGAGCGCGACGGAGCCTTCTCCGGAGCACGTCTCGCAGCGGCCGCCGCGCACGTTGAAGCTGAAGCGGCCGGGGCCGTAGCCGCGGGCCTTGGCGAGCGGGAGCGCGGCCCAGAGGTCGCGCATGAGGTCCATGATGCCGGTGAAGGTCGCCGGATTCGAACGCGGGGTGCGTCCGATGGGCTCCTGGTCGACGGCGGTGAACGCGGTGATCTGTTCGAGGCCTTCGAGGCCGGTGTGGCGGCCGGGCACGAACTTGGCGCCGTTGATCTTACGCGCGGCCGCGGCGGAGAGGATGTCGATGGCGAGCGTGCTCTTGCCTGAGCCGGAGACGCCACAGACGACGGTGAGGCCGCCGATCGGGAACG
>CANKZO010000301.1 GCA_947488485.1 Opitutia bacterium | reverse complement strand
CGACTCCGGCTGGCATATGGCGGCCGAAGGTTGGAACCCCTCCGCGGTCGAAGGGCGCATCACCTTGCTGACGACCGAGGGTAAGGTCGTGCGCAAGTTCCCGACGCCGAAGGAGCTCGGCTTGAGCGACGGCAAGTTCATGCCTTGCGACGTCGCCTGGACGCCGGCGGGCACGTTGCTCGTCGCCGACGGCTACGGGTCGAACTTCATCTACGAGTTCACGCTGGAAGGAAAATTGCTTAAGAAGTGGGGCGGGCCGACGAAGGACGCCGCCAATCTCAGCAACGCCCATGGCATCTCAATCGACGCCGCCGACCCGCGCGGTCCGCTCGTATGGGTGCCCTCGCGCGGCCAGAACCAGCTCAAGGCGTTCACCTTGGACGGAAAGTACGTGGACACCCTCGACCTTCCCGGGGCTTTCGCCGGCCAGCTCTTCTTCCGCGGCGATAAGATTTATACCGCCGTCTGCTGGAGCAAGGATGCCAAGGGCAAACGCCTCGCGCAGTCGGGCTTCCTGCTCGTCTTGGATCGGGCGACGAAGAAAGTCCTCAGCGCTCCCGGTGGCAGTGAGCCCAAGTATGTCGATGGTAAGCTCCAGCCGCTCAGCCAGACGCTGCCGGTCTTCAAGCACGGCCATGACCTTTTCGTGGACTCCGCCGGGGATATCTACCTCGGCGAATGGAACGCTGACCGTCGTTATCCGTCGAAGCTGACGTTGGTCAAATAACTCAACTAATCAGCAGCAGCCGCGGTGAGCCGGGATGGTTCTCCGGCGCGCGGTGGATACAGGGCGGCACAGGGCTGCCGGGCCAGAGGGTCGCGATTCGCCATAGCGCGAAGGTGCCGAAGGGGTAGGGCGTCGCACCGGGCTTCGGAGCGTAGTGCGAGTCGTAGCTGTGTTCGTGCAGGAACTCGGCGAAGCCGGCGTCGTCCGTGCCGCCGTATTCCTTTAGCAGCGCCGCACGGACCTCCGGGATCTCGACTTTTAGTAGGGCGTCCTCGTTGCGCAGGCCTTCGCTGCAGGCGCCATGGTAAGTGCAGAGCCACGTGTCGACCTCGACGGGCGCGCTGTCGACGTGGAACGAGGTGACGTCCGTCGGCACGGTGCTGGCGTCGGGTCCGCGCACGCAGTCATAGACGCAATTAAGCGATGGAGCGAGGTCGTGGTCGCGCAGCAGCTGCTGATCCGCGAGCATCGCCTCGGCGGCCAGGCGACCGGCCGGCGTCAGGTCGAGCGCACGGATGCGTTCATCTTCGAGCGGCACGATGCCTTCGCCGGGCCCAAGCTTTGCGATCACCTCGGTGAAGTCGCCCGGCAGCGTGCGTTCCCAGTAGAGCGCGTTGACGCCGGCGGCGAAGCGCGTGGTCCGCAGTTCCTCGAAACTCCGCACTTGGCGGACCCGCGGCTGGCCGAGGCCGCTCACTTCAGCGCGAAACGCTTGGCGAACTCCTTGGCGAGCGCGTCGTAAGCGACGGAGCCCGGGGAGTGGATATCGTACTGGAAGATCGTCTGACCGTGGCTCGGGCACTCCGACAGGCGGATGGTGCGCGGGATCATGGAGTCCATCACGAGGGCGGGGAAGTGGGTCTTCACTTCCTCGACGACCTGACGGGAGAGCTTCGTGCGGACGTCGTACATCGTCATCACAATCGCACCGACGGTGAGCTTGTCGGTCGCGCCGGCGGCCTTGAGCTGGTCGACCACGCCGAGGATCTGGCCGAGGCCTTCCATCGCGAGGTATTCGGTCTGCAGGGTGACGATGAGGTGGTCCGAGGCGCTGAGCGCGTTCATCGAAAGCATGCCGAGCGCGGGCGGGCAATCGATAAGGATGACCTTGTACTTGCTGGAGGCGATGATGGGCGCGAGCGCTTCGCGGAGGCGACCGAGGTAGTTCTCCGCCTGGGCGAGTTCGGATTCGACGGCGGCGAGGTCGACTTCGGACGGGATGAGGTCGAGCTTCTCGGTGGACGTCGCGACGATCATGTCAGCGGCCTTGGCTTCGCCGTGCAGGACCTTGTAGAGGGATTTGCCTTCGGTCTTTTCGATGCCGAGTGCGCTGGTCGCGTTGGCCTGGGCGTCGAGGTCGACGATGAGGGTCGGGATGCCGAGGCGCGCCAGGCCAGCGCCGAGGTTCACGGTGGTGGTCGTCTTGCCGACGCCGCCCTTTTGGTTCGCGATGGAAAAGACCTTAGCCACTTAAGCGTCCTCGATGGGGCGTTCGACTTCGGTCGGGGCTTCGTAATCGATGCCGGCGAGGCCGAAGCCGAAGTTCTTCATGAAGTCGGTCTGGTAGCCGGCGAAGTCGGCATGCGCGTCGAAGGTCTCCGTCGTGACGTGCGGCCAGGCGTCGAAGACGGCCTTCTGAACGTCAGCGGACATTTCTAAGTCATCGATACGGACGCGGCCGTTCTCGTCGAAGTCGAGGGCGTTGCCGTTATACATCTGCTTCTCGAAGAGGCGCTGAATCTGCTCGATGCAGCCTTCGTGCGTGCCCTTGGCCTTCATGATTTTGAACAGCAAAGAGACGTAGAGGGGGACGACCGGGATGGCCGAGCTGGCCTGCGTGACGACAGCCTTGTTCACGGACACGAAGGCGCGGCCGCGGTGGAGCTTCATCAGGTCGTCGATCTTGCGACCGGCGCGCTCGAGGTCTTCCTTCGCCTTGCCGATGGTGCCGTCCTTGTAGATCGGCCAGGTCACCTGCGGTCCAATGTAAGAGTAGGCGACGGTCTGGCAGCCTTCCTTGATGACGCCGGCGCCGTCGAGAGCGTTCATCCAGAGTTCCCAGTCTTCGCCGCCCATGACCTTGACCGTCTGCGCGATGTCGTCGGCGGAAGCGGTCTCGAGGGTGACGTCGTTCACGACCTTCTTGTCGGTGTCGAGGTTCTTGGCGTGGAAGGGGGCGCCGGTCGGCTTGAGGACGGACTTGTAGGTCACGCCGTCGGGGGCGGTGCGGCGAGGGGAGGCGAGGGAGTAGACGACGAGGTCGATCTTACCGCCGGGCATCTTCGACTTAATCGCTTCGATAACCTGCGTCTTCATTTCGGCCGAGAAGGCGTCGCCGTTGATCGAGACGGCCTTGAGGCCGGCTTTCTTCGCTTCGGCGTGGAAGCCGGTGGTGTTATACCAGCCGGGCGAGCCGGGCTTGTCGCCTTCGCCGTTGCGTTCGAAGAACACGCCGAGCGTGGCTGCGCCGGAGCCGAAGGCGGCGGAGATGCGTGAGGAAAGTCCGTAGCCCGTGGAAGCGCCGATCACCAAGACCGACTTAGGTCCGCCTTGGATGGGCTTGCGGGACTTCACGTAAGCGATCTGCTCGCGGACCGCCGCGGCGCAGCCTTCGGGGTGGGAGGTGATGCAGATGAACCCGCGGACGCGAGGCTTCAGGACTTGCTGGGACATAAGGACACCTTTGGAGG
>CANKZO010000300.1 GCA_947488485.1 Opitutia bacterium | reverse complement strand
TCGGGAGGCAGGCTCGACCGTGTCGGGCCAGCAGGTTGGCAAGCACCTCGGTATCGCTGTCACCGCGGAAGACGACGCCATCGCGCTCCAGTCCGACGCGGAGTTCGCGGTAGTTATAGATCTCGCCATTGAAGCTGACGATGACCTTGCCGGTCGCATCTGCCATCGGCTGCGCGCCGTTCGGTGACAGATCGAGGATGGCCAAGCGCACATGGGCCAAGCCGGCGTCGGCATCATGCCACTCGCCACTGCCGTCCGGACCGCGATGGCCTTGGGCACGATTCAGCTGACCGAGCAAGCTGGGGTCGAAACGACCGACATATCCTGCGATCCCGCACATGGTCAGACGTGGCCTCCTTGGCCGGCGTAGATCTGCAGGGACCGACGGGCAATCGCTGTCCAATCGTGGACGGTGGCGACATACGCTTGGCCGCGTCTGCCCTGCTCACGTGCTTTATCCAAATCGGCCAACAACGGGCGAAGTCCTTCGGCGATGGCCTGCGGTCCGGCCGCACACTCCACGAGAGCACCCGCCGCCGCAGCTTCAGCCATATAGCACCCACGCGTGGCTACGACCGGCAGGCCGGCCGACATGGCCTCGAGGATGGCGAGAGCCATGCCTTCGGACTCCGAAGCGTGGACGAACGCATCGGAGGCGGCGTAGGCGGCGGCCTTGGCTGCTTCATCCATGAAGCCGAGCCAGTGGACGCGGGAAGCGCACCCAGCGGCGGCAGCCTCCGCCCTGAGCAGCGCCGTATAGCCAGGTTCGGCGTTCGGATTACCCGCGATTAAAAGATGCGCGCCGAGGCCGGCGATTACCCGGATGATATCCTCGATGCGCTTCTTGGTCGTGATTCGGCCGACGAAGAGGACGACGCGGTCCGTCGAACTAAGGCCATGGCGAGCGCGCAAAGCTGAGCCGGCATCGGGAGTCGCGACCGAGACGGGGCGGATGCCGTTGGGGACGACGTGGATCGGGGCATCAACGCCCAGGGAGGCGAGCTGCGCCTGCTCGAGGGAAGTGAGCGCGAAGATGCCGGTCGCGCGATTCAGCTTCGGACGAGTGAAGAAGCGGATGTAGAGGCGCTTCTTGAGCGACTTGAAGTCCCATCCGGAGAACAAGGCGGGGTCGAGGGCGCCATGAGGATTGAAGAAGACTTTCAGGCCGCGAGCGGTCGCGACGCGGTCGACTTGGACGTTTAGCGGGTTGAAAGTATTGTGGGCATGCAGGACGACATCGGCCGGCAGGGTCGCGAGCTCCCGGCTGAGGCGATGAGAGCGCGCCAGGCCGAAAAGCGGATCCGGATAGAAATAGCGGACTGGCAGGCCATCGAATACTTCGGTCGAACCCGCGCGGATCGCATCCGGCGTCCAGATCTCGACATCGGCTCCCAATCTCTTCTGCGCCGACGCCAGCTCGAACACCATCTTCTGCACACCTCCGGCATAAGCACCGGGAAGGCATTCATAGACGATGTGGCGGATAGGGGGCACGGACGGACAATAACTAGAGGCTTAGTTGATCAGAGGCTCGGAGGCTCGGAACTGAGTCGAGTTGATCGGTTGATCAGTTGGCCGGAGGGATAAATCTGTTAGAGGCTTAGTTGACCAGAGGCTCGGAGGCTCAGAACTAATGCAGCTATGTCGTGACGCGGTCCCGACCCTACCCATTGCATCTCTGGCCAACCGGCCAACTTTTCAACGGATCAACCAAGGTTGCCCCTATCTTGTCCTCCGAGGCGCCGGGCTTCTTCTGCGGCAATGTCCTCTTCTTCTTCGCCGGCGAGAGGGTCGGCGGAGGGACGGTCGAGAGATTTCTTCGCGAAGCCAGGAATCAGGTGGAGGATGAACGTAAACAGCATCGGCATATTATGCACGACCGTGAAGACGAAGATGGAAAGCAGGCCGTCGCGGAAGGTCTGCACCAGCGCCATGAAAATCACTAGGTAGACGTAACGACTCAGCCGTTGCATCGGCCCAGTGGCGGATTGCAGGAAATAAGCCGTGAGCACGTAGCCCATCAGGGCCGGGATAAAGAAGAAGCCGGCGTAACCGAAATTCAGGTAAGATTCTCCGAGATAGGTGGTGATGCGTCCTTCGACATCATACCGCCGACCTGAGGTAGAAATTTCCTGCACGTGGTCTGCCAAGCCTGGCTTATTCGGCCACCACGCGCGTGGGATCGGCAGAGTGATGATCGCCAAATACGTTGAGCCCCAGAACTTCCTATCATTGAAGTCAGCCAAGGTGAGCGTGCCGGCATACTGGTCGAGGAATTCCTCGCTCGTGGAGACTTCCTTGTCCTTGGAGTTGAAAGTGAAGGATTGGCCTAGCTGGGCGAAGGCTTCTGCGGTATCGCCATACTGAACGGCCTGGCCGATGTATTTCAGCCTGGGGAAGACGAGGGCGACCAGGACAGCTCCGATGATGATCGGGAAAGTCGGCCAGCGGCGGCGAATGGTCTGCAGGTAATAGGCCGCAAAGAATAATAGCGGCAGAATCAACATGAAGCGGTGGTAGCCCTGCAAAGCTACGACGCCTAGGAAGAATACGATGAGTCCGACGAGATACCAACGGAAGCCGAAGGCGAAGACCAGTAGCCCCAGCACTCCCATCGGCCACATGGCCATGACCTGCACGTAGCCCGCGGAGGCGCTATCCACCGAGAGATCCAAGGTGGCCGATTTGATGCCGTAGAGGAAGAAGGCCCCGACGGGGAGACAAAGGAGGCCGATCGTCCGAGCGATATTCGGATTCATCACGCGGCGGACCACCGGTTGCTCGGCTTTGGCATCAAAGCGGAGATGGGCCCAGAAACTCGCGAAGGCAAAGACGGCCAACGCGAAATCTGCCCAAAGCATGGCGCGGTTGATTTCTTCGACTGTGATGGCTTCCGCGTTCGCCTGGCCGGTATACATCAATGGTGCTCCGCCGAAAATATTGAGCGCCCGATAACTGAAGCTGTAGAGATGGAACAGTAGATATGCCGTCAACGGATGCCAGAAAGCCATCCGCCGGAACATCACGAGGATGACCATGCCGACGACGAGGACGTCGAGCGTGAGATATAGGAGGAGGGAATCCAATGTAACTAGAGTATGGAGTATCGAGTATTGAGTATCGACGATACAGGAAGGCTTAGAGCCGAGGCAGAGTTGATCGGTTGATCAGTGGGCCGGCTGGCCGGAGCCTCTGCCTAGAGGCAGTGCAAAGGTGCAAATCGGAGCAGAGCTCCTGTGCAAAAGTGCAAAGGTTTTTTGGGCTAGAGCCAGAGCTAGGGCTGGGGCTAGAAAACTTTTCAGGTCTCAGGTCTCAGCCGCCGGGTTTAGGTCACTGGTCCCTAGATATGTAAACTCAGATTCGGGTACTGTAGTTGTATGCCTACCCCTGCCCCGACCCCTACCCCTACCCCTTGAAATACTTTT
>CANKZO010000299.1 GCA_947488485.1 Opitutia bacterium | reverse complement strand
AGCTCGATGAGGCCTTGGGCGGGATTCAGCTGGGCGAGCGCGCCAAGGGCGACCATGGCGACTTCGTCCTGCTTATCCTTGGCGAACTTACCGGCGACTTCGGCGAGATCGGCGGGCTTGCGCTCGAGCCAGAGTTCGAGGGCCTTGGCGCGGGCGGAGCCACTGAGCTTGGCGTTGCCGACGAGACCAGCGAGGAGCTCATTGGAGAGCGAGGCGACCTCGAGCTTATACTGCTCCACGAGTTCGAGGGAGGCGCGGAGGATATCGGAGTCGCCCTTCAGGAGCGCGGGCAAGGCGGCGCTCAGGCTGACGCGCAGTTCCTTGGCGTCGCGGGCCGGCAGCGGGGCCCAATGGCCGGTCGACTGGTCGACGGGATACGGATTGGCCCAGAGGGCGAGGAGACGGAGGGCTTCGGCGCGGGCTTCGTCCGGAAGCTTCTCGTTGGCGGCGATGGCCACCACGCGGGCGGCGTTCGCTTCGCCACCGAGACGGAAGGCGCTGTGCGTCAGGCGACGCAGCATGAAGGTCGTCCATTCGCGGGAGCCGAGATCATCGATGAGCGCGGCGACGGCGGGGCGACCGGCTTCGAGGCCGAGGTCATGCACGGCGCGGATGGCTTCGTCGGCGACGAGCGGAGACTTGTCCTTCACGAAGCGGGAAGCGGAAGCGTCCAGACGGCGACGCAGGGTGATGACCGCGGCGAGGCGCACGGAAGCGCTGTCGTCCTTGGCGACGGCGTCGAAGGCGGCGGGGGTCTTGCAGAGGCGGTCGATGGCGAAGGAACCGGCGTGGCGGAGCACGGGGTCGGCGTCGGCGTTCTCCTTGAGCATCGTGAGGACTTCTGGGAGATATTTGTCCGCACCGAGACGGGCCGCGGCGATGGCGGCGAAGGAACGCACGCGGGGCGAGGGATCGAGGATCAGCTTGCCGAGCGGCAGGTCGTTGCCC
This sequence comes from Opitutia bacterium, assembly GCA_947488485.1. The sequence continues at coordinate 2,481 of CANKZO010000299.1, read as the reverse complement.
TTGAGCGGGGCTTCTTCCAGCGCGCGGACGGCCTGGGCGCGGACTTCGGCGTCGGCGTGCGCAAGCAGCGGGACGAGACGGCGGGCAGCGGCGGTGCGCTCTTCGAGCGAAGCCATCGGGGTCGGGCCCTTCCAGGCAGAACCGGGGGCGATGGCGGCGCCACGACGGGCGAGGATGCCGAGACCCCAGATGCCGTGCACGCGCTCGAGGGCGTTCGCCGACTGGGTGGCGGCCGAGAAGCGGTCCGCGGCGTCAGGGCGTCGGGTGAGTTCGATCTGGGCTCGCAGGCGGACGCGCTGGTCGGCGTGCGCGAGGAGCGCGGCGAGTTCGGCGGACGAAGCCTTGGCGATACCGCCGTTGATGAGCGCGGCCACGGGGGCGACGGCGTCGGGCTTCATCATCTTGCCGGCCTCGAGGGTCACGAGACGGCCGGCCTGGTGGGATTCCCAACCGGTGATGAAGTCGGAGACGACGAGGCGTCCCTTCCAGTCATACTCGACGTCGGTCGCAGCGACGCCCCAGAGGAGCTGGTGCGAAGAGGTCATCTTCATGCCGGCGCCCGCAGGCTCCATCTTGAAGGACCAGATGCCGGACGCACCGGCGGAACCGCGGTAGTCGCAGATGTGGAAATGACCGGCTTCGGATTCGAGGAAGCCCGCGCCCGGGTGATACGTCAGACCGGAAGGTCCGGAGCTGATGTAAGCGGAGGGCGGGATGATGAAGGCCGGCTGGGCCGGGTTCTGGAGCTCCCAGACCTTCTCGGTCATCCAGCGCGACAGCGGACGCTGCTCGAGGCCGATCGAGCGGTGGAAGGTGTGCATGGCCTGGTGCTCCATCTCCCAGCCGGAATCGGCGCCTTCGACGACGTAGACCACGCGGGCGGCGTCGCCCTGGTCGGAATTATTGTCGACGGAGAAGGCGTTGCCGAAGTCATCGAAGGCGATCTCCTTCGGATTACGCAGGCCGAAGTGGACAACCTCGAAGTTCGTGCCGTCGGGTTCGAAACGGAAGACCGCGCCGCGGTTACGGGAGTCATACTTCTTCCCTTCCTTGGTGGTGAGATTGAAACCGCGGTCACCGATGGTGCCCCAGACGCGGCCGTCCGGACCGATGGCGAAACCGTTCATGTCGTGGCCGGAGAGCGAGATGCGCACGCCGAAGCCGTCTTCGATGACCTTGCGGCCCGCTTCGACGCCGTCCTGCTTGGCGTCGTGCAGCATCCAGAGCTTCGGGATGCACGCGAAGTAGACCGTGTCATCCCAGGCCATGACGCCCGCGCCGGTGCCGTCGAGGACGTCATTGAAGCCGCCCGCGAAGACCTTGTTGGTGGTGAACGTGCCGTCGGCCTGCTCGCCGCCGACATGACGGATGAGCTCGGACTTGGCGGTCATCCACTCGTGCGAACGCTTGGCTTCCCACTTCTTATGCAGGGCGACACGGTCGGCGGTGGTGGCCGCGGCGAGGTCGTCATGATACCAGTAGAGGTGGTTACGGTCGTCTTCGACGCCGAAGCGGAAGCGATGCGTCTCGGCGACATACACGGAGCCGTCGTTGCCGAAGCCGATCGCGGTCGGCGAGGTGACGCCGGTGACCTTGCGGTCGGCGGTCGTCTTGAAGGTGGCGCCGGGGACGAGCGCGGCGCTGCCTTCGCCGGCCACGCGCACGAGGCTGCTATCGGCCTTCGGCTTCGGGCGACCGCCCTTCGCGAAGTTCGGCTTGGCGTCGGCGGAAAAGACAAAGTGGTCGGCGGCGATGAAACCCCAAGCACCTACGTGCTCGTCGACGATGCGGATGACGCCCTTCTTGCCCTTGAATTCCGCGATGTCCCAGACGGTCTCGCGCAGGGTGAGGTCGTTGGCGCCGGTGGCTTCGCGCACGACCTTGCCGCCGACGAGGAGCTGGACGGCGGTCTTACCGGGGTGATTGCCACCCGCGACAAGGAAGCCGAGCTTGGCGTGGGTCAGCATGATCTCCGGGGAAGTCAGCGTGCCGGTGGCGGCGTCGCCGCGGTGGCCGGAGCAGACGAGGGCGTTGCCGCCGTAGTTGCGGAACTCACCGTTGACGCCGTCGACCTTGCCGGCGATCGGCGCCAGACCGAAGCCGGTACCGGTCGTCTGCCAGCTATCGAAACCGTCGCCTTCGAAGGCTTCGATGACCTTGGTGTCGGCCGACAGGACGGACGCGCCGAGGCAGAGGGTGAACGTGGCGAAGAGGGAGGACTTCATCGGGAAAAGAGGGGTACACCCCAGAAAAGGAGATGTTCCCCGCAGGTCGAGCGTGGCTTCCAAAAACCTGCGATTAACCCCGGATGGCGTGCAGGACCTGGAACTTCGCCCCGAAATGCGCTGGGTGCGTCAAAGCCCGCAGCCGCCCGGTGGCCTCGGAGTCGCCCGAGAGGGCGATGCGCTCCATCACGGCACCGGCATACTTGACGAAAAAGGCCTCCTGGCGGTCGAGGCGGACATTCCGGAAACCGGCGCC
>CANKZO010000298.1 GCA_947488485.1 Opitutia bacterium | reverse complement strand
CCGACGAACTTCATGCCGCGCTTCTTGAGGTCCTTGGAGATCTTTTCAGCGAGCGGCGTGGTCGGCTGCGGCTGGCGCGAACGTCGGATGACAGGTTCGCCGTCGACGTGCGCCCAGAGCCATTTCGCGAAGCTGCCGTGCTCCTCCTGGATCGCGAGGAAGGCGCGCGCGTTGAGGGAGACGGATTCGAGTTTACCGCGGTGGCGCACCAGACCGGCGTTCTGCATGAGGGCGTCGACTTTCTTGGCGTCGAAACGGGCGAGCTTGCGGACGTCGAAGCCCGCGAGCGCCTGTCGGTAGTGGTCACGTTTCTTCAGCACGGTGATCCAGGAGAGGCCGGCTTGGGCACCTTCGAGGATGAGCTGTTCGAAGAGCCGGCGGTCGTCCCGCACGGGCACGCCCCATTCTTTGTCGTGATAGGCGACGTACAGCGGATCTTCTCCGCACCAGAAGCAACGTGCCTTCGGCTTGGCCACGTCAGCCTTTGATCGAGAGGCCGCGGAGCCAGGCGATCCAGCCGGCGGGGAGGCCGCGGGCGAGGGCGCCACGCACGATCTTCTCGTGATAAAGGCGAGAGGGCAGGTGAGGGCCGGTGGGGTCGACGACCTTATAGGCCTGGCACTCGAGCGGGCAGTCTTCCAAGCCGGCTTCGAGCACGGTCAGTTTGATGCGCTTGTAGGCCGTGCCTTCCGCTTCATCCATGCGCTTCCAGTCATCGGGCGTCATCTCGTAGATCGCGCCCCAGACTCCCGGGGTGTCCTGATCTTCGAGGATGTCGGCCGAGCCGCCGCCCCAGGTGGAGCTGGGGTGCGTGAAGGCCAGCCGATGCTTTGGCAGGAAGGCCTTGCCGCGGTAACTCGAGCCGGGGCAACGCCGCTCCATCTGGGTGGAGTCCAGATTGGAGGCGTAGGCGAAGTAATACCGGCTCATGGGAAGGGCATCGGACTTTGCCCATCCCGTCACGGGATGCAAACGGATTGGGGCCGCTGTGAATATGACGTTCTCCGGACGGGAGTTACGTCATGTGGCCAGGGCTCAGAACCGGCGCGTCAGGCTGAGGTAAGCCGAGCGGGGCTGGGCCGGAAAGCCGAAGGCCGCCGGCGGGGCGTCCTCGCCGAAGAGGTTCTCGATACGTAGCGAGATCTCGGTGCGGTCGGACAGGACGCGGCGGATCCAGAGGCGCACGAAGGTGGCGTTCGGGAGTTCGGTTCGCGCGAAGGCGTTCCAGTCGAAGTCCTCGCGTCCACGGAGATGGGCGGCGGAGACGCCGAAGGTCCAGTCGTCGTTCGGCATGACCTCCGCTCCGACCGAAAGTGTCAGCGTCGGCCGACGGAGCAGCTTGTCGCCGGTCAGGCCGGTCCCGAAGAAGTAGTCCGAAGAGAGAATCTGGCTGTCGAGCCACGTCGCCGCTCCGAAGAGCCGCAGCCCTTTGGCCGGACGTGTCTCCAGGCCGGCTTCCAATCCCTGGGTGCGCGCCTCGGCGATATTGTAGGTCTGGAAGCTGACCGGATTGAAGTCGATGAGCTCGCTGAGGTCGTTGCGGAAGGCCACGAGCGTCCAGGACAAGGCGCCGGGGACGCTGTCCTCGTGGCGCAGGCCGAGTTCGAAGCCCGTGTTGCTCTCGGGGCGGAGGGGGAGATTGAGGTGCGTGCCGTAGGCGAGGTCGTTCGCCGCCGGCGCACGGTAAGCCGTGCCGACCTTGGCGTGAGCCAGCAGTTCCTTGGTGAGGCGGCGGCTGTAGGTGACATCGCCCGTGGTCTTACCGGCGAAGTCCGTGAAACGGTCCGTGCGGATCGCGGCGCGGATGCGGTCCTTGGTCGTGGCCTGCCATTCGGCGCGCGTCCAGAGGCCGAGGCTTTCTTGCGTCTCGGTCCACGTAAGGCTGTTCGCGGCGACGTCGAATTGGTCGAAGGAGGCGCGTTCGTAGCTCAGGCCGAGTCCGAGGCTGAGGTCCGGACGGACGCGTCGGTCGATGATCGCGGTGAGTTCGTCGCGGTCGAGCAGGTAGCGATTGGCGAACGGGACGGTGAGGCTCTGGATCGCGGAACCCGCGCGCGACCAGAAGACGGAAGCTTCGGTGTCTTCGTCCTGAAAGCGCAGGCCAGGCGAAAGCAGCCAGCCGCCGTCGCGCTGCCAGTCGGTGAGGTTGGGCGGACCGCCTAGCTGCTGGCCGGGCAGGCCGGCCTTGCCGTGGTCGGCCGAGCCGACGACGTCGAAGACAAGGTTCGGCGAAAGGCGCTGCTCGTGCTTCAGGAAAGCGCTGACCGCTTCACGGTCGGCGTTCGGGCGGAAGCCGTCGTCATGTGTCGCGGTCAGCGAAAGCGCCGTGCCCTGGGTGGCGGCCTTGCCGGCTTCGGCGTTGTTCGCGAGCAGCGCGTAGTTGAGCGTGCCGCGCCCGAAGGAGCCGCCTTCGGCGACGAGTGTGGAGCCGGCGCGGGCCGTCAGCGGGGATTGCTGACGCAAGTCGATGACGCCACCGAGCGCGTTGGCGCCATAGAGGGTAGAAGAGGGGCCCCGCAGGACTTCGACCGAGGCCAGTCCGAAGATGCGGTAGCGTCCGATTTCGTAAGAGTTGGAGAAACCCTGCGGCAGACGTCGGCCATCGAGGAGCACGGCCGTCTGGGTGGAGTTGGTGCCGCGGAGGAAGAGCGAGCCGACCGAACCTTCGCCGGACTGTTCCGTGGCGAAGACACCCGGGGCGCCGCCGAGCAGGCTCGTCAGGGTGGTCTGGCCGGCGTCGGTCGCGGCGGCCACGTCGAGGCGGCTGACGGAGGGCGAAGCTTCGGCCAGGGGCTTCGCCTGTCGGGTTTCGATCACGACGGTCTCGGGCAGGCGGGTCGGGGCCTGGGCGAGGAGAAGGGCGGCGAAGGTCAACATGATGTATCTTCGTATCTGGATATGAAGATACATGTCAAGCCAACCTTGCGGACCTGTCGGAGATGGGGCTGGAGAAATCGTCAGGTTATGGCATAGTCCTTATCGATGGCCGCCGAACTCTCCCAGCAACCTGACCTCGGACCCGTCCGCCAGTTCTCCATCTTCGTCGAGAACAAGGTCGGACGCCTCAATGAGCTGGTCGAATCCCTGTCCGGAGCGGATGTGCACATCATGGCCCTCTGTCTGGTGGATACCACCGACTCCACCATCATCCGCATCGTGGTCGATTACCCCGAGCGTGCGGAGCAGATCCTCGATGAGCACCATTTCGCGCATGACGACGTCCCGGTCGTGGCCATCGAGCTGCAGTCCGAGGCCCAGCTGAAGGATGTCACCGGTGTCCTGTTGAGGGCCGAGATCAACATCCATTACGTCTACCCGTTCCTCTTCCGCCCCAACGGCCGTTATGGCCTCGTGGTCCGCACGGAAGCCCAGGAGCTCGCGTCCTCCGTCCTGTCCAGTCACGGCATCACCGTGCTGAGCCGGAACGATATCGC
>CANKZO010000297.1 GCA_947488485.1 Opitutia bacterium | reverse complement strand
TACCCTTGGTGAAAGATTCCGGGAACGGTTGATCGTGGAGTTTCTTGAGGACTGGTTTGTTGTCGAAGAGCTCCAGGTGGGGCGGTCCGCCGGCCATGCAGAGGAAGATGACTCGCTTGGCCTTCACCGGCAGGTGCGCCACCTTGAGCGCGCCCTTTGAGAAAGGGGCGGCGTGCAGGTCGCCGAAGCCGGACTTCGCGGCGAGCATGGCGAAGGCCGCGCTGCCGAGGCCGTAGGCGCTCTTGGTGAGGAAGCTCCGTCGGTTGATCGACAGGGCGTGGGCGATGGGGTCGTAAGGGCGCATGATCTTAGTAGCGGGTGATCGCTTCGTGGGAGTTGAGGAGGACGCGGCAGGCCTGAGTCCAGGCGGCGAGTTCGGCTGGATCGTTGGCCATCGACTGGCTGAAGCCGACCTTGATTAGCTTGGCGGCTTCGGCGGGGTTGGATTTATAATACACCGTCTGTTCAGCAATCAGCTTCTCCAGCGACGGGCGCTCGGCGGGCTTGATGTCGCGACCCATCGCGAGGCGGAAGCCGTGGCCTAGGCGGTCACTAGAAGGCAAGGCCAGGAGGCGGGCGGCCATCGCGCGGGCGGCTTCCACGAAGGTAGGGTCATTGAGGAGCGTCAGGGCCTGCTGTGGGGTGTTGCTGTAATTACGAAGCGCGGTGCATTCGTCACGTGCGGGCGCGTCGAAGTTGATCAGCATCGGATGCAGGAACATGCGCTGCCAATGCATGTAGAGACCGCGGCGCCACTGGTCGGAGTCCTTGCTCGCGACATACGTGCGATTGGGGAATTGAATCGGCTCGTAATAGCCTTCGGGCTGGTAAGGCATCACGCTGGGTCCGCCGACATCGGCGATATTCAGGAGCCCGGCGATGAAGAGCGCGTTATCGCGGACGAATTCAGCGTCGAGGCGGCGGGGATTTTGCGAGGCGAGCAGGCGGTTATTCGGATCGAGCTCTTTGAGGTCGGGGCGGAGGCTGCTGCTCTGACGGTAGGTGCGGCTCGTGACCATCAGGCGAATCATCTTCTTCACGTCCCAGCCCTTGTCGCGGAACTCCACGGACAGCCATTCAAGTAGCTCCGGGTGCGAGGGCATTTCGCCTTGGGAGCCGAGGTCGTCGAGGCCGGCGCTGAGGCCGGTGCCATGGAAGATCTGCCAGAGCCGGTTCATGACCGTGCGGCCGGTGATCGGATTATCCTTCGAGGTGATCCAGTTGGCGAGATCGAGGCGGGTGAGACGCTTTTCCTCGGTGCTGGTGCGTAGGCCGGGGAGGAATGAAGGCGTCGTGGGCAAGACGACTGGGCCGGTCTCGTCGAGGAAGTTGCCGCGAGGCAGGATGCGCACCGTGAGCGGCTTGGCGGCTTGGGTGACCATCGACCACGCGTAGCCGTCGTACTGGCGGCGGATATTGCCGACGATCGCGCGGGTCTTCGCGAGCGTGGCGCGGTCGGTGCCGCGGGAATTCAGGTAGTGGGCGAACGAGCTAGGCGAAGGGGCCGTCGCCTTGAGTGAGGCGAGGGTCTCCGCCGCGGTCACCTTGAAAGGGTCTTCGTGGGAAAGGGGGGAAACGGCTACCTTGAGCGTCAGCGCGGCGCTGCTTTCGAAGTGGACCACGAACTTCTCATCGGCCTTCACCGCGACGGGCGTGTCGAGTAGCCAGACCGCATGCACGTCTGCATCCGGCATCTTCAGGTTCCAGCCTGCGTTGATGTCGGTCGCTTCGACGGTGCTTTTATAGCGTGGTTCCCGATGTGTGGCATCAGCCAGATGGAAGGCGACGGGTCTTTCCTTGCCCTTGACGTCGACGATGCCGAAGCGGGCAGTGATGTTCGCGGCGGCTCCTGTCGGCAGGGAGCCCTTAGGGATGTCGATGCGGATGGAGGCGATAGTCGTGCCGCCGGTGTTAAGCGTGATCGCGAAGTCTTCGCCTTTGGCAACGCCCTTGGGCATCTTGATAGAGGCGCCGGCTGCGAAAGCGATGGGGGCAGGGATAGCGACGACTGCCTTCTTGGCAGCAGGCTTCTTGGCGGCCTTAGCCACATCGGTGTTCTTGGCGGGTGCCTTGGCGGCCATCTTCGCTGGCGCGGCGGGAGGGGCGGCTTTAAGGAAGAACGTGCCAGCAGGAGCGGTCAGTCCGGTCGGATGTTCCGTCAGGAAGGCGGCGATATCTTTCTGCCAGGCGGCGAAGTCGGTCAGGTTCTGCTGTTCGGTCAACGTCTTGGCATACAGCGCAGCGAGTTCGGCGCGGAACTCGGCGTCCTTCTTGGTACGGTAGGCGTTCTTGCTGCGGACTTCCGGGTAGAAAGGGTGTTCGTTACCGACGCCCTTGAGTTCAGGTTCGGGGGTGTAATTATAGTCCGCGTAGACGCCCCACTGTTTCACGTCCGCGAAGAACGCCTGCAGGGTGTAGAAGTCGGCGGACTTGATCGGGTCGAACTTATGATCATGGCACTCGGCGCAGCCAAAGGTGCTGCCCAGCCAGGCGTTGGAGACTGAGCGCACGCGTTCGGCGCCGTATTTCGTGAGGTATTCCTTCGCTTGGGCGCCGCCTTCGCGGGTCATCATGTTCAGGCGGTTATAGCCGCTCGCGACGAGCTGTTCTTCGGTCGGATTGGGCAGGAGGTCGCCCGCAAGCTGCTCGCGGGTGAAGACGTCGAACGGCTTATTGTCATTGAACGCCTTGATGACGTAGTCGCGGTAGGGGAAGATGCGCTGGTTTTGGTCGCCGTGGAAGCCGACCGTATCGGCGTAGCGGGCGACATCGAGCCACCAGATCGCCATGCGTTCACCGAAGTGGGTCGAGGCCAGTAGGCGATCGACCTGCTTCTCATAAGCATCGGCAGATTTGTCGGCCAGGAAGACGGCGGTCTCGGCGGGCGTAGGCGGCAGTCCGGTCAGGTCAAACGAGACGCGACGCAGCAAACGTTCCTTGGTGGCTTCCGCGGAAGGGGTGATTTTCTTCTCGGCCAGCTTGGCAGCAATGAAAGCGTCGATCGGATTCTTGCCGCCGACTGGCAGGGTAGGCACGACCGGAGCTTCGAGTGGCTTGTAGGCCCAGTGCGGTTCGTACACGGCGCCTTGGGCGACCCAGCGGCGGAAGAGTTCTTTCTGGGCGGCCGTGAGGGTCTTGTGCGACTCCTTTTCGGGCATGATGTCTTCAGCGTCGGTCGAGAAGATGCGTTTGATGATTTCGCTCTGTTCCGGTTTGCCCGGCACGATGGCGATCTCGCCGCTCTTACCGGCCTTCAGCGCATCCTCGCGAATGTCTAGGCGTAGGCCACCTTTGCGGGACTTCGGATCGAAACCGTGGCAGTGGAAGCAGGTGTCCGACATGATCGGCCGGATGTCGCGATTGAAGCGGACCGTATCGGCGGTATCGGCGGCTCCGAGGAGTCCGGCGACAAGCAAGGGGGCGACTAAAGGCAGGAC
>CANKZO010000296.1 GCA_947488485.1 Opitutia bacterium | reverse complement strand
GATGTCACAATTTACCATTTATTTAAACTTGACCCGAATATATGTAATCCTAACTCATCTTATCAAGTATTAAATCAATGGACCCTACCTCCGGCAAACCCCTGGCTAAGAACGAACTCCTGAAGGCGGACAAACCCGACCTTTCGGGCAATATTCGCGAAACCCTCGCCAACCCTGAAGCCGATCGGTTTACCGGGGACGACGAGCAGTTCATCAAGTTCCACGGCATCTACCAGCAGGATGACCGCGACAAGCGCAAGACGGGTAAAGAGTACTCCGTCATGGTGCGCACGCGCCAGACCGGCGGCATCGTCCCGGCCGCCCAGTACATCGTCTACGACGAGCTCTCTGGTCGCTTCGCCAACGGCACCCTCCGCATCACCTCCCGCCAGACCTTCCAGTTCCACGGCGTGTTGCAGCAAGGCATCGGCCCGCTGATCAAGTCGATCAACGACGCGCTCTCCTCCACCCTCGCCACCTGCGGCGACGTGAACCGTAACGTGACCGCTCCGTCCAACCCGCCCGTCGACCAGATCGCCGTGCAGGTCGACGAAGATGCCTTCGCGATCACCCGCGCCCTCCTCCCTCGCACCACCGCCTACCACTCCATCTGGGTGGACGGCGTCCAGGTCGACCTCGGTCTCGGCGACAAGATTGCCAAGGCCCGCACTTCCGTCGACCAGGCCAATCCGTATATGCCCCCGCCCGCCGACACGGACGAGTCCGGCGCGCCTGCGGATGCGCTCTACGGCAAGACCTACCTGCCGCGTAAGTTCAAGACCGGCTTCGCCATCCCGCCGAACAACGACACCGACATCTTCACCAACGACATGGGCTTCGTGGCCATCGTCGAGAACGGTAAGCTCATCGGCTACAACCTGCTCGTCGGCGGCGGCCTCGGCACCTCCCACGGCAACAAAGCCACCTACCCTCGCCTCGCCGACGTCATCGGCTTCATCACCCGCGAACAGGTCATCGAAGTCGGCTCCGCCGTCGTCGCCATCCACCGCGACTGGGGTGACCGCACCGACCGTAAGCACGCCCGCATCAAGTATGTCCTCCAGGAAAAGGGCGTCGAGTGGTTCCGCGCCGAACTCGGTAAGCGCCTCGGCGCCCCGCTCCCGGCCGCCAAGCCCTTCCTCTTCCGCGGCCAGGGCGACGCCTTCGGCTGGTTCAAGCAGCTGGACGGCAATTGGTTCCTCGGACTCTTCGTCGAGACTGGCCGCGTCAAGGACGCCGACGGCTACAAGCTGAAGACCGCGCTTCGCACGATCGCCGAGAAATTCGGCCCGACCTTCCGCCTCACCGCCACGCAGAACCTCATCCTCTCGGACATCAAGGAAGCCGACAAGGCCGCCATCGAGAAGGTGCTGCATGACCACGGTTGCGCCGTCGTCTTCAACCCAGGCCTGATCAAGGGTCGCGGCATGGCCTGCCCGGCTCTCCCGACCTGCGGTCTCGCCCTCGCCGAATCTGAACGCGTCTTCCCGAAGTTCCTCGCGAAACTCGAAGAAGGCCAGGCCGCCGCGGGCATCGCCCACGAAGAACTCGTCGTGCGCATGACCGGCTGCCCCAACGGTTGCGCTCGTCCATACAACGCCGAGATCGGCCTCGTGGGCAAAGCCCCGGGCAAGTATAACATCATGCTCGGCGGCAACCGCGAAGGCACCCGCCTCGCCCGCCTCTGGAAGGAAGCCGCGCTCGCCGACGAAATCCCGGTGCTCATCGGCGAACTGTTCAAGCAGTACGCCAAGGAGCGCAAGACCGGCCAAGCCTTCGGTGATTGGGTCGACCAAGCTCCCGTCTGGCCCTCCGCTCCCGCCGCCTAAGCGAGTCGATGGCCGACCTCAACCCAGACCGCATCCCGGAACTCGACGCCCGTCTCTCGACGTTGGCGCCGGTGGACCGTCTGCGCTGGGCCTACGAGACCTTCGGCGCCCGTGCTGGTATCGGTACAAGCTTCCAGCCCGCTGGTATCGTCATCCTGCATCTCGCCAAGACCGCCGGCATTCCGCTCCAAGCCTTCACGCTCAACACTGGCCTACTCTTCCCCGAGACGCTGGAGTTCAAGGCGAAGCTCGAAGCCCATCTCGGCATCAAGGTCGAGGAGGTGCACCCCGCGCAGACGGTCGAACAGCAGGCCGCCCAATACGGAGCCGAACTGTGGAAGCGCGACCCGGAGAAGTGCTGCGAACTCCGTAAGGTCGACTCGCTCGGCAAGAAACTCTTCGACCTCGATCTCTGGATCACCGGCATGCGCCGCGATCAGAGCGCCGAGCGTTCCGTGACCCCGCTCCTCTCGCTCGCCGCCCGTCCCGACAACTCCGACGTCTGGAAGCTCAACCCGCTCGTCGACTGGAGCCGCGACCAGGTGTGGGCCTACCTCAAGGAGCACGGCTTGCCGCACAACGTCCTGCACGACCGCGGCTACCGCTCGATCGGTTGCTACCCTTGCACCCTGCCCACCTCCGGTGGCGACGAACGCGGCGGCCGCTGGCCCGGTTTCGATAAGAAAGAATGCGGCCTGCACACCCGCACGAAGAAAGGGTTGGGCGGCTAGCGGCTGGCGGTTGGCGGACAGGAAACATCCAAGACCCAACCACCCTCCGTCCCTCTACTCCCACTGTGCTCCCAACCGCCATCCGCTAACCGCCAACCACTCCCACCTTCCTTTCCTTTCAGCCTCTCTGCGATCCCAACCGCCAACCGCTAACCGCCAACCGCTCCCACCTTCCTTCAGCATGTCCCGCAACGCCCAAAACGACCACCTGACGCGCCTCGAACAGACGTCGATCCACGTCTTCCGCGAAGCCTTCGCCAACTTCCGCTCCGTCTGCATGCCCTGGTCCATGGGCAAGGACTCCAACGTCCTCATCTGGCTCGCCCGTAAGGCGTTCTGCGGCAAGATTCCCTTCCCGCTCCTGCACATCGACACGACCTACGAATTCCCGGAGATGTATGAGTTCCGTGAGAAGGCCAAGGTCATCCACGGCATCGACCTCATCGTCCGCGTCAACGAAGACGCCATCCGTCGCGGCATCGGTTACGCCACGCACGACCCGGTGACCGTCACGCACGAGCTCAAGACCGTGCCGTTCAAGGCCGCGATCGACGAATTCAAGTGGGACGCCCTCGTGACCGGCATCCGCCGCGACGAAGACCCGACCCGCGCCAAGGAGCGCTGGTTCTCCCCTCGCTCCGCCGAAGGTAACTGGGACTACAAGGACCAGCCGCCGGAATTCTGGGGCCAGTTCGCCAGCACCGCCCCCGACGGCGGCCACGTCCGCGTGCAGCCGCTCCTGGAGTGGACCGAGCTCGACATCTGGGAATACATCCGTCGCGAGAACATCCCGAACCCGACCCTCTACTTCGCCCGCAACGGCAAGCGCTTCCGCTCCCTCGGCTGCCATCCGATCACGCACCCGGTCGACAGCCCGGCCAGCAACATCGACGAGGTCATCGAAG
>CANKZO010000295.1 GCA_947488485.1 Opitutia bacterium | reverse complement strand
GCCGGGGGCGCCGCCTTTGCCACCGGGTGCGGTCGAGGCCGGCGGCCGCGCGGCCGCGCCCTTGGTGCCAGGGTTGGTCGGGACGAGTTTCTTGCCGCGCGTCGGCGAGCTGATGAAGGCGGAGTTGCCGTCGGCTTCCTTGTAGCCGCGTTCCTGCAGGAGACGCTGGCGCACTTCGTCGCGGATCTTCTGCCGGTCCGCGGGGATCGACCACGTGGGCCGCAGGAGCATGCGCGTCTCGGTGAATTCTTCGGCTTCGCCGCCGTCCGGCGGTTCGATCTCCGCCGTCAGCTGCACGGCGAAGAGGTCGCTGACCGAGGTGGCCTCGATCTTGCCCTGCCAGCTCGCCTTGCGGCCGCCCGGCAGGTTGATCTCGCCGCCGGCTTCGACGTCGTCGAAGCCCGGGGTCTCGAGCAGCGCCGCGCGGCAGCGGGCCTGGTCGTCGAGCCGCTGTTCGTCCTGCTTGAGGGCGAGGCGGCTCATGAGGACGTTCGAATACGCGGCGCCCAGGCTCACGGCCGCCAGCGCGAAGATCGCGAGGCTCATGAGCACTTCGATGAGGGTGAAGCCGCGGCGTCTCATTTGGCGTCGATGGCCGGCAAGGGCGCGCAGGTGAGGGGGTCGATGGGCACGAGCCGGCGGTCTTCGTTGCGGCGGATGTCCAGGCGCACGCGGTCGCACGTGCCGTCCGGATAGAAGCGCAGGCGCGCGAGCGCTTCTTCCGAAGCCACGCCGCCGAGCAGGATCGCGCCGGTGGTCTCGGGCGCGAGGATCTTGACGGCGACGCCTTCGGCCTTGGGCAGTTTCTCCTCGTGCGGAGCGGCGTCCTCCGCGGCGTTCTCGAACGCCCACGTGAAGTCAGGCCCGTCTTCGTCGGCTGACTCCGCGGGGAAGAGTTCCACGACCTGGCCGCGCTCGACGGCCTGCCGGCGCAGGGTCTGCAGCAGCGCCATGAGCGCGTCCTCCGGGTCCGAACGCGCGGTGCCCTTGAGGAGCTGCGCCGATCCGCCCACGAGCACGGCCGCCAGCATGCTGATCAGGCCGAGGACGAGCAGCGTCTCCAGCAAGGTGAAGCCGCGGCGCTCCGGCTGGCCGGATCGATGCTGCGGGGCCGACTTCACCAGTTGCCGATGTCGTCTTCGGTGTCCGGCTTCTTGTCGCGGCCCGACGAGAACAGGTCGTAGCTCTCGGTGTTCTTGGTACCCGGGTAGCGGTACTGGTATTCCTGGTTCCACGGGTCGAGCGGCGAGCGCCCGCCCTTGGCGTCCATGTAAGGTCCGCGCCACTTGTCCGACTTGCCTTCCGGCGCGCTGATGAGGGCCTTGATGCCTTCTTCGGTCGACGGGTAGTCGCCGAGGTCGATGCGGTAACGCACGAGCGAGGTCTTGAGCGATTCGTTGACGAAGAGCTTGGCGACGCCTTCCTGGCTCTGGCCGAGGATCTTGTCGGTGTTCGTGACGGCGAGGCCGACGAGCATGCCGACGATCGCGACGGCGATCAGGATCTCGAGCAGGGTGAAGCCCTTGCGCAGACGGCGGGCGGTGGTTTTCTGGACGGTGGTCATGGAGGATGAAAAGGGATCAGCGGACCTTGGGGGTCTTCGGGGGCTTGGGGGTGGTCGGGGCCGGCGCGGTGTTCTTCGGCGTCTTGCTGGTCGTCGGGGCGTCGCCGCGCGTACGGCCGTCGGTCGCGCCGTCGGGTCCGCGGCCCTTGCTGAAGCGATCGCGCATCTGCTGGCGGAAGGCTTCGACCTGCTCTGGCGTGAGGTTCTGCGGCATGCCGCCGTTCGGTCCGCCGCCGATGGTCGTCGACGGAGCCGCCACCGCGGCCGAGACGGCCGCGAGCTGCGCCGGGCTCGGTCCTTTGTAAGTCACGACGACGGCCTGGTGCAGCGCCATCTGCTGGGGCTGGCCGCCGTTGTCGACGGTGAGGGTCTCGTTCACGGCGTCGAAGCCTTTGACGACCACGGGGACGTTCGTCGAAGCGGCTTCGCCTTCGGCCACCCAGCTCGACTGCTTGGTCAGGGTATTATAGATGCTGTAGTAGTTGATGCCTTCTTCGCGGTACATGCCGCGGAACTCCAAGGTACTCGGGGCCGCGCCCGGTCCGGTCGCCGCGCCGGTGCCACCGAACGGCGAATTCTTGGCCAGGCCTTCGAGGTCCAAAGCGAACGCCGGCAGGCCGCCCATGATCGCTGCCATGAGCAGGGCTGTGGTGGGTCGGGTAAAGGGGCGCATCTTATGAAGGGGTGAGGGGGGGGTAATCTTGAAACACCAAGCCGAGGCTTAGGTTGCCAATTTAGTCGCGCATCTTGGCGGGTAATAGGCCTCGAATCGAGGTATATTGGGGTTTCATGAGGGGCTTTGCTCGTTCGGCGGACCGAAAAGCCCTCAAAGCCCTCGTTTTTAAACACAAACAACTGGTGTCCAATGATTTGCGACTTTTACGCCCTTTTAACAGTTTTTTGACGGATTAGGCCTTTGGTTTGCAACCTTACCCGGCTGGTTTTGTCTGTTTGCTAGATGCTGTCCTCGGCCTTCCGCATGGTCCGGCCCACCCTGACTTTCGCGGTTTTCGGGGCGGTCGCCTGCGCCTCCGTCGCCCCGGCCATCGCCCAGGACTTCCAGAAGGATATCGTGCCGTTCCTGAACAAGTATTGCTACGATTGCCACGACGCCGAACTCGAGAAGGGCCACCTCAATCTCGAAGCCTTCAAGGACGACTCCCGCTTCTTCCGCGATCAGCGCGTCTGGCGCGAAGTGGTCAACCAGGTCACCTCCGGCGAGATGCCCCCGGCGAAGAAGAAGACCCGTCCGTCCCCCGCCGAGGTCGAAGCGCTCCAGACGTCCGTCCATAAGCTGCTCGCCGCCGCCATCGCGAAGTCGAAGCCCGACCCGGGCGACGTGACTATCCGCCGCCTCAACCGCGCGGAGTTCAATCACACGATCCGCGACCTCTGCTTCCTCGACGAGAATTTCTCCGCCGACTTCCCGGCCGACGACACGGGCTACGGTTTCGACAATATCGGCGACGTGCTGACGTTCTCACCGGTCCACCTGGAGCGGTTCCTCTCCGTGGGCGAAGCGATCGCCGCCAAGGCGATGCCGGCCAAGCCGACCGAGCTCGAAGGCACGGGTCTCGCGATGATGGACATGTCGCCCCGCGGCAAGCGCGACAGCCAGCAGCGCTATTTCGATCCGGCCCCTTATCTCGTGGGCCCGATGACGGCCTCGCGCGACGGCGACTACGTGATCTCAGTCGCGCTCCGCTCGACGGGCGCGTCCGGCGATCCGCCCCCGAAGGTGGCCTTCCTCGTCGACGGCCGCGAGGTCGGGACCTACCAGTTCAAGCAGGTGAAGAAGACGGAAGTCGCCGAAGCGAAGGCCACGCTCACGGCCGGCCAGCACGAGTTCACGCTGAAGTGGCTCAACCCGCCCACGAAGATCGCGGGCAACAACCGCACGCTCTCCGGCCTGCGCC
>CANKZO010000294.1 GCA_947488485.1 Opitutia bacterium | reverse complement strand
TCTTGGCGGCTTTCCAATAGTCAGCATGACGTGCCCACGTCTCATAGAAATAGATCTTCACCTTGGGGCTCTTGGCGCGGACGCGCCGGCAGAGCTCCGCCGCGCTCTCCTGGAATTCCTTGCGGACGGTCTCATCGGTCTCGGCGATGGCCGGTTCTTGGCTCTGCCCCTGGAGGACGACGACATCCCAGCCGCCTTCATCGACGAGCTTCATGCTTCCGGCGATAGCCAGATGCTGCTTCAGCGTCCGGCCGCCGGGCGTAGACGACTTAACGACGGGCGCCGGTCGGTCGCTGCTCTTCACGACCTCCAGTAAGACCTCAGGGAGCTTGTTGACGCCCGTATAGCTGTTACCGATGAAAAGCACCCGCTGCGGATCCTCGGCGAAAGTCGAGAGCGTCGCAAACAGGAAGGCTGCCAGCCATGACATCGGGGCGAATCTCATGGGGGTCAGCATTCCAAGATGCCTTCGGATGACAATACCGTCTTACCAAAGCACCGGCTGGGTGACGCCGATATTACGCTGCACTTCGGGGTCAGTCGGATCGGAGGGAAGCTTCTTCCAAAGGTCGAGATAGGCCGACTCGCCGAATTGGCGACCGGCGAAAAGCAGGCTGGGCTGACGGGCCGGCCAGCCCTCCCATGCCTGCACGTCGGGCTTCAGCGTCCACTTGGATTTGTCGGCGAGGAACGGATAGAGAAACGCCACGGCCTTGCGGATGCCGCGGCCGTCCGGCAGCTTGAACTCCCAGAGGTTGTCTTCCTTAGTCGAGAGTACCTGGCAAAGGAGCACCATATTATCCAGCTGGAAGATCGAGTAGCCGTAAGGCTTGGTGCGGGCCAGCTCCAACGGGAAGCCGCCATCGACGGCCATCTGCTTGCCCACGAAGACCTCCTTGTACTGCTTACGGCAGGCGGCGAGCTTCTGCTGGTCGCCGATAAAATCAGCGTAGACAGCGAGCTGCAGATAAAAAGCGACGGCGTGGTTATTCTTCGCCGAAGCCTCTTCCTTGCCGTTCTTGCTGGTGACCATCCACTCAGCCAATTCACGGAACCAACCGCGGAGATCCTTGGCCATTCCAGCCGGGAAAGCCGGCGAACCCTCCAAGGTCTTAACGGCGGCAGGCACTTCAATCAGATGCAATGCGTCGATGATGCCGATGCCGCGGCCGGGCGAGACGCCGGGGACGGCTTGCGCGAAATTGAGGTTTGGATTCATGCGTAGCTTGGCGTCCAAGAAGAACACCCGAAGGAGCTCCGCGGCCTTGGCGACATACTTGTCGTCGCCGGTGACCTGATAAGCAGCGGCGAGTGCCGACACGGAATCACGCAGGGTCTTCACGACCAAGCGATGCTGGCTGAAATTCTCGGGGTTGGTCTGGCCGTCACGGCGGATGTACGGGAGGCCATTCGGCTTAGCTGGATTAGGCCACCAGTAGTCGCCATTGGAATAGAAGTCATTGACTCCGCCCTCGCTCAGTTTGGCCGGGAAAGCGGTGAGACTGACCGGCGCCTGGGTCAGGGCCTTCTCGGCGGCCTTCAGGATGCGCTCACGATCGATAGCAGCGACATCGACGACCACCTTGGGCGAGACCGGCGTACCAGCCACGATAGAAACTACGCCAGAAGCCAAGGCGAGCAGGACGATGAAAAGACGGTTGAGCGTGTTCATGGCAAATTCCATCAATTAGCCTGCATCCGCCTGCGGCTTTCAATTACAGACTCCTTAATCTGACCTTAAGAATCGGCCAGGAGACCTTACTTTTCGGCAATCCCCCAGATTTTCTCGACGACCTTGAGCATGTCGGGATCTTTCGCCAGCAGTTCAGCCCGGTTGAACGGCTCGAAGTCATTACGATCGAAGTACGATTCCGTGCTCTCGGCGAAATACTCCATCTGGTTGTTCATCGCGTAGGCCTTGGCCGGCTTGTCTACGAACTTCTCGCCAGTCCAGCGCTTCACGGCGTCGTAAGTTCCGGACGCCTTTGCCTTTTGGTAAGCGCCGAGGATATCGCGATTCTGATATCCGCCCGGGACGACCTTGTCATGATATGCGTGCGCCAACTCATGCAGAACCACAACGGGCATTCGCTTGGTCTCCGCCTCCAAGCGGTCGATCATCGTAAACTCGACTGACTTCGCCAAGGCGATCTCGCGCCCGGCCTGCTTCACCCACTCCAATCCCCCGTGATACTCGGCCGTCGGGCGGACACCGGGATAAGGGAGCGTAAAATTCAGCGTCGTCTTCTTCAGTTCCGCGACGGCCTTTGCCGGCACCAGGCGGATGATCGTCTCAAGATGCTTATCCAGCAGGACGACAGCCTTCTCAACCATGGCAGCGTCCTTGGCAATGAGTCGCTCGTCGATGCGCAGGGTCCATCCGCGGATATCGCGCACCTGGCGATCACGTCCGGCCATCTGCACGGCGGCCTTGCCCAAGGCGTCACCGACAAGGAAATAGGTCTCGGCGTTACCGAACTCATGATGACCATGGCCAGGATTGGGAGAGTCTTCCGCTTTACGGACGAAATCACGGGTCGGCACGAACACGACGTTATCCTTGAATTCAGGCCGTTTGGCGACGGCGGCCTGGGCGTTCCGTAAAGCTGTCCACTCCTTCGGCGCGTCGACCCAAGCACCCGTCAGCTCGCCGATAATCACGGGGAGTTTCGGTGCGCCGAACTCTTTTCGGACATCGCGGATCAGATGCACTAGGTTCTGCTCATACTCCGGGACGGCGGTCTTGGGATTCACACCATCGTTCCAACCCTGATACCAGACGAAGCCGGCCAGCTCGACCGGGGAACCATCGTAAGCCGGAAAGTCCTTCTTCAGATTCGCTAACGCCGCACGGACTTCGGCGACCATCTTAAGATAATACGGGCCGACCACTCCGCCGGCGCTGGGCGGGCGGAAATCGCGATAGAGGCTCTTGCCTCCCCATGAAGTCTTAATGAGTAGGACCTGATCGCGATAGGCCTCACCGACGACATGGCCAAACTGGAATTCCGGTCCAAAATGGTGCTTACCGCCATACACGGCGTAGCCGACCGACAACCCTCCCGATAGGAGCGGCTGTTTCTCCCGCTGGTAGCGCACCCAGACGTCCTGACGGACGACCCATTTGCCATCCTTATCGCGGAGGTGGGCGTAGCGCTCGGCATTACCCGGACGGGCCATCACTTCGACCAAGGTGCCCTTCCCTTCGTTATAATCGCGCCCGGTCAGGTCGACGACCGCTTGGCCTTCCATATTGGACTGCCCGGCAAGAATGAAGACCTTCAATTTGCGAGCCGGCTCAGCAGCGACGCACAAGAGGGACCAGCAGAGCAAGATCGGGGTAAATCTCATGGCCTGTTTATCCTGCGGCCGGCCCACCCCCGCAAGCCCATCCCCTCTGACCCACCTCAATTCATCCTTCATCTTTCATCTGCCATCCGCCATCTTTCCCGCATTCCCATGTTCACCGCCCCCTTCCCCC
>CANKZO010000293.1 GCA_947488485.1 Opitutia bacterium | reverse complement strand
CGTACGTGCCGAACGCGACGTTCCACTTCACGGCGGGAGCCTACTTGGTTTGGCTCGGCGCAGCGGTCCTCGTCCTGTCCGCCCTGTTCGTCAAAACGGAGTCGGCTTAAGTTCGAATACGAGGGCAGTCCGCGCCTTTAAGGCGTTGAACCAAAGCGCGCGTGAAAGTTAGGCGCGGGTAATCAGCGCTATGGCCGCTGCGCCGGTGAGTCCGAGTAGGCTTAGGCCGATCACCAGCAGACATCCTTGTTGGCTCGCGGACGGGGCTGCGGGGGTGTGCCGTGCCGGCGGGGGCGGGGGAAGGGGCTCCGGAAACTCCTTGCCCAGACGTGAGACGCAGGCATCGCACGCGCCGGGATTAGACTGCAGGATCAACCTCCGCAGGGCCTGCTGCCGGTGTAAGGCCTTGAAATCCCAGAATGGGTCATGGGACGGCTTCGGGATGCCCCAGGACCTTCGATCGTAAACCCGGCTTTGCCGGCAATAGGGACAGATGCTTTTCCTGACGATCCACACGCCCTGTGGGTACTTTGCGGACAACGGCGGGGAGCGCAGGCTCCGTTCGAGCAGGGCGATCTCCATCATGTCTTCGTCGGAAGTCCACGCGGGATTACGGTTCCGGATTTCGCGGATCTTGGCGTGGGTCTCCCGGATGTAGATATCCCACTGCGCCGACGCCGCATCGATTTCTTGGCACAGTTTTGTGTATTCTTCGACGCTATGTACTTCGAGTTCGGTCATGAGAGTGGGTGTCCGGGCGGTGGAGGCTTAGGTGATAAGTCGCCCGACCATCAGCGACAGCTGGTCCCCGCGGGGGCCTGTCTGGCTGTCGCCGACGTGGACTTCATAGTCGCCGAACTCGACGTCCAGCGTCCACGAGACCGGCCGGACGGGTCGCTCGTTCAGGTTGACGGGAGCCTGGTCGAACCGCTCGTTGATCAGGTAGTCGAGAAACTCCCGCCAGAGCTTTTCGGAAGGCCTCCGCTCAAAGTTCCCGATTGCTTCGTCGGGCAGGTAGTCCTTCGCCTCCGAGCGAAAATAAACGTTGTTCACCTCCTTCCGTTCCAAGCGTTGGCATTCATAACGCGTGACGCGCAAGGTCCTGCGAGGTAGGTCAAAGAGGATGCGTACCGTGTGCGGCTTGCCGTCATGAGCATGGTACTCGTAACTAAACACCGAAGGGCACAAGGGTTCGCCCGAAGAAATACATTCTACCCAGCGGTCAAATTGTGCCTCGCGGTCCTGGTCAGGGTCGGGTGGCCGGGAGTTTTTGGTCGGCGAGACAAAGACCACGACATGCTTGAAGGTGGCGCCGCAACGGTCCTTGAAATGGGTTCGCCGCCTCTTTTCGGCCGCACGGCGCGAGGCTTCCCGCTTCAAGGGCGCATAGCGCTCGGCGTCGACCAAGCGAGGGCTGATTTCGGTGCATCTTCCGAGGAGCCGGTCCCCTGTACCCTCCTCGTCGAGGCGCACCTCCTCCGGCGACCGATGGTCCTCTTGGTCCAAGTCTCCGCTGAGGTTTCGTTCATACGCTGCTACGAGGCTGGCCAGCTGCTCGAAGGTCCGGATCTGGCCGACCTCCAGCCGGAGCGGCGCGAAGGTGATGGGCTTGGCGGCGGCGGAGTCCGCCGACGATGCTCCCTCTGAGGGCGTGCCTCTGGCCGGCCGCATCGGCCGACGGATGATCAGGGCCGTGAGCTGGAAGGGTAGGCAGCAAAGGCGAAAGGGGATGACCATCGCCGCGATCAGCGAACCCCAGAACACATGCTTCACGTCCAGGCGAGGGTCGCTGAAGAATTTACGGAAGCGGTGGCGGAAGGAGTACGACTCATCCCAAGCGGTCAGGCCCCTTACGCGACGGACCTCGGCATCTTTCAGGGCTTTCTCTTCCGCGCTTTGTCTCTCTCGTTCGGCCTGCTCGCGGTAAGACTGCAACAGCGACGCGGCGAGACGGTCGAGATCCTCTTGCGTGGGTGAAAACGGGGTGGGCGGCGGATACGAAAGCATCGTGCGGGGGTGATCTATTCCTAGGCAATTGCCTTAGGCCGAAAAGCCCAAAGCCATGGCTAATGCGGCGGGCCACTGGCCTAACGGTGCTCCGCTTGTCGCTTGCGAGCCGGGGGTGGGGTCTCCATTTAATGGCATGGCTCAAGAATTGATCACGATCTCCCGAGGCGGCGTCGAAATGGGCAAATTCCCGGAGGCCGACCTGTTGGGGCTCGTCCAGCAGAAGAAGGTGCTGCCGACCGACCACTACTGGAAGGCGGGCATGACGGAGTGGAAGCAGGTGGCGGAACTGATCCCGGTCCTTAAGGCCGCCCAGGAGCAGGCGGCCGCCGAAAAGGCCCGGGTGCAGCAAGAGGCCGACGCCCAGCAGGCGGAAGTGGCCGCCTGGGCTACGGCCGAGGCGCAACGTCGCGCGGCCAAGCTCACCTTCCGGTGCCATTGCTGCAAGGTGGAGTTCCCCAAGCCCTTTGACCCCGAAAGCGAAATCGGCGACGGGGTGGTCGATGTCTTCATCGGGTCTTTCCTCGTGCTGATCCCCATCATCGGCTGGCTGTTCGTCCCGTTCTTCATCCTGCGCGGTTTCGCGAAGGTCGTCGCCTCCCGGGTCAAGTCCCCTCATTGCCCCAACTGCCGCTCGACGAACATCTCGCGCGAAGAGGGCAGCGATAAGCCGTTGTTCCAGTAAGCCCGGCGGTCTGACCCCTTAGTCGGCAAAGTCTTCATCCAGCTCTTCGGGCCAGACCTGCTCGGCGATGGCTTGGACGGCGGCCTCATCGAGCAGTCCATTCTTGGTCGGAGTGAACTCATCGTAGGGCGGCTCGGTGGCGTCTTGTGAGGCTTTGGCACCGGCGAACCAGGCGTGGACCAGTCCGGCCCAGAGCGCGCGTCCGCGGAGCGAACCCTTGGTGACCCAGACAAGCGGGATGGTGCCATCGCCCCAGCCCGTGTTCAGCCAAAGTACGTCCCACTGCTTGGTGTCGTCCGTCCCGACCCGGATGCGCTGAATTTCGTCATGCCCTGACCCGTGGAAGATTACGGCTTTAAAGACCAACCGGGTCGACTTCGGCGATAGCCCCGGATCTTGGTCTTGGTAGCAGTTAAAGAAACGCGGCGTAGTCATGAGCTGCTACTCCCAGACGAACTCTTTGGGGTCCGGTTCGCGACGACCGTCGTAGGGGGTGGCGAGGCATCCTTTGACTTCGCCGTCTTCGCCGATGTCGAAGGTGAAGACGAGCTTGGTCCCGTCTGGGGCGTCGACGTGGTCGTACGACCAGGCCTGATCGATCTCGCCTTCCTCGAGGCGCATCCGGGCCCGCAAGGGCGCGAGCTTCTTAAGTTCTTTAGGGGTGAGGGTGAAATCGTTCACGTCTTCGCCTTCCTCGACCTTGTCGAGATAGCGTCGCAGTTTCTTCCGCCGGGTAGGGGAGAGGACTTTTTCGAGTAGATCGGAGCCGCCGCCTTCGCCCTGGGAAATTTCCTCCTGCAGCCATTC
>CANKZO010000292.1 GCA_947488485.1 Opitutia bacterium | reverse complement strand
GCATCGCCGTCATCTCCGCCGACGAACCCGGACGTATCGTCGTCGCGCGGAAAGGCAGCCCGCTCGTCATCGGTGTCGGCGAAGGGGAGTGCCTGATCGCTTCCGACCCCTCGGCCCTCATCTCGCACACGCGAAGGGTCATCTATCTCGACGATGGGGATGTCGCCCTCGTCACCGCGGACTCCGTGGATATCACGGACCTCAACCACGCGCCTATGGATCGGGATGTCGCTGAACTGGAGTTCGAAGCCGGGGCCGTGGAGAAGGGCGGCTACGACCATTTCATGCTCAAGGAGATCCACGAGCAGCCCGAGTCGGTCCGGAACGCCCTCCGCGGCCGCCTAGATCTCTTGAACGGCACCGCGGTCCTGTCCGGCATGGGCGCCAGTGCCCGCGAACTCCTCGACCTGCAGCGTATCGTCATGGTCGGCTGCGGTACCTCGTTGCACGCCGGCATGGTCGGCGATTTCGCGTTCGAAGAACTCGCCGCGCTCCAGGCGGAGGTCCAACCCGCCGCCGAATTCCGTTACCGTAATCCTTTGGTAGACGGACGTGACCTCGTCGTCGCGATTTCGCAGTCAGGCGAGACCGCCGACACGTTGGCCGCTGTCCGGGAAGCAAAGGAAAAGGGCGCGATGATCATGGGGCTCGTCAACGTCGTCGGTTCGACCATCGCCCGGGAGACCGGGCGGGGGGTGTATCTGCACGCCGGACCCGAGATATCCGTCGCCTCCACCAAAGCCTTCACCGGCCAGGTCGCCGTCCTTTTGCTCATGGCTCTTAAGCTGGGCCGTGGCCGTCGTTTATCCCGCGAGCGTGGCCTCGCCTTGGCTGCCGAAATCGGCCGCCTGCCTGAACTCATCGAAGCCGTGCTCCGACAGGACGCCGCCATCGCGAAGGTCGCGGAGTCCATGGTGAAGCATGAGCACGCCTTCTTCCTCGGCCGCGGCCCGATGCATCCCGTCGCCCTCGAGGGCGCCCTGAAGCTCAAGGAGATTTCCTATATCCACGCCGAAGGTTATCATGCCGCCGAACTCAAGCACGGCCCCATCGCCTTGCTGACCCCCGGTATGCCCGTCGTCGTGCTCGCCAATCGTTCACCCGTCGTTGACAAGACCTTGGGTAATGCCGAGGAGTGCAAGGCGCGCGGCGCCCACATCATCGCCCTCGTGACCGAAGGCGGCCCCGAAGCGGCGATTGCCGATGAAGTCATCCGCATCCCGGACTGCGACCCCTTGGTCGCCACCATCCCGGCCGCCGTGGCGCTCCAGCTGCTCGCTTATCACGTGGCGCGCTTGCGCGGTTGCCCGATCGATCAGCCGAGGAACTTGGCGAAGTCGGTCACCGTCGAATAAGGATATCGCCTCAGCGATACACCTCAGGGCCTTGTCGTTGCTGACCGCGGTCGGAAGGCCTTCCTCGGTGCCCCATGAACGAACGCTCCAAGAAGAAGTGTCGGTGCTGCCAGAAGACCCTGCCGATGGGTCAGTTCCATCGTCTCGAAGGCACCGCGGCCATCCATCCTTTCTGCCGGCCGTGCCTGGTGACCGCGGCACGGCGCCGTTCGGCTCGCCGGGCCGAGCAACGCACGCCCAAGACGCGCTGCTGCGCCCAGTGCGGGCAGGATCTCCCCGTGCAGATGTTCCACTGGCTCCGGGCCTCGGGCAGCTTCCACAGCTATTGCCGGCCTTGTCACGCCGCCTACATGGCCGAGCGCTACCGGCGCCTGCAGGACGGGCGCCGGAAGTGATCGAAAGGTTTCCCGCTGGTGGCTGGACGGGGACTTGAACCCCGAACCAATTGATTAAGAGTCAACTGCTCTACCATTGAGCTATCCAGCCAGACAGCGGGATGGGAATGAGTGCAAGACGCGGGCAGGATTTCAAGAGCAAATGCACATTAATCGGCGAAGCCGAAGAACGGGAGAGAAAGGGGAGGTTCGGAGTGGCCAGACCGGGACTCGAACCCGGAACCAATTGATTAAAAGTCAACTGCTCTACCATTGAGCTATCTGGCCTGCCGAACACGAAGATTACGACACGCCCGACCGCACGGGTAAAGGAAAATTGAGCTCAGCGATGACCGCGCTGCCGGACGGCCTCGAAGAGGCAGACCCCGGCAGAGACGGAAACGTTGAGGCAGGGCACCTGACCGAGCATCGGAATCCGGAGCAGGAAGTCGCAGGTCTCGGCCGTCAGATGACGGATGCCGTCGCCTTCGGCGCCGAGCACGATCGCCAGGGGGCCGGTGAGTTTGGCGGCGTAAAGGGACTGGCTCGCCTTGTGGTCGGAGGTACCGGCCAGCCAGACGCCGGCGTCCTTCAGCTTCACCAGGGCGTTACGGAGGTTATTGGCCTGCACGATCGGCATGGTCTCGGCGGCGCCGACCGCCACCTTGCGGACCGTATCGGTGACCGGAGCGGAATTCTTGCGGGTGATCACCACGAAGGCGCAACCGGCGCACTCGGCGTTGCGGAGGCAGGCGCCGAGGTTGTGCGGGTCTTGGACGCCGTCGAGGACCAGGATGAGCGGGTCCTTGAGATCCTTGAGCAGGGCGGGGATGTCCCCCTCGTCATAAAGCCGGACCGGCTTATGCAGGTCGGCGTGGCGCGGGGCGCGATCGTTGCTCCGGGCCATGGTCGGATTACTTACGGGCGAGGCGGCCCTGGGCGTGCAGCGCTTCGGCGATCTGGATCGCGTTGAGCGCGGCGCCTTTCCAAAGCTGGTCGCCAGAGACCCAGAGGGAGATACCGTTATCGAAGAGGGTGTCCTTGCGCAGACGACCGACGCCACACTTCTCCTTGCCGGCGTAGTCGAGCGGCATCGGATACTTCTTGTTCGCGGGGTCGTCGCAGAGCTCGGCGCCAGGGAAGGCGCTGATGGCCTTGCGGGCGACGGCGATATCGACCGGACGCTCGAACTCGGCGCTGATCGCGATCGAATGTGCGCGGAAGACCGGGACGCGGACGCAGGTGGTGGTGACCTTGAGACCGGGGAGGTCCATGATCTTGCGACCTTCGTTGAGCATCTTCATCTCTTCCTTCGTGTAGCCGTCCTCGAGGAAGGAATCGACCTGCGGGATGAGGTTGAAGTTGATCGTGTGCGGGTAGACCTTCGGGGCCAGGGTCTCGCCCTTGGCCCAGGCGCGGGCTTGGGCGTCGAGTTCACGCATCGCTTCGGCGCCGGTGCCGGAGACGGCCTGGTAGGTCGAAGCGAAGAACCGCTTGAGACCGAAGGCCTGGTGGAGCGGGAACAGACCCATCAGCGCGATGGCCGTGGAGCAGTTCGGATTGGCGATGATACCCTTATGATCGGCGAGGTGATGGGCGTTGATCTCCGGGATGACGAGCGGGACGTCCGGATACATGCGGAAGGCCGAGCTGTTATCGATGACGATGCAGCCGCGCTTGACGGCTTCGGGGGCCAGGGCGAGGGAGATGGAGCCGCCGGCGCTGAAGACCGCGAAATCGAGGCCTTCGAAGGCTTCCGGCTTGGCTTCCTGGACGGTCCATTCCTTGCCGCCG
>CANKZO010000291.1 GCA_947488485.1 Opitutia bacterium | reverse complement strand
TCCGTACCATCCTCGTCGCCAAGGGCTGGGTCTCCTTCCCCGTCGACCATGCCGCCTTCGCCTTCAAGGGCGAGAACCTGAACATCGTCCACTACAAGTCCGGCAAGTGCGTCATCTCGGGCAAGGGTACCGAAGACTTCGTAAAATTCACCCTCGAGCCCGATGTCACCGGCCAGGCGATCCTGGGCTACGAGGAAGCAAATAACCCCGAGTGGTTCGAAGAACACGCCGGCCTCGACGAGTCCGGCAAGGGCGACCTCTTCGGCCCAGTGGTCTCGGCCTGCGTCATCGCGACGGGCGAGATGACCCGTGAATGGATCGAGCTGGGCATCAAGGATTCCAAGAAGCTCACCGATACCAAGATCGCCGAACTCGACCGCATCATCCGCTCCACCCCCGGCGTGGCGGTGAAGACGACGTTCATGCGCATGGCGAAGTACAACGAGCTGCACTCGCGCTTCGGCAAGAACCTCAACCGCCTGCTGGGCTGGATGCACGCAACCTCGTGCGAAGAAGCCCTCAAGGATTTCGAACTGCAACACCAGCGCCGACCCAAGTGGGGCCTGCTCGACCAATTCACCGAAGAACCCCTCGTGCAGAAGGAGCTCGCCCGCAAAGGCGTCGAGTTCGACCTCCGTATGCGTACCAAGGCCGAATCCGATCCCGTCGTCGCCGCGGCCTCCATCGTCGCCCGCGCGGCCTTTGTCCGTGAGATCGACCGCCTATCCCAAGACGGTGGCGTCCAGTTGCCGAAGGGTTCCGGCTCCGAAGCCAAAAACGCTGGCATCGAACTCGTCGGCCGTCTCGGTCCGGCAATCCTCGTCAACTTCGCCAAGCTGCACTTCAAGACCGCCTACGAGGTCCGTGGGCTCGAGCCGCCGGCCACCAAACCGTTCGTCCGCCGCAAGAAAGCGGAATAAGCCGTGGCCTCGCTGGCATCATTCGACCGCAAGAAAGGTGCCGATCGTCCGGGCATCGCGGGAGTGGATGAAGCGGGCCGTGGCTCGCTCTGCGGACCCGTGATCGCCGCGGCCGTGTTGCTCGACGCCGGCTTCTACGGCGAGCCCGCCTGGCTGCGGAAACTCTCCGGTGCGAATGATTCCAAGAAGCTAACCCCCGAGAAGCGCGCGGAACTGCGCGAGGTCATCGCCAAGATGGAAGCCGAAGGGAAACTCAAGACTGCCTGGGCCGCGGGTTCAGTCATGGAGATCTCGGCGCATAACATCCTCGGGGCTACGCGTCTCGCGATGGCGCGCAGCATCGCCAAGCTCGCCGTCGGGCACATCGCTCCCCTCTTCGCCGCCGCCGGCACCGAGGGTGAACTCTTCGGCCGGACCGATGCGCGTACGTTCCTCGTACTCGTCGACGGACTACCCCTGCGGCCGTTCGCCTGGGCGCATGAATCCGTCAAAGGCGGCGACGGCAAGAGCCTCGCCATCGCGCTCGCCTCGATCGTCGCCAAGGTCGAACGCGACCGGATGCTCGTCGAGATGCACGCGCGCTATCCCCAATACGGTTTCGCCACGCACAAAGGTTACGGCACGCCCGAGCACGTCGAAGCCCTGCGTGCTCATGGCCCTTGCGCCGAACACCGCGATCTCTTCGTCCGCACCATCCTCGCCGGCGACCCTCCTCCCCCCGAAGCCACCGACGGAGAGTTTAGTTTTGAGTGAGTCCATGAGAGTGGAACAGCACCACGTGCTGTCCTAGCTGCGTTAGGTAGGGCTGACCGCCCTCGGTCAGCCGCGGGGACCCGACACCTGCACCCGCACCTGAAGACCTGAACCAGATACCTGACGGCCGAGACCTGGGACCCGAAATTGCGTGTCTCCGTCCTATTATATGTAAAATATGCCAATTAATCGTCAAAACTTACCATTTTAGGTTGTAAGCCAAAACCGCTCATTTACCACGTCCTCACCCATGAAACTGCTCAAAGCCTCCTTCCTCCTCGCCGCCGCGGCCACTGCCACCCAGCTCGACGCGACCGATTTTAACCTTACCTATGCACAACGTCCGGGAGCGTCTAGCAATACCAACGCTGCGGCAACCGGCACTATTGGCATCAATACCTCTCTGCTTCCTAACCCCGGATCATACACCGGCAGCACTCCTGCTTGGATTACCTCCTTTTCCCTGACTGTCTCGGGTATCACGACGGGTTCAACAAACCTCAACAGAACGTTCACGTTGAGCGACATTAACACAGTTAGATGGATCTCGAATTCCAACATCGACCTATCTTCTGAAATCGTAGGTCAAGCCGGGTTTGGCTCTCTCGACTTCCAGATGGGCGGTTTCCACACCCACAATGATTCTGGCCTGTATAGCATGATGCACGATGTTGAACTCGAGCTGACCTCCTTCGTTCTCGCCTTCAACGGCGTCTCCGATGTCGCCTCCTGGTTGTCCTCGATCAACGACCAGAACCGCATCTACACTGCCGGCTCGACGCTCGCGGGCCTGCCGCTTGAAGGCGCGCACCATCGCCCGATGCTTTCCTTCGACCGCATGGGCAAAGTTTCCCAAGCCTGGGCGACCGGTGACTTCGGTTCCTCCTCTCGCACCCGCGACGTCCACGTGACCAGCGGCGAAGCCGGCATCAACTGGAACATCGGCAAGTCGTTCCTCTTCGGCGTCGCCGGCGGCCATGCCGTCCAGAACCAGGACCTCGCCTTCAACGGCTCCTCCGCCACGAAGGGCGACTTCGCGATCGCCGAACTCGATTACCGTCCGGAAGGCACGCAGTGGATCGTCTCCCTGCTCGGCATGGTCGGCTCCTGGGAATCCAAGACCAACCGCGGCTACACCAGCGGCGCCTCGCTCGACTCCTCCTACGGTGTCGCCGACACCATCACCCGCTCGGCCCGCTTCCGTGTCGACGCCCCGGCGGTCGCCACCTTCGGCGGCTTCGGCTTCGCGCCCTACGCCTCCTACACCGTCACCCAGACCGTCGTCGGCGGCTACACCGAGACCGGTGGCGCCTTCCCGGCCACGTTCGACGAGCAGGAACATAACGCCACCGAGGCCCGCCTCGGCGTCACCGCCACGAAGGATCTCTCCCCCGCGACCAAGCTCCTCCTCAGCGTCGAAGGCATCCACCGCTTCGACGGCGTCGGCCCGGCCCTCACCGGCCAGGATATCACCGGCGGCGTGTCCTTCAACCTGCCTGGTTCCGCTCCTCGCCCGGACTGCGTCCGCTTCGGCTTCGACGTCGACCACAAGCTCAGCGTCGACACCCTCCTGAATATCTCCGCCCACGCCTCCACCGTCGGCGAAGCCCACGACGTCTCCGCCGCGATCAGCATCCGTCGGGCGTTCTAAGCGCGAAGCTTCGCTTCGCGAGGGGACTCGTGGGCAAGTTGACACGTGGACAAGAATCAAGACAGGCCGCCCACCCGGGCGGCTTTTTTTGTTGGAGAGCGACACGTTCTCGGGTGACAGGTGACGGCCACGGGAGTCTGGAGTTCAGGCTCCGGCCGTTCGGGAACCAGCCGCGGGAACCCGAAGCCGATGGCTGAGGGCTGAAAG
>CANKZO010000290.1 GCA_947488485.1 Opitutia bacterium | reverse complement strand
CGACCACGCCGCCGTGCTCAAGGTGCTCGACGAAGTCATTGCGGACAATCCCGCCGAGCTCACCGGCGAGCTGAAGCAGTTCCGCGCCCAGGTCGCTGCCGCCCAGGCCGCCGACAAGGATAAGAAATAACCCCTCTTTTGAAAAAGCTCATCCTCTCCCTCCTTCTACTCGCGACTGTCACGGTCAGAGCAGAGCTCACCTGGCTTAGCGATCTCGAGGAGGCCAAGAAGGTCGCCAAGGCTGAGAAGAAGGTGATCCTTCTCTTGTTCACCGGCAGCGACTGGTGCGGACCGTGCATTAGCCTGAAGAAGGAGGTCTTCGACCAGAAGAAATTCGCCGCCGTCACCAATGATTTCGTCCTCGTGGAGCTCGACTACCCTCGGAAGACTGTGCAAACCGCGCAGGTAAAGGCCAAGAACAGCGGACTATACTTTGCTTTTGGGATCGAAGGCTTTCCGACGATTATGTTGCTCGATGCCGAAGGCGCGCCTTTTGCCCGGAAGGTTGGTTACCAGGATGGTGACCCGGTCAAGTATCTCGCCCAGCTTAAGGGCATGAGGAAGGCCAATACGACCGAAGGTCGGAAGGCTTTTGCTAAGACGGTTGACGAAGATTCTGACGAGGTTGCGGTCGAGGCTTACACTGATGAGTTCTTACTGCGCACTAGGGATTCGGAATTGGATGAGGCCGCCCTCGAGGCCGCGGTCGCTAAGTTTATTCAGGAAAAGGGGGTCACGGGCCTCACTAAATTCAGACTGACCGTCAAGTTGTTCTACCTCAGCATCGGGCCAGTCCGTTCACCCGAATTACTCAAGGCCCTCGATAAAATCATCGCCGCCACACCTGCGCCTGCAGAGAAAATCGGGCATTTTAAGGCGGCCATTGAGCATCTTAGGCGGGAGCGCGCGGAGGTTGCCGCCAAGGTTGCCGCCAAGGCCAAGAAGTAATCCCTCCCATGAAGAAACTCATCCTCTCCCTCCTTCTACTCGCGACCATCACGGCACGTGCCGAAGTCACCTGGCTGACGGACCTCGACGCCGCCAAGGCCAAGGGCTTGAAGGAGAATAAGCCCGTGCTCGTCGACTTCACCGGCAGCGACTGGTGCCCGCCTTGCATTCAGCTGCATAAGGTGGTCTTTGGGTCAGCTGAGTTCGCCGCGGTCGCTACTAAGTACGTACTGGTCGAACTGGATTACCCGCGCAACAAGCCGCAGAGCGCCGAGGTAAAGGCCAAGAACCGCGAGTGGCAGCAGAAGTATGCAGTGAACAGTTTTCCGACCATCCTCCTGCTCGACGCTAAGTCTGGCGAGGTCTTCGGTCGCGTCGGTGGTTTCGGCGGACAGACCGCGAAGGAATATCTCGATAAGCTAGCCTCGTTCAAGAACACCCCGGAAGGTAAGGCTGCTCTCGAGCAGGAGCAGAAATCTACGGCCAACCGTTCGGCCAAGAGCCGCATACTCGGCCAGAAGATCAACGACGCCATCGCGGCGAAGGACTTTAAAGCCGCGGAGACCTCGCTCGAAGAGATGTTCGCCGACGTCACGGGCTCGCGTAAAGCGGTGCTGCCTTTCAATAAGGCCCGCATCCTAATCATGATCGACCCGACGGCCAAGGAACAGGCGCTCAAGTATATTGACGAAGCCATCGCGCTTACAGCTGGCGATGAGACTCTGGGCAAGCCTTTCAAGGCTTTCCGCGAGAAGATTGCCTCGGGCGCTACCGCGACCCCGAAGGCCCCTGCCGGAGCGAAGTAAACCTTCAGCTTAACAGCTGGTTCAAGGGCGCCGTGAGGACTTCCTCCGGCGTCTTACCTTTTTGGCGGAGCTCGCGGATCGAAAGCCCAGCGGTGCGCTTGGCGAGACGCTTACCCTCGGCGTCGACGATCAGGGGCGCGTGCGCCCAGGTCGGGGCCGTCCAGCCGAGGGCGCGATAGAGCAACAGTTGTCGGGCCGTCGAAAGGAGGAGATCGGAGCCGCGGACGACTTCGGTGATGCCCATGGCGTGGTCGTCGGCGACGACGGCGAGTTCGTAGGCGGGGAAGCCGTCCTTACGCCAGACAAGGAAGTCGCCGAAGTCACGTCCGGCGACGAACGCCTGTGGGCCTTGGAGAGCGTCGATGAAGGTGATGGTCTCGCCATCCGGGACGCGGAATCGCCAGTTGGTCGGACCTGGTTCGTGAGCCTCGCGGCCAGCGTCTAGGGGCGGACGGAGAGAAGGCGGGAAAATCGGCTCGGCGTCGTCTTCGGCATGCGGGGCGGTCAGGCTGCGTTCGACGTCCCTCCGGGACTTGTCGCACGGATAGATTGTGCCGCTCGCCTGGAGTTGCGACCAGACGTCGCGGAACCAAGGGAGGCGTTGCGACTGCACGTACGGCGCGTGCGGGCCGCCGATATCAGGACCTTCCGACCACTTTAGGCCGAGCCAGCGTAGGTCTTCGATTGCGGCGGCGGCGAACTCTGGACGGCAGCGTCCTGCATCGAGGTCTTCGGTGCGGTAGATCAGCGTCCCGCTGGCGGCTCGGTCGGCGGCGAGGGCGAAAGTGCGGGCGTGGCCGACGTGCAGATAGCCAGTCGGGGTCGGGGCTAGCCGTCCGCGGGTCATCAGAGCGGATTGCCCGTGGGGATGAATTCCCACTTCACGCCGAACTCTGCGGCCACCGCGGCGGCGA
The DNA here is from genome assembly GCA_947488485.1 of Opitutia bacterium. Next base: position 870 of record CANKZO010000290.1, on the reverse strand, counting down.
GCGCTTTCACGCCCCAAGTCTCGGTAGCGTAGTGTCCGCAAGGATAGAGATTCCAACCCTGCTCGTGCGCTTCGTTGAAATGTTCTTCGCGCAGCTCGCCGGTGATGAGCGTGTCACAGCCCTCGGCCTTAAGGTGACTGAGCGCGCTGCGGCCACTGCCGCTCAGGATCGCGATCTTCTTCGGCTTAGCCGAACCGAATTCGATGCCCTTGTAGGTTTCTGGGTAGGAGGCCTTGAGGCGTTTGCGCAGCGTCGTGCGGGAGATTCCCTTGCAGATGCAGGCGATGGGCAGGCCTTCGTAGTCCACGAACCAATCCACGACCTTGAGTCCTAGATCCTGGGCGATCAGCGCGTTATTGCCGATGGCCGGATGAGCGTCGAGGGGAAGGTGGCTGGAGTAGAGCGACAGACCGGCCTTCTTCAGGGCGGCCTTACGGAACTTTTGGACTTCGCGTTCAGGCGAGACCGGGCGCCAATACATCCCGTGATGGACGATCAGGAAATCGACGCCGCGAAGCGCGGCTTCGGCGAAGACCTTAGCTCCGGCGTCCACGGCCGCGCCCACCTTGCGCACCGGACGCGTACCCTTATGTTGGAGGCCATTGCGGGAACCTTCGAAGTCGGCGATGTTTTTACCGTTGGTGAGTAAATCGCAGAAGCGGGCGACCTGGCTGGCAGTGACTTGGGTCTTCACAGTTTTTTGAAGGTGGTCGGTTGTTCGGCGGCCTCGGCGAGCGTGGCGGGCTCGAAGGTGGAAGGCGCGAAACTTCCGCCGAGCGCGGCTTCGGTGATGCGGAGCAGGTCGGCGTCGCGCGTGGTTTCGTCGAGCAGGCTACACGCGGCGAGCATCCACTGCCCGTCGACCTTCGA
>CANKZO010000289.1 GCA_947488485.1 Opitutia bacterium | reverse complement strand
ATGGGGAGCATCCCGCCAGCCAGCGGGACGTCTTCAGCCGCGCAAGACAGGGGACAGCCCAGCGAGGAGGTCGGTAGTTCTCACCGCTTCTTCCCCATGGGTTTCCCTCAGCCAGTCGGCGGCGCGAGCGTGCCAGGTCGTTGCGAGCACCACGGCATCGATGGGCGTGAGTCCGAGTTCGTGGCGTCGCGCGAGCACCGAGGCGACGATGCCGGCGAGCAGGTCGCCGGAACCGCCGCGCGCGAGCACGGGGCCGCCGAAAGGAATATGGATCACGCGGGTCCCATCGGTGACGCAAGTCAGTGGGCCTTTGAGCACGACGACCGTCTTCGTCTTGCGCGCATAGGCGCGGGCCGCCGGGACGGAGGCATCGCGTCCGCTGAGACGTTTGAATTCGCCGGCATGCGGCAACAGTACGCGGACCTTGGCTTGCTTCGAGGCGACGATCACCACCGGGCGGAGCGCGTCGGCATCGAGGACGAGGTCGGCGGAGCAACGGGTGGCGACTGCGCCGATTAGCTTGGTAGATTTCTCGCCCATGCCGGAGCCGATGAGTAGCACGTCCTTGTCGGCGAGCAATGTCCGGATCTCCTTCAGGTTGGCGGAAGCGACGCGCCCGTCGCGTTCGGTGCGGAGTCCACGCCACATCGCTTCGGGATAGGAGACGGCTGCTTTTGCACGGACGGATTCAGGCAGGCAGGTCGTGACGAGCGCCACGCCGGCACGTAAGGCGGCGGCGGTGTTCATCAGCACCGCGCCAGGCATGTGGTCCGAGCCGCCCACGATCAGCAGACGACCCTGGTGGCGTTTATCGCTGCGCGCGCGCCGAGGACGACGGAGCGGCGTGAGGCTGGTTGCGGTCACGCAGGCCTCTTCGGTCTCGCCGAGCGGCAGGCCGATATCGAGGACACGGAGGCGACCCACGAAGCGGGCGGATTTCGGCGCAAGCAGCGGGCGTTTCAGGCAGCCAATCGAGACCGTGAGGTCCGTGCGGAACGCCGGACCAGTGGCGTCGTCGCCGAGTCCGCTGGGAAGGTCGACCGCGATGCGGAGTCCGCGGAGCGACTCGGACGCACGGAGGAAGGTGCGGAGTTCGGCCGAGAGGGGCGGGTGGAAGCCTTGGCCGAGGATACCGTCGAAGATGAGGCAGAACTCGTGAGCCGCGAGGAGGCGGAGGTTCGCGGCGGCGACCACGCCGATGCGGACGCCGGGCTTGCGGGCGGACCAGGCGCGCTGGGCTTGGGCGCGGGCCGGACCGCCTTCGGCGAAGACGGCGACGATCTCCGTGCCGCGTCGGGCGCAATGTAGCGCGGAGAGGAAGGCATCAGCGCCATTATTACCTTTGCCGGCGAGGACTAGAATCCGTTTCGGCTTACGGCCGAGTAACGAGACCGCTTCGTCGGCGACCCCGCGCGCGGCGAGGTTCATCAGCTTCCAGGAAAGGGATACATCGCCGGCGATGAACGCCGCTTCGGCGGCCGCGGCTTCCACGCAGGAAAGGACCGGCAGACGGGTGGAGGCGCTCATAGTCTCAGCGGACCAGCACCACGAAGGCTTGGGCCAGCGTGTCGGTGTGCGTGAGCGAGAGTAGCAGGCGGGAAGCACCGCGCGCGGCGAGCAAGGCGCGCGCTTTATCATCGAGTTCGACGACCGGTTCGCCTTCGGGGCCGTTGAGTACGCCGACGCTGGTGAGCGCGAGTTCCGCGCCGATGCCGGTGCCAAAGGCCTTGCTCGCGGCCTCTTTGGCGGCGAAGCGGGCGGCCAGAGACGGATAAGGGTCGGCCTTCGCGAGGCAGAGCTTCTGTTCAGCTGGCGTGAAGACCTTGTCGAGGAAAGCGGCGCCATGTTTCACGTGCGCGGAGCGGATGCGATCGACCTCCGTGAGATCTACCCCGACACCGAGCACGTTGCCGCCTTCGAGGTTCATGCTTTCTTTGTCAGGTGTGCCTTCATCTCCGCGACCGCCCCGCGGATGCCGGTGAAGAGGGCGCGTGCGACGATCGAATGGCCGATATTGAGCTCGTTCAGGCGCGGGAGCGTTAGGATCGCCCGGATATTATCGTAGTTGATGCCGTGGCCAGCGTTGACGATGAGCCCGAGACCATGGGCCTGTTCGCAGGCGACGCTTAGACGGGCGAGTTCGGCTTCGGCGGTCGGTGATTTCCACGCGTTGGCGAAGGCGCCCGTGTGGAGTTCGATGACCGGTGCGCCGACGGCAACCGCGGCTTCGATCTGTGGGGCGTCGGGTCCGATGAAGAGCGAGACCTCGATGCCCGCAGCTTTCAGCGCTTGGGTGGTCTCGCGGACGCGGGTGAGCTGGCCGGCAACGTTGAGCCCACCTTCGGTCGTGACCTCTTCGCGGGATTCCGGGACGAGGCAGACGGCGGCGGGACGGAGCTGCAGAGCGAAGGCCGTCATCGCAGAGGTGCAGGCCATCTCGAGATTGAGACGGATGCCTGGGATCGCGGCGATCGCATGGACGTCGGCGTCTTGAATATGGCGGCGATCTTCGCGCAGGTGGAGCGTGATGCCATCGGCGCCGCCGGAGAGGGCATCACGCGTGAAGGCCACGACGTCGGGTTCCGCATGCGGCGACATGTGCATACCGCGGTAGCGGGCTTGGCGGAGCGTCGCGGCGTGGTCGATATTGACGCCGAGGAGGATGGGACGGGTGGACATCGGACTTCGGCTAGTAGCAATAGCCCTCGGCGGGCCTGGGTCAAAGGGAACCGCAGGGGCCTAGGCCTTAAACCGTGGGCTTCTTGACCAGGCCGCGTTCGAGCGTGAGCCGGAGCGAGGGGGCGGTCGGCGACTTCTTCTGCTTGGCGAGAGATTCAGGGTCGCCCGCGTGGACGAGTTCGCCGCCGGCGTTGCCGCCTTCGGGACCAATCTCAAGGACCCAGTCGGCTTCGGCGATCACATCAGGGTGATGTTCGATGACGACGACCGTATGGCCTTGGTCGACGAGCGCATGGAGTAGCTCGATCAGGCGACGGCAGTCGGACTGGTGCAGGCCGATGGTCGGTTCTTCCAGGATGTAGAGGTTCGGACGAATCTCGCCGCGCGAGCGCTCGCGGAAGGTGGGGAGCCCTTGGGCGAGTTCGCTGACGAGTTTGAGCCGCTGCGCTTCGCCGCCCGAAAGAGTCGGGCTGCTCTGGCCAAGCGTGAGGTAGCCCAGCCCCGTCTTCACCATCAGTCCGCAGAGGTCGCCCAGTTTGGCGTCGAAGGAAAGAAACGCGGCGGCTTCCTCGAACGTCATTGCGAGCAGGTCCGCCGCAGACTTGCCGTTCCAACGGATGGCCTTGGCTGCCGAGCCATAGCGCGTGCCCGCACATTCTTCGCACGGCACGTAAGTGTCGGGCAGGAAGCTCATCTCGAGCTTGATGCGGCCGGCGCCGGAGCAAGCTTCGCAGCGGCCTCCTGAGGTGTTGAACGAGAAGAAGCCGGCGCCATGACCGCGGATGGCCGCTTCGGGGAGTGAGGCGAGGCGTTCGCGGATGAGGTCCCAAGCGCCGATGTAGGTCGCCGGCGTCGAGCGCGGTGTTT
>CANKZO010000288.1 GCA_947488485.1 Opitutia bacterium | reverse complement strand
GCAAGGATAACGACCTCGAGATCAACCTCGTCATCAACAAGAAGCTCTCGAACGTGCGTGCTTCCGGTTCCGACGACGCGGCCAAGATCAAGCCGATGCGCCAGATGTCCCTCGAGGCCTGCCTCGAGTACATCGAGTCCGACGAGATGGTCGAAATCACCCCGAACTTCATCCGCATGCGCAAGCGTCACCTCACGGAAAACGAGCGCAAGCGCTTCGACAAGTAAGCTAGCCCGCGAGGGTCAGTTGAAACCGATGACCGCCATCCGCCTGGATGGCGGTTTTCATTTGCCACCTTGCCGAGGGGAGCCGCGCCGCGACTTTCTCCGGCCATTCCACCACCACGTTCCAAGGTGACTTCGCCAGGTCCCAGATCAGCAGGTCATCGAAGGCCTCCGGGCGCGTCAGCCGATAGGCGTCGACGTGGAAGATCTGGCGCTTGCCCTCGTAGACGTTGAGCAGGGCGAAGGAAGGGCTGGTGATATCGCCCGTCACGCCCAGGCCGCGGACGAGGCCTCGCACGAAGGTCGTCTTGCCCGCGCCGAGGTCGCCCTCGAGCGCCAGGACGGTGTCAGGGGGTAATAGCGCCGCGAACGCCTCGGCCGCCCGCTCGGTCTCTTCGCCCGAGCGGGTGATGAGTCCGGCGGTCCAAGTCGCGAGTGCGGCGGGTGAGCCCATGGGCGCAGTCTTTCGCGGGCTTTATCGTCAGGCAACCCGCAAACAAAAGACCCGGCCGAGTGGCCGGGTCTGCGGGGCGGACTGGCGCGTCGCTTACGAGACGATGCCGAGGGGCTTGATGGTCTTCCAGCCGCCGCGGGTGAAGTCGGGGCACTGGATGGGCATGCTGCCGTCCTTCACGGACTTGGCGGAGATCTCGAGGATCGCGGACCAGTCGGCCGCATCGTACACGGTCATGTCCGGCGTGATGCCCTGACGCACGCAGTCGAGCATGCGGTAGTTCATCACGAAATCCATGCCGCCGTGGCCGCCGACCTTCTTGCCGAGTTCGCCGATCTTCTTGATGAGTGGATGCTGGTTCTCCTTCATGAACTTGGTGAGCTTCTCCTTTTCGTACGTCCATTCGTGGCTGCTGTGCTTCACCTTCGGGTCGAGGATGGGGTGCTTATTGTCCGCATCGACAGCGAGGCGGGCGGGGTAGCCGAAGAACGTAGCCTGGGTGCCGCACAGGGCGTTGATACGCGAGTAGGGGCGGGGGCTCACGACGTCGTGCTGGATCATGATGGTGCGGCCGAGCTGCGTCTTGATGATCGACGTGTTCATGTCACCGCAGACGAACTTCTCGTCCTTGTGCTTGCCCTTGTTCGGCTGGTGCTTGTCGCGGAACTGGGTGAGGTTGAACTCGGGCGACGAGACGGAGACGACGAACTTGAACGCGTCGCCGCGGCCGATGTTCATGTACTGCGCCACCGGGCCGAGGCCGTGCGTGGGGTACAGGTTACCGTCCATGAAGCGGTGGTAGTCGCGGCGCCAGTCGCCTTCGCTGCCAAGGGCCCAGAGGACGCCGCCCGCGAGGTTATGGATGTAAGCACACTCGGCATGCTTGAGGTCGCCGAAGAAGCCCTGACGGGCAAGGTTCAGGACGAAGAGCTCTTCTTCGCCATAGCAGCAGTTCTCGATGATGGCGCAGTGGCGCTGGGTCTTCTCGGACATGTCCACCAGCTGCCAGCATTCGTCGACGGTGACCGCCGGCGAGACTTCCATAAAGACGTGCTTGCCGTGCTCCATGGCCTTGAGCGCCATCGGCACGTGCCACTCCCACGGGGTGGCCACATAGACGACGTCGATATCATCGCGCGCGATCATCTTTTCCCAGACGTTCTCGTCGCCGAAGTACATGGCGGGCTCCTTGCCGGTGATTTTTTTCACGTTGGCGGCGGCGCCCTTGGCGCGGGCTTCGACGATATCGCAAACGGCGACGACTTCGGCGAACGGGATGTTCGCGGCGGAGTTCACGTGACCGCGGCCACGGCTAAGGCCGATGACGGCGACACGGACCTTGTCGGTCGGCTTGGTCGTCAGTTCCCAGACGGGCTTATTGCCGGCCGGGCGGGGACGCGTGGTCGAGATGTCGGCCGCGCTGAGCAGTTTGAGATCGCGAGGGTCGGGTTTGGCTTCGGCGGACGGGACGGCGCTGAGGCCGAGGCCGAGGCCCGCGAGGGCACCGAGTTTGAGGAAGTCGCGACGGTTGGAGCTTTCGGGGAGGTTCATGGCAGTGAAGGGGTAGGGGTGGGGGTAGGGGTAGGGTTAGGAAATGATGGGGAGGGGCTTGAGGGTCTTCCAGCCGCCGCGGGTGAAGTCGGGGTAGGCGACCGGGATGCTGCCGTCGCGGACCGAGCGGTCGGAGAGGTCGAGGAGAGCGGACCAAGAAGCGGCGTCGTAGACGGTGAAGTCAGGCGTGATGCCTTGGCGGATGCAGTCCAGAAAGCGGTAGTTCATCACGTGGTCCATGCCGCCGTGGCCGCCGACCTTCTTGGCTTCAACCATCAGCTTCTTGAGCAGCGGGTGCATGTTCGCCGCCATAAATTTCTTCAGTTTTTCGCCTTCGTATGTCCAAGAGTGGCTGTTCCGCTTTTCTTTCGGATCCAACAGCGAGCTCGTGTTATCAACGTCGATCGCCAGGCGGTTCGGATATCCGGCGAAGGTCGCGAGCGAGCCACTGAGCAGATTTCCGCGTGAATACGGGCGCGGGCTGGTGTTGTCGTGCTGGACGACGATCGTGCGGCCGAGCTCGGTCTTCACGATTGTCGTGCTCATGTCGCCGTTGACGAACTTTTCGTCCTTCGACCGGTCACGGTCCGGTTTCAGTCGTTCGCGCAGCTGGGATAGTCCGAACTCCGGCGACGAGACCGACACGGCGTATTTAAAAGCATCGCCGCGGCCGACTCCCATGTATTGGGAAATCGTGCCGAGGCCGTGGGTGGGGTAGAGGTTGCCCTGGAGGAGCGTCGAATAGCGGCGGCGCCAATCGCGGCCAGCGTCGAGGAAGCTCGCTCCGGGCTTGCCGCGCTGGTCGTGGATATAGGCGCACTCGCCGTGCTTGAGGTCGCCGAAGAAGCCTTGGCGCTGCAGGTTCAGGACGAAGAGCTCCTCTTCGCCGTAGCAGCAGTTCTCGAGGATCGGGCAGTGGCGCTGGTATTTTTCGGAGGCATCAACGATATCCCAACACTCGTCGACCGTCAGGCCGCAGTTCACTTCGAGGAAAGCGTGCTTGCCGAGCTCCATGGCGCGGATGGCCATCGGCTTGTGCCATTCCCAAGGTGTGGCGACGTAGACGACGTCGATGTCATCCCGGGCGACCATTTTTTCCCAGGCGTTCTCGTCGCCGCTGTAGATGGCAGGCATCTTGCCGGTCTTCTTGCGGACCACTTCCGCCTGCGCCTTGGCTCGTTCGTCGAGGATGTCGCAGACCGCGACGACTTCCACGAAAGGCGTGGCGACGCAGGAGGCGACGTGGGCGCGGCCGCGGTTGAGGCCAATAATGCCCACACGAATCTTCTCCTGCGGTTTCGTCGTGAGATCCCAGACGGGCTTGTTCC
>CANKZO010000287.1 GCA_947488485.1 Opitutia bacterium | reverse complement strand
GTTTCGTCTAATCTGTCCCGCCCTTAGGACTTGGCAATCTTCCGGCCTTAGCGTGTCCTGTCTCCATGCTACCCCGCCTCGCATTCCTCGTGCTTTGCTGCTCCGCGCTCGTTTCGGCCGGAGAGCTCAAGCTGATCTCCCTCTTCTCTGACCACGCCGTCCTGCAGGCCGGCGACGCCGCCGTCTTTGGCAAGGCCCATCCGGGCTCCAAGGTCGGCGTCAAACTCGGCTCTGTCGAAGCGTCGGCTACTGCCGGCGCCGATGGTAAGTGGCGCGCGACGCTCGCCGGCCTCAAGCCGACCGAGCAGGGTCAGGACCTCATCGTCAGTTCAGGGGAAGAAGTCTTCACCGCCCATGACGTTATCGTCGGCGAAGTCTGGATCGGTTCAGGCCAGTCGAACATGGATTGGGTCGTCAAGAACACCACCGCCGCCGCGGACGCCAAGTCCCGCCCCGCCGACGCTGGTCTCCGCGTGTTCACCGTCGCCCGTACGCCCAAGGCCGAGCCAGCCGACGAAGTTTATGGTTCTTGGAAGCTCGCCGCTCCGGATACCGTCGAAGGTCTCACCGCGACCGGTCTTTTCTTCGCCCGCGAATTGCGCGCCAACATCAAGCAGCCGGTCGGCGTCATCCATACCTCCATCGGTGGCACGCGCGCCGAGGCCTGGGGTCCGAAGGGCATGTATGCCGACGTCCCTGACGCCAAGGATTTCGACGCCAAAGAAACGGCGGCCATCAAGGCCCGCGCTGTCGCCCTGGAGAAACTCAACGCCAAGATCGCCGTCGAGAAGGACAAGGCTGCGTTGGCCAAACTGCGTCAGGATGCGGGCCGGTTCGCCCCGGTCTGGACCAACGGCCCTCATATGAATTGGAACGGCATGGTCGCTCCGCTCGTCGGTTACTCTGTGCGCGGCGCCATCTGGTATCAGGGCGAATCCAACGCCGGTCAGCCCGAGGCCTATAAGTGGGTCCTTGGTTCCATGATCAAGTCCTGGCACAAGGCTTGGGGTCAGGAGTTCCCCTTCATCATCGTCCAGCTCCCTCGCTTCATGGCCCGTAAGCCGGAGCTCGCCGTCGAGGATGGCGGCTGGCCCCGCATCCGTGAATCCATGGAGTGGATCGCCGACAACGTCCCCGGCGCGATGCAGTCCGTGAACATCGACCTCGGCGAAGAGAAGGATATTCATCCGAAGGACAAGCTGCCCGTCGGTGAGCGCCTCGCCTATGTCGCCCTCCAGCGCGTCTACAAGGCCCGCCCGGTCGGCGAAGCCCCGCGCGTGGTGAAGGCTGATCGTCAAGGCGACGCCTTCGTGCTCACTTACGACCGCCCGGTGGTGCTCAAGAACGACGGCAAGGGCTTCGGTCTGCTCGGAGCCGACGACAAGTGGGTCTTCGGTCAGGCCAAGGCCGACGGCGCGACCGTCACGGTCACCGGCGTCAAGGCACCGAAGGAAGTCCGTTACGCTTGGGCCAACTTCCCTGAGGTCAGCGTCTACTCCGCCGGCGCCGACGCGCTCCCGGCCGGTCCGTATCGTTCCAGCAAGTAAGCCGGACGATGCGCCTCCTTCGCGGTCTGCTCCTGTTCGTCCTCGCGGCCGTCGGACTGACGGCGCAGGAGGCGTCGCCGAAGGGGCTCAAGGTGCTCACCGCGGGCCACAGCTTCCACGTCTGGATGCCTCCGCTCGTCGCGGAGATGGCCAAGGCCGCGGGTATCCAAGGTCATGAGCAGCTGGCGATCTCTTCCATCGGCGGCTCGAAGGTGATCCAGCACTGGGATCTGCCTCCGGAGAAGAACAAAGCCAAGCCGGTCCTGGAGGCTGGTAAGGCCGACCTGTTTACCATGGCGCCGACGTTCCTGCCGGATCCTGGTATCGAGAATTTCACCAAGCTCGGCCTGCAGCATAACCCCAAGCTTCGTCTGACCCTTCAGCAGAACTGGGTGCCCTTCGAGGATCCGGAAATCTGGCTCTCTAAAAGCAAGCCGAAGTCCATCGATCGCGATGTCATCACTCTGGCGCAGTTGCGCTCGAAGCACGACCCGTATTTCAGGCTCATCGAAGATCACGTGAAGGAGATCAACGATCGTATCCCTGCGGCGAAGATTGTCATCGTGCCCAGCGGAGAGGCCGTGATGGCCCTGCGTGATAAGGTCATCAAGGGCGAAGCACCTGGCGTCCGGACGCAGAACGAACTCTTCACCGACGCGCTTGGTCATCCTGGCCCGCAGATTCGCGTCCTCTCGGCCTACTGTCATTTCTCGGTCATCTACCGACGCAGTCCGGTCGGCTTACCTGTCGTCAGTCAGCTTACCAAGCTGCCGGAGGCCGAGAAGCTCAACCGGGTGCTTCAGCAAATCGCCTGGAAGGCCGTCACGGGTCACCCGATGAGCGGAGTCGCCAAGTAAGGAATCCTGCCAAGCGTACTGCATTGACGGCTTGAAGGTCCCGCGCCGGATGGTTCCATCGACTTACCCCACATGAAGCACCTGCTTGCCTTACTTGGTCTGACTTTTGTCCTGGTCGCTGCCGAGCCCCCGAAGGGCGAGCCGACCAACGCCAAGGAGGCCGCCGCGCAAGTGGCCGCCAAGAAGGCCGCGCAGGATAAGATCGTCGACGAGAAGTATCAGGCATGGGTGGCGACGCTTTCGCCGGAGGCCCAGGCGTGGGAGAAGGTCCTGCAGTCCCAGCTCGGCAATTTCTATCTCCCTTTACACAAGCGCGACAAGGTCGCCGGCAAGTCCAACGCCTGGGATTTCGTGCAGGACGATCCGAAGCTGCCGCGGGTGCTGCTCATCGGTGACTCGGTCTCCCGCGGTTACACCCAGCCGACGCGGGTGGCTCTCGCCGGTAAGGCCAATGTCCATCGTGCGCCGGCCAACTGTGGTGCGACCGCTTCCGGGCTCAAGAATCTCGATGTCTGGCTAGGCGCAGGGAAGTGGGACGTCATCCACTTCAACTTCGGCATCCATGATCGCGCCACACCCGCGGCGGACTACGTGAAGCGACTCGTGGAGATCGTCGTTCGGCTGGAGAAGACCGGGGCCAAACTCATCTGGGCGAGTACCACGCCTATCCCGGACAACCCGGCGCAAAAGCAGACCGCGCAGTCGGTCGTCGATAAGAACGCCTTGGCCGCCGAGGTCATGGCGAAGCACGGCATCCCCACTGACGACCTTTTCGGCGCGATGACGCCCCGACTGAAGGAATTCCAGCCCCCGCTCGACGTCCATTACACCGGCGCTGGTTATGATTTCCTCGGCGCCAAGGTCGGTGAGTCGATTCTTGCCCGTCTCAAGTGAGCTGACGCTCAGTTGTGGAGCGGGGAGGCCTTCTGACCGAGGGCCAGCTGGAACTGGCTCAGACAGCGGCGTTCGGGCGAGCTATCGATGACCGCGAAGGTCACCCGACGGAAGGCGCCTTTGAACGGCCCTTGCAGGGCTTGGCGGAAGAGGTCGGCGATCAGGGCCGGGTCGTTGGCGAAGTTGCCGCAGCCCCACGCACCGAGCACCAGCGCGTCGTGGCCGTTGGCCTGGGCGGCGGCGAGGACCTTGACGATGCG
>CANKZO010000286.1 GCA_947488485.1 Opitutia bacterium | reverse complement strand
AGGGTCAGCAGGTCGGTAAACTCGAAGTCGCCGGCTGAATCAGCCCGATACCATTCAGCCAGAGTCTCAGGCAGTAACTTGTCCGCCACGAATGCCAGCCCGATGGACAACGCAAGAAGCGCGAACAAGGCGACGAGCGCGAAGCGAAGGACGATACGAGCCTTGGATTTATCCATGAGCGGATTGTCGAAAGCAAGCCCACCCCCGCAACGCCAAACCTAATCGACAACTAAAACGCCGCGCATGAGCTGGGAATGTCCCGGGAACGTGCAGAGGTAGGTATACCGTCCCGGCTCCTTCGGCGCGGTGAAATAGACCGTGGTCTTCTTACCGGGTTCGAGGATACGCGTGTGGACGAGGACGTCCGCCGTCTCTGGCACGTAATGCCGTTCCATGCCCTCGGGGAGCGACACCATATAGGCCGCGGCCGTTCCGACTCGCTCCTCCGCCCCAGGCTTCACGAGCACCCAATTGTGTGGCATGACGTCGGGATTCTCAAAGGTCAGCGCAACGGCCCGTCCGGCCTTGGCCTTGAGCTCTTTCTGCAGGTAATTCAAGGCGCTGCCGGCCTGGATCTTCAGGACGACAGGATCGGGGCCGCACAGTTCGCTTTCCCAACGCACCGGACGCCCGGCTCCTGACGCGACCGCCGCGGCTTCGTGCGCATGCGCCGGCTGCTTGGCGACAACCCGATAACCTGAGAAATCCTTGTAAGGTTCGCCCAGCGCGTGTGCAGAAAGGAAAACCTCCGCGTCCTCTCCGAGCCTGACATGGAGCTGGCTGCACGGCAGGAGCTGAGGAAGGTGTACGAAGATCGTGCGGCCGGAAGGATCCGCATGCACACCTTCAACCGACAGCACGTCATGCGCGACGGTCTCCGGATGACGCACGGAATACTCCGGCGAACCGTACGACCGGCTGTAACGATAATTCCAGGCCTGCGCAAAGGGCTTGGCCCGTTCGGACGCCCGGACAGGACTATCGAATTTCAGCAAGACGCCGTTGTCGCGCACCTCATGCCCGACCAGGACCGGCGAACCGCCGACATGCCTGACGCGCTGCAAAGACCCATCATCCGGGGTATAACTGCCCCATCCTTGCATGCCGGTGACATAGAGATGACCATCCGCAGGATTGAATCGGCCGTTCTGGGCCCCCGAACGGAAAGCGCCGGTGAGACGCTGCGCCGCGCCCTGCCAGATTCCGCCGGTTTTCTGACGGCTGATCGTCCAAGCACTGCCGGTACCGAAGGAGAAATGCAGAAGATTACCGTCGCCCGCCAATGTTGGCCAACGTCCGGTCCCGAGGAAAAGCTGTCCGGCGCTGGAGTTGTCCTCCCCGCGCGGAAGATGCACTAAGGGCGGCGTCGGCGGCTTACCGTCCTTGGGACCGCCCCAGCCGAAATGCGCGCCTTCACTAAAACCGGCTTCGACCAGGCAGACGGCCGACGACGGCGTCCAATCGCCTTCCTGGACGCTGGAGGTGATGAATCGTCCGTCCGCCGAGACGCCGACGCCGTTCGGATTACGCAAGCCGGTGGCGAGGACCTCGACCTTGTCCGGTAAGGTCAGCCGCAAGAGGCCTTGATTACCCGAGGCGAAGTAAAAGCGTCCGGCTTCGTCTCGCTCCAGGCCGACGACGAAATCATGGCCGCCCGGCGAGGTGGCGTAGCCATTGAAGAAGCATTCATGGTAGTCCGCCTCGCCGTCGCCATTGAGGTCATGCAGTCGAGTAATCTGATCGCGCCCGAGGACGAGTACCTTACCGTCGACGACCTTGACGCCCAAGGCCTGATGCAAGCCGGTCGCATACCGCCGCCAGACGGCCTGATCGCCCGCTAACCCCCGCACCAGCCAGACCTCACCTGTCATGGTCGCCACGGCCGCGGCGCCATCAGGCAGGAAGTCGATTCCGCTGATGAAGAACAATGCGCCATAAGGGTTCTCGAAAGGCACCCCAATGGTATCGACGGCAAACGGCTTCTGCGTATCGCGTGTGATGGGCGTCGTGAGCTCCTTGGACCAGCGCGCCGGACCTCCGCGGGTTAAAGGCTCCATCGTGGCTTCGTCGGTCTGCCAAGCAGCTACGAGCCGACGCCGACCATCCTGCTCATAAGCGAAGATCACTTCCTCGCCGTGCCGATAGAACCCTAGATAACGGGCGCCCTTGAGCGGTAACGGATTCTTCTCCTGGGCGAATGTCTTACCGCCAACGACCGGTCCGCTGGCGAAACCATGGCGAGCCGAACTTAACTTAACGAAGCCACCTCGCCAACGCGCCCGGAAACTGAGCGTCACGGGGTCAAACGCCGCCGCTTCATCCCCCTTCCTCACCCACACGGCCTTGGTCACGGTCATGCCATCGACCCGCAAGACGCCGCTGAACAGATTGCCGAGGTCTGACGCCCCCCAGCGCCCGTCCTTCCACGTGACGGCGTCGTTCTGATTACCCCAGTGCCCCTGCTTGCCGCCATCGAGTCCCGGAAAGGAAGGGATCAACGCCGGTTTAGGGGTAACGCCTGAAAACGCGACGGCCTGCTTGGCATAGAAATCAAAGACCCTATCCCGGTTCACGGTATGCGCGGCATGCGGATCTTGCTCCGGACGCAAGGGCGCCCGCTCCGGAGCGAAGGCGGCGATCGGCGGCGTCGGCGCGCGTGGAATGGCCGCGCCAAGTGCGTCGAAACTCCACAGTCCGATGGTATTGTCCATCGGCAGACGAGGTCCCTCCGTCTTTCGCGGCTTCATGACCCCGCGCGAGATCCGGACGTCATCCACCAGTCCGTCGCAGCCGATGCCGCCCTCGACCAGCCGACCAAAAGCCAGCTTATCAGGCACCGGCGCTTCTTGGTAGGACTTCGGGGCTCGCTCGTGCACGATCTTGCCGTCCACCCACAAGGTGACTGTCTGATCATCGAGACTCGCCACCACGTCATGCCACTTGCCGTCCGTGATATCGACCTTGGAGGAGAAATCGCCGCCGCGTCCCGGCAGGTAGACGCTGAAATACCCACTGACTTGGTGTGTGTAGAGTTCCCAATGCCGGGGCGAACTTTTCGGGCCGCCGGCGGCGATGATGTTAAATCCCTTCTTGGAATCCAAACGGACCCGCGCTTCGACGGTGAAAGGCCAGCGAAAAGCCTCCGGCGATGCGGCCACGACCTGCCCTCCCCGCAAAGCCCTACCAAACTCGGCCGATAGTGACGGTTCGCCCTTCGGCGCTTCATCCGCGACGACCAAGGTGGGCTTGGCCGCAGTAGTCGCGCCGACGGCGAAAGTCCGATACTTGGTCTTGGGCCCGGGAGGCAGATCATCCAGCTGCGGGACAAGATGCCGCAAGCCCTCGAGATTATCCAGTAAGCGGCCTTCGGCGTCTTCCATGGTGTGATTAAGAATACCGATCACGCCGGCGTAACCGCTGGCCCGGACCTGCTTCAATACTTTGAGATCTTCCGTCCCGACGCCGATCGGCAGAATCTTCCGCCCCTTGGCATCACCGCCGATGTCCATACCGTTCAGGTTGAGGCAGAGCAGATGCGGAAGCATCAGCTTCAAGGCTTCGTCTAACCGCGCC
>CANKZO010000285.1 GCA_947488485.1 Opitutia bacterium | reverse complement strand
ATAGCGGCCGCATCCACATCCAGGAGCCAGACCTCGACGTCCTCGTGCGCGCCGCGGTGCAGTCCGGCAACCTCAAGGCTTCGACGCAGCCCGCGCCGGCGGATGTCTTCATCCTCGCCGTCCCGACTCCTTTCCTCGCCTCAGCCGATGGTGCCAAGGTGCCGGATCTTTCCTTCGTCGAAGCTGCCGTCCGCTCGATCGCCCCGTTCGTCGCCACCGGTAACCTGATCATCTTGGAGTCCACTTCTCCGGTCGGCACGACCGAGAAAGTAAAAAGCTGGCTCGAAGCCGAACTCGCCAAGCACGGCCGTAAGGTCGACGGCTTGCTCTACGCGCACTGCCCCGAGCGCATCCTTCCCGGACAGATGCTCAAGGAGCTCGTCTCCAATGACCGCATCTGCGGTGGTCTGACGCCCGCCGCCGCCGAACAGGCCCGCGATCTCTACGCCTCCTTCTGCACCGCGCAGATCTTCCTGACCGACGCGCGCACGGCCGAGCTCGCCAAGCTGACCGAGAACGCCTTCCGCGACGTGAACATCGCGTTCGCCAATGAGCTCTCGCTCATCTGCGATAAGCTCGGCGTCGACGTCTGGGAACTCATCCGTCTGGCGAATCGCCATCCTCGTGTGAAGATCCTCCAGCCCGGCCCGGGTGTCGGTGGACATTGTATCGCGGTCGACCCGTGGTTCATCGTCGACGCTGCGCCGGCCGAAGCCCGCCTCCTGCGCACGGCCCGCGAGGTCAATGACTCCAAGCCGCATCACGTCGTCGCCCAGGTCCGCGCCGCCGCGGGTCCTGGTGCCGCCGTCGCCTGCCTCGGCCTCGCCTTTAAGGCGAACGTCGACGACCTGCGCGAATCGCCCGCCGTCGAGATTGCGGCGCATCTCGCCGACGCCGGCCTGAAAGTCCTCGCCGTCGAACCGCACGTGACCGCCTTGCCGAAGGCGCTGCAGGGCAGGGCGGAACTCGTTTCCCTCGCCGATGCGCTTGCCCGTGCCAGCGTCGTCGTCCTGCTCGTCGATCATCGTGCTTTCGCCGGCCTCACCCTGGAGCAACTCAAAGGGAAGAAGTTGATTGATACGCGGGGAACGATTCGAAGCTAGAGGCCCGGAGGCCCAGAGGCTCGGTTGACCAGAGAGACAGCACTCAAGGGGAGACCGGAAACCGGAAAGTATGCTTCGGGCATTTTCTTGAAGGTGTCAGGTGCCGGCCACCGGGGCCTCAGCCCTTCGGGTGTCAGCCGTTCAGCCTTCGGCAGCCGGCTCCGGGTTCCCGCGGCTGATGGCCGAGATGCCGATACCCGAGTCGCCGACGCCTGTGGCCGACACCCGTCACCCGAAATTGGATACCCCAGCCAATCATCCGGTCTCCGGTTCCCCTTTGAGTTCTTGCCGCTCCCTCCGGCCAACTGGCCAACCGGCCAGCTAGTTTACCCAATCTGAGCCTCCGAGCCTCTGGTCAACTGAGCCTCTAATTTCCCAGCCCTCCTGTCCTCGGGCCCTCCAGCCCTCTAGCTCGGCTTCGTCTATTCAGTCCTCTATTCAGCCCTCGATTCAGTCATCGACTCAGTCCTCTAGGTTTCAGTGCTCCTCCCTCTCCTCCATCATCTCGGTCCGCGCTGGCTCCTCCGGCGTGCGCGCTGGGCGTGCGAGCGTCGACTGGGCGTCTGGGAATGGCGTTCGCCGATGCGCCCGTGGAAGGAATTCGCCGTCGGCTTCAACCCCGGCCGCTGGCGCACTCATTCTCCGCGTCTTCCGATCGCGCGATTGGATCGCACCCATCTCGCCCCGCAGCTCGAAGCCTGGTCGGTCGAGGCTGGCGCCACTCCCGTCGCCGAGTCCGACGCTTTCGCCCGCGGCTACGCCCGGGTCTTCTCGCACCAGCTCGTCGAAGTCGGTCGGCCGGATCGCTGGACCCGCAGCGTGCTCACGGGCTATTCCACGGATCCTTACGCGCATTGGTCCCGCCTGCGCGATAATGGCTCCGATGACATCAAGGGCGTCTGGGAGCTTTCCCGCTTCAGCTTCGCCTTCCCGCTCGTCCGCGCCTGGTTGCGCGACGGCGATGATCGTCACGTCGAACTCTTCTGGTCCACGCTCGAGGACTGGATGACGCGTAATCCGCCGAACCGCGGACCCAACTGGATGTGCGGCCAGGAAGCCGCCTTCCGCCTGATCGCCGTCACGTTCGCCGTCCAGGCTTTCCGGGATCACCCGGCCTCGACGGATGAACGGCTGACGCTCGCCGCCCGCCTCGCCGATGCCACCGGCCGGCGCATCGCCTTCCATCTCGACTACGCCCTGTCGCAGAAGAACAACCACGGCATCGCGGAAGCAGTCGGCCTCCAGACGATCGGCACGTTCTGGTCGATCCTCGGCGGTTCGGCTCACTGGTATCAAGAAGGCCGGGCGGCTCTCGTCGCGCAATGCGCCGAGCTCATCGCACCCGACGGCGGTTTCAGCCAGCACTCCACCAATTACCATCGGTTGCTCCTGCAGCTCCTGACCTGGTCCGAACTCGTCGAACGCACCGTCCGCGACACCTTGCCGGAGTCCGTCCGCGAGCAGGCCGTCGCTTCGACCGACTTCCTGACGAAGCTCATGGAGTCCGACGGCACCGTGCCGCGCTATGGCGCGGATGATGGGGCCAACCTTTTCCCGTTCGGTGGAGGCTTCGAAGATTTCCGTCCAGCCGTCGGCGCGGCCCTGGTCCTCTTCAAAGGTGAACGCCTCCCCGCCGGACCGTGGGACGAGACCGCCTTGCTCTTGCTCGGCCCTCTCGCGGCGAGCGCCGAATCGGTTCCGCATGCGGCCGTCGAATGCCGTGACTCCGGCGTCTACACTTTCAGGCATGGTCGCGGCACGCTCTTCTTCCGGGCGCCGTCGGCCTTCCGCACGCGCCCCTCGCAGGCCGACCAGTTGCACGTCTCGCTCCGTTGGGACGGCGAGTGGATCACCGAAGACCCGGGCACGTATTCATACAACGCCCCGGGTGGCTGGGGTGGCTTCGCCGGCTCGCGCTTCCATAATGTCGTCACCGTCGGCGACTTCGATGCTATGCGCCGCGTCGGACGCTTCCTCTGGCTGCCGTGGGTGGGTTGCGAGGTGCGTAATTACTTCAAGAGCATGCAGGCCTCGCACCTGGGCTTCCCGGGTTTCAAATCCCAGCGTCGGGTAATCAAGGTCGCGAATGGTTTCGTGATCATCGATCGGATGACCGGCCTCGTGAAGCAGGACGGCACATGCACGCTCCGCTGGCATGGCCGCCGCCGGGCCGGGCTCGAGCAGCTCACCGTCGCTTGCTCCGCGCCCTCGACGGAAGAATATGTCACCGCTCTGCCCGACGGCGGGGAAGGGTGGCACTCGACGCATTACGGCTCGAAAGAACCCTCTTGGTGCCGCCGCATCACCGCGACCGGGAATGATATCACCTTCGTCACCGCCATCGGCTGTTCCCTGCGCCTCGAAGCCAAAAGCCTTTATGCCGACGGGGAAGAGTATCCGCTGGAATAGAGGCCCGGAGGCCCAGAGGCTCAGTTGACCAGAGGAGATGCAATGAGAGTATTGAGTATCGAGT
>CANKZO010000284.1 GCA_947488485.1 Opitutia bacterium | reverse complement strand
GGCGAGCTGACGAGTGAGATCGGCATGAACATCAAGAAGGCCGCCGGACAGCCGGGCACTTTCGTTGCCGGCTATACCAATGGTTATATCTATTACGCCCCTACCGCGAAACAGCGCCTGAACACGGGCTACGCCCAAGAGGACTGCGACTGTCTCGTTGCCCCCGAATGGCAGAAGGCTTTTGAGTCCCAAGCCCTCGACATGCTCAAGGGCCTCTAATCTTACTCTATGCGCTCCCTCCTCCCGCTCCTCGCCGTCTTCAGCCTCGTTTCCGCGGCCGACGCCCCCGCCCCGCTCGCCCCGACCAAGGCCGATGTGCCCTACGCGGGCACGACAGATTTTCGCCAGACGCTCAATATCTACGCACCCGCGACAAAGCCGGCCAAGCCCGTGCCAGTCGTCTTTTGGATTCACGGCGGTGGCTGGTCGGGCGGCGAGAAAACTAGCGTCCAGCTGAAGCCGAAGTTCTTTACCGACCTCGGCTACGTCTTCGTCGCGACCAATCATCGCTTCATCAAGACCGTTCCGATGAACGAGATCTTCGCCGATATCGCGAAGTCGCTGCGCTGGACGCACGACCACGCGGCTGAATTCGGCGGCGACCCGAACCGTATCGTGATCATGGGCCACTCCTCAGGAGCTCAGCTCGCCGCCTACCTGGCGATCGACGAACGCCCCCTAAAGGCTGAAGGGCTTTCCCTCTCGATGTTCAAGGGCTGCGTGCCGGTCGATGCCGACACCTTCGACGTTCCGGCGGTCATTGAACTGGCCAGCGCCAATCGCAAAGCCGCCGGCAAGCCGGAGCCGAAGTACGGCCACCGCGAGATCTTCGGCGGTAAGCCCGAACTCTGGGCCGACTACTCCGCGACCACCCACGTCGCTACTGGCAAAGGCATCCCGCCCTTTCTCATTCTCTATGACGCCGCCGCCGCCCTGACGCCCGACCAGGCCAAGCGCCTCGAAAAGTCGCTCACCTCGAAAGGTATCCAGGCTAAAGCCTTCGGCGCTGCCAACACCACTCACGGTAAGATCAACTCCGACCTCGGCCTACCGAACGACCCCTCGACCACCGAGGTCCTGTCGTTCCTGAAGACGGTGCTGGCAAAATAAGCCGGAGGCGGCCATTTCCGCCTGATGCCTGAACGACGCCGCATCGCCGTCCTCGGCGGAGGAGCCGCCGGCTTCTTCGCGGCGATCACGTGCGCGGAGGCCCTCGGCAAGGCGGGCTCAGTCACCCTTTTCGAAGCCACCCCTCACCTGCTCGCCAAGGTCCGCATCTCGGGCGGTGGCCGCTGTAACGTCACCCATTCCTGCTTCGAGCCGGCCGAACTGGTGAAGAAATACCCGCGCGGCGGCCGTGAGCTACTCGGCGCGTTCCATCGCTTCCAGCCCCGCGACACAATCGAATGGTTCGCTGGGCGCGGCGTGGCCACGAAGACAGAAGAAGACGGACGCATGTTCCCCGTCACCGACGACTCCGCCACAATCGTCGATTGCCTGATGTCGGCCGCCGCCCGCGCGGGCGTGAGTATCCGCCTCTCCACCGCCGTCCGTTCCGCCGTCAAACAAGGTGAGTCGTTCCAGCTGACACTTGGTACTGGCACCGTCGAGGAATTCGAACGAGTCATCATCGCGACCGGCGGCAACAAGGCCTCTGGCGGCCTCGCCATCGCGGAATCGTTCGGCCACTCGATCGTCCCGCCCGTCCCGTCGCTCTTCACCTTTCATATCAACGATACCCGACTGTCCGACCTCTCGGGCATCTCGGTCGAGAGCGCGGCGGTCACGGCGCCCGGCACAAAGCTCAAGACCGACGGCCCAGTGCTCATCACCCATGCTGGTCTCAGCGGCCCGGGCATCCTCAAGCTCTCGGCCTGGGGCGCCCGTGAGTTCGCGGAGCAGAACTACGCTTTCCCGATTTCCCTCAACTGGGTCCCGCCGCACACCCGCGATACCCTGATCAAAGCCCTCTCGGTCGTCCGCGAACAGAACGCCCGCAAGCAGGTCACCACCTTTAGCCCCGTCGCCATGCCTCAGCGCCTCTGGGAGCGCTTCGTCATCGCCGCCGGCATCCCGACCACCACGCCCTGGGCCCACGTCAGCAACCCCTCGCTCCAAGCCCTCGCCACCCAGCTCACCGCCGCGGAGTTCAAGGTCGACGGTAAGAGCATGTTTAAGGACGAGTTCGTCACCTGCGGTGGCGTGAAGCTGTCCGAGGTCGACTTCAAGACCATGGAAAGCCGCAAAACACCTGGGCTGCACTTCGCGGGTGAAGTCCTCGATATCGACGGCGTCACTGGAGGCTTCAATTTCCAGAATGCCTGGACCACGGGATATCTCGCGGGTATGGCGTGTGCGGGCTGATTCGATTAATCAGGTATTTTCAGGTCCCAGGTCTCAGCCTTCAGGTGTCTGGTTCAGGTATTCGGGTGCAGGTACAGGTTCAGGTCCCGCACCCGTACCCGAACCTGACAACCCGTACCTGATACCCGATTGCCGAGACCTGAGACCCGAAGATGTTTTTCTGGTCCACCGAGCCTCTGGGCCTCTGATGTGTGCCCCATGTCCCCTTGTCACCGTGTCCCCTTGTCCCCTTCGAGCAACTTCGTCGCACGCTCAACCTGAATGAATACATAACTTCGATGAATACCCGTGCTCGCTCAGATCGCGGCTCGAAACGATTAGCTTCATCTTCGGCGCGCGGCCGACGACGCGGTCTTCAACGACTCTCGCGCCGAGCTTCAGCTCCTTCAACTCGAGGCGATTCTGACTCACCGGCTTGTCACCGGTTCGGGCTGGCGCGACTTCGATCAGCGCCAGCACCGTGATTAACACTATCTGCAACACCGGTCCAAGTGATGAGTAGTTCATGGCGTGTAATGTATCCCTTCGACAGCCCCTCGCACCCATTTGTTTACGAATAGGCCAAAATCCCTATGCATGCCGCCCGCTAATACTGAGAGACCGAGTCATAAGAATATTAAACACGGACGATACCCATTCTCAGGTCTCGGGTCTCAGCCTTCAGGTCTCGGGTTCAGGGGTTCAGCACCTGGTGCAGGTTCAGGGCCCGCACCCGCACCCGAACCTGATAACCCGTACCTGATACCCGACCGCCGAGACCTGAGACCCGAGAATATATCCCCAGCCAATCATCCGGTTTCCCTATGCTGCCCCCTTTGAGTCCAGCACCCTGCCTCGAGGTAGGGACGTGATTGCCATCACGTCCGTTCGCGGACGGAGACAGGACATCGTCGAACTTAGCCAAGATCCGACTCGCCTGCGCCTGGGCCTCGAACGGCGGCCATGGCAATGGCCGCCCTACCCCAACCCCTGCCCCTACCGCGCTTCGCGCGGCACAAAAAAACCCGCCACTCTCGTGACGGGTCGATAGGTCCCGGTTTCCCGGTTCCAGAAAGGAAAGCCGATTAGGCCTTCTTTTCCTTCTTGGGCTTCTTGTCGGACTTCTTCTCTTCCTTCTTCTCTTCGCCAGCAGCGGCGACGGCGACGGAGAGGACCTTGGTCTTCACGTGCTTGTCGACGTTGACTTCAACGGACTTGCCCTTGAGGTCGGCAG
>CANKZO010000283.1 GCA_947488485.1 Opitutia bacterium | reverse complement strand
TCCAAAGACGATGGCGCGACCTGGACCTATCCGCGCGTGCTCCTCGACGGCCCGATCGACGATCGGGACAGCGGCGTGATGGAGACCGCCAAGGGAACCCTGCTCGTCACGACCTTCACGTCGCTGGCCTACGAAGAACGCGGCCTGCTCGCCAAGCAGACACCGGAACGTCAGGCCCGTTGGAAGGCCGCGCAGGATCGCCTGACCGCTGAGGAACGTCAGGCGCAGCTCGGCGAGTGGGTGCTTCGTTCGACCGACGGCGGCAAGACCTGGTCTCCGCCCATCCCGACGATCGTCAACAGCCCGCACGGCCCGACGCAGCTCAAGGACGGCCGCCTGCTCTACGTCGGTAAGGAGCTGTGGAAGTCCGAGGGTCGGATCGGCGTGGCCGAGTCGAAGGACGACGGCCTTACCTGGACCTGGCTGAGCGAGATCCCGACGCGTCCCGGAGACGAAGTGAAGAAGGGCTATCACGAGCTCTTCGCGATCGAGACCGACGACGGACGCATCGTCGCCCAGATCCGTAATCATAATAAGCCCGATGTCGGCACCACGCTGCAGACCGAATCGGCCGATGGCGGCAAGACCTGGACCGTGCCGAAGGCGATCGGTGTCTGGGGTCTGCCTTCGCAGCTCCTCAAGCTCAAGGATGGCCGCTTGGTCATGACTTATGGCTATCGTCGCAAGCCCTTCGGTAATCAGGCGCGGGTCAGCTCGGACCAAGGCCGGACCTGGAGCGAGCCCATGATCGTCTCCGCCGACGGCGAAGGCTACGACCTCGGCTATCCGGCGACCGTCGAGCTCGCGGACGGCTCGCTACTCACCGTCTGGTATGAATTCCAGAAGGCCGCCGGCAAAGCCGTCCTCCGCCAAGCGAAGTGGAAGATTGGTAATTAGAGTACAGAGTATGGAGTATCGAGTATAGGGGGCGTGTCTGGCCGCCGGAGGGCGGCCGAGGGTAGGGGCGTGGCTCCGCCGCGCCCTCCTTGTCGCGGAGTGCACGATGAATCGTGCCCCTACCTTGGTTCGCCCTGCGGCGAACCTCAAAGCCCGAAGCCTTGGGACTTGCGGACGTCGCCGACGTACCAGTTCTCGAGCTTCTCGCGGGCCCAAGGGGTCTTGCGCAGGAAGGTCAGCGACGACTTGATCGTCGGGTCGAACATGAAGCAGCGGATCGGGATACGGTAGGCGAGTTCCTGCCAGCCGTATTTCGCGACCATGGTCTCAAGCAACTTCTGCAAGGTCACGCCATGCAGCGGGTCGCGGTGAGGTTTACGTTCTTCGTTCATGGCGTTCAGGCCGCGCAGCGCTTCAGGAAGACCAGGCGGTCGATCGCCACGATCTTCGGAGGCAGCAGGCGCGGGCGGATGATCGTCGGGTCGGTCGTGTGGCTGGTCACTTCGTAAAGGCCGTTGTAGAACCATTTGCCACCTTCGGTGCGACGGACGTAGACCGGCAGCGGGCCGCGGGTCTCGGCGAGCTTGATGCCCCACTTGGGCTGATCGCCTTTGCGGCCGACCCAGACTTCGCACGGTTCGCTGTCGGCGCGCGGATTCCAGCCGAGGCCGAGACAGACGCCGATGACCGCGCCGGCCTTATGGATGACGAAGTTCGGCGGCTTCGGGTCGCCGCCGAGGAAGGCACGGACCTCGTCGAACTCATAGCCCTGGCCCACGACGTGGGGAGCGGCATCAGGAGAGGGCGAAGCGTCGGACATGGCTGAAGGGAATAGGCCGACCCACCTTGCGGGGGAAGGCTAAATGCCCGCCAAAGAAAAAGGCACGCTTGCGCGTGCCTTCCTGGGGAGCCGGCAGGGGCTCAGGCCTTCGGCTTCGGCTCGTCTTCGACGAGGCGGATGCGCAGGTCGCGCAGCTGCTTCGGGGCGACCGGGCTCGGGCAGTCGGCCATCAGGTCGCGGCCGTTCTGGTTCTTCGGGAAGGCGAGGATATCCCGGATCGAGGAGCGGCCGGCGAGCATGGCGACCACGCGGTCGAAGCCGAGGGCGATGCCGCCGTGGGGCGGGGCGCCGTAGGAGAAGGCCTTCAGCATGTAGCCGAAGCGGCTGTCGACGAGGTCCTGCGGGATCTTGAGGATGTCCTCGAAGACGCGCTTCTGGACGGCCGGATTATGGATACGGATCGAGCCGCCGCCGAGTTCGACGCCGTTGAGCACGATGTCGTAGTGCTGGCCGCGCACCTTGGCGGGGTCGGTGGCGAGCAGGGGCTCGTCTTCGACGACCGGGGCGGTGAACGGGTGGTGGGCGGAGAGGTAGCGCTTCTCTTCTTCGTCCCAGAGCATCAGCGGGAATTCGATGACCCAGAGGAAGTTATACTGGTCGGCCGGGAGGGTCAGGCGACCGCGGGCCTTGAGCAGGTAGGAGGACTCGAGGCGGATGCGGCCGAGGATGGTCGAGGCCTGCTCCCACGGGGCGGCGGCGAAGAAGACGATGTCGCCGTCCTCGATGTTGAGCTGCTGCTTCAGCGCGGCCTTCTCTTCGTCGGAGAAGAACTTCACGATCGGGGACTTCCATTCACCCGCTTCGCACTTGATGAACGCGAGGCCCTTGGCGCCGGCGCTCTTGGCGATGTTCTCGAAGTTGGTGAGCTCGCCCTGGGTGATATCGGCGAGGCCCTTGGCGTTGATCGCGCGGACCACGGAGCCCGGGGTGTTGGCCGCGCCGTTGAAGACCTTGAAGGAGGAGTTCTTGAACAGGGCCGTCAGATCCTGGATCTCCATGCCGAAACGGGTGTCCGGCTTGTCGATGCCGAAGCGGTCCATCGCTTCCTGGTAGGCCATGCGCGGGAAGGGCGTCGGGATGTCGATGCCGAGGGTCTCCTTCCAGGTGCGCTTCAGGATGCCTTCGATCAGCTTGTACATGTCCTCGCGGTCGATGAAGGACATCTCCAAGTCGACCTGCGTGAACTCCGGCTGGCGGTCGGCGCGGAGGTCTTCGTCGCGGTAGCAGCGGGCCATCTGGTAGTAGCGTTCGACGCCGGCCACCATGAGCATCTGCTTGTACTGCTGCGGGGACTGCGTGAGCGCGTAGAATTCACCGGGGTTGGTACGGCTCGGCACGAGGAACTCGCGGGCGCCTTCCGGGGTGCTCTTGAAGAGGGTCGGGGTCTCGATCTCGAGGAAGTCCTGGCTGTCGAGCTCGGCGCGGATGGCGCGGGCGGCCTTGGCGCGGAGCTTGAGGAGGCCGATGTTACGCGGGCGACGGAGGTCGAGGAAGCGGTATTCGAGGCGGAGGTCTTCGTTCACCTTGTCGGCCTTGTCGTCGTCCATCGGGAACGGCAGGTCGGCGCAGATGTTATGGACGACGAGGGTCTCGGCGGAGATCTCGATGCTGCCGGTGGCGAGCTTGGCGTTGACCGTGTCGGCCGAACGGGCCCGGACCTTGCCGGTGATCTCGATGACGGATTCCGTCTTCAGGCGCTGGGCGATTTCCTGGATGCCGTTGGCGCCCGGATTGAAGACCACCTGGGTCATGCCTTCGCGGTCGCGGAGGTCGACGAAGGTCACGCCGCCGAGGTCGCGCTTGGTGTCGACCCAACCCACGAGGGTCACGGTCTGGCCGGCGTCGGCGGGGCGGA
>CANKZO010000282.1 GCA_947488485.1 Opitutia bacterium | reverse complement strand
ACGCCATCCTATGTCCGCCTCCGAGACCATCGTCGCCGCCGCGACACCCGCCGGCCGCTCGGCCTTGGCGATTGTGCGCGTGGACGGGCCGCTGGCTTCGGCCATCGCGACCGCCGCCCTCGCCCGAAAGACCCCGCTCACCGAGAAGACTTCGACGCTCGGTATCTGGCGCAACCAGGACGGTGAGCCCATCGACCAGGTCGTCGCCGTGCTCTGGCATGCCGGCCGCTCCTTCACTGGCAACGACTCCCTCGAGATCACCTGCCATGGTAATCCCCTCATCGTGCGTCGCCTCACCGAGGATTGCCTCGCGCGCGGCGGCCGGATTGCCGAACCCGGCGAGTTCACACGCCGCTCCTACCTCGCAGGCCGCATCGACCTTACCCAGGCCGAGGCCGTCGCGGACCTGATCCACGCCAGCTCGGAGCGCGCGCTCGCCTCCGCCCGTCGTATGCTCGCTGGTGAACTGAGTCGGCATGTCGCCCGCTGGACTGACCGCACGTTGCAAATCCTCGCTGAACTCGAGGCGCACATCGATTTCCCCGAGGAAGATCTTCCCCCCGAAGACCCGCGCGGCCCTGCGGCCCGCTTGATTGAAATCGCGTCAGAACTTTCTGGATACGCCCGCACAGCGAAGCATGACGGTGCCCTACGCGCCGGTCTGCGCGTCGCCGTCGTCGGAGCGCCCAACGCCGGGAAATCGAGTCTACTCAACGCTCTCGCCGGCGCCGACCGCGCGATTGTGAGCCCCGAGGCCGGCACGACGCGCGACTACCTCGAAGCGCCGGTCGCCGGACTGCCGCTCGCCGTGACCGCGATTGATACCGCCGGTTTACGCGATGGCGGTTCGACGCTCGAGAACCTCGGCATGGCGCGCGCACTCGAACAGGCGCGCGGCGCACATCTCCTTCTTCTTGTCGTCGACGCTTCGGCGGAGCCCCCTGCCCTACCCGCGGATCTCGTCGTGCTGCTCGACCCCGCGCGCACGCTCATTGTCGCCAACAAGTCGGACTTGCCCGCACATCGGGCGCAGAAAGATTTCCTGCCCCAGATCGCCAAGCTCTCGGCCTGCCTCCTGGACGGACGTGACGCCGAAGCGCTCCGCGCCAAGCTCGGGGAGTTCCTCATCGTCAAGGAGATCGCCCCGGGCGCCGAAGACCTCGTGGTCAGCGTCCGCCATGCCGAGGCCCTAGCCCGGGCGGCGGCCGCCCTTTCTGAAGCTGCCGGCCATCTTAAGGCCCCCATCCAGACCGAGCTCGCGGCCGCCCAAGGCCGGGTCGCCCTGGACGCCCTGGGGGAAATCGTCGGTCGCATCGATAATGAGCGTATGCTGGACAAGCTCTTTGCTTCCTTCTGCATAGGTAAGTGATTCCCTCTGGTGAGGGAGCGCCTATGCGACCTCACAAACAAATCCGCCTCGGGCCTGACCGCCCCTATGACGTTATCGTCTGCGGGGCCGGCCATGCCGGCGTGGAAGCCGCCCTGGCCGCCGCCCGCATGGGCGTGGATGTCCTGCTCCTGACGGGCAACGTGGACACCATCGCCCAGATGAGCTGCAACCCCGCCATCGGGGGCCAAGCCAAAGGCCACATCGTCAGGGAGATCGACGCCCTAGGGGGCGAGATGGGCCTGACCGCCGACGTGACCGGCATCCAATTCCGTCTCCTTAACTCCTCCAAGGGGCCCGCCGTTCAGGCCCCCCGGGCCCAGTGCGATAAGAAGGCGTACCAGTTCCGGATGAAGCACCTCTGCGAACTCCAAGACGGCCTGACCATCTTCCAGTCCCAGGTCACTGGGCTCATCTTTAAGGGGGGCGCCGTGGTCGGGGTGCAGACCAACCTCGATCTCGATTTCTATGGCAAGACCGTGGTCGTCACCACCGGCACTTTCTTGCGCGGCCTGATGCACATTGGGGCGAATAAAACCGAGGGCGGCCGCTTGGGTGATTTTAGTGCTAAGTCCCTGTCAGCCAGTTTCTTAGAGGCTGGTATCGAACTCCAAAGACTCAAGACGGGCACCCCGCCGCGCATCCTAGGCCGGTCCATCGATTTTAGTAAATGTGAGGAGCAGCCGGGCGACGCCTCCCCCACCCTTTTTGCCTTCCACGATACCCGCCAGCAGACCGATTTGTTCCACGTGGAACAAGCCGGCGAGCGCCTCCCAGGATGGGCTCCCGGGAGCGAGCAGGTATCTTGTTGGATGACCGAGGCGACCAGCGCCACCGGCAAGATTGTCCAAGAGAACCTCCACCTCTCTCCTCTCTTTGGTGGCGAGATCACCGGGGTCGGCCCTCGTTACTGCCCGTCCATTGAGGACAAGTTCGTCAAATTCTCGGATAAGGACACCCACAAGCTCTACCTCGAACCCGAAGGTCGCAATACCGACGAATGGTATATCAACGGCCTTTCGACCTCCCTGCCCTTTAAGGTCCAGCTACAGATGCTGGCTTCGGTCCCCGGGCTAGAGAAAGCCGTCATGCTCCGCCCGGCCTATGCCGTGGAATACGATTTCGCACCCCCTACCCAGCTCTACCCTACGCTGGAGTCCAAAAAGGTCGAAGGCTTGTTCTTTGCCGGCCAGATCAACGGGACCTCTGGGTATGAGGAAGCCGGCGCCCAAGGCCTGGTCGCGGGGGTCAATGCCGCCTGTAAGGTCAAAGGTCAGACTCCCATGGTCATTGGCCGCGACGAAGCCTATATCGGTGTCCTGATCGATGATTTGGTGACCAAAGGCACCCAGGAGCCTTACCGGATGTTTACCAGCCGGGCTGAATTCCGCCTTTTATTCAACCATGGCAGCGCCGAACTCCGCCTTAAGGACAAAATCGCTGAGTTCGGCTTAGTCCCGACGGAACGCCTAGGTCGCATCCAGGCCAAGGCCGAAAAAGTCGTTCATTGGATCGAATATCTGGAAAAGTTAGCCATCCCAGGCGGGATTGCCGGCGACGTCATCCGACGTAACTGGGAATCGACCCCCAAGGACCTACCGCCATCATTTCTGGCCGAAGCCCCTGAAGTTCAGGCTGAAGTCATGTACCGGGTCAAATACCGCGGCTACTTGGAGCGCGAAACGCGCAACGCCCGCAAGCTGCATGACCTGGACTCCTTTAAGGTGCCTGAAGGCTTTGATTTCTTAAAATCCTACGGCTTGCGCATCGAAGCCCGCCAGAAGCTCCAAACCATTCAGCCTAAGACGCTGGGCCAGGCCAGCCGGATCAGCGGGGTTAATCCAGCGGACATCTCGCTGCTGATGGTTCTTTTCCGAGCCAAGTAGCCCTGGAGGGCAGGGGAGAGAAGGGCGGTGTTCCACGTGGAACACACCCCATTGTAAAGATTGCGACTGCACGGTGTGACGTTCGTGTTTCTAAACTTCATAAACTGTTATTGAATAACGAGTTATGAATAAAATAGAGTCCGACACATGTTCGTCACGATTGTCACCTAGCTCTGGCGCTTCGTTTGGCAGGGCCTTTTAGTAGTCGTGCACCCATGGACGCCGAACACCTCAAGCGCATCCTGATCGTCGACGATGAGTCCGACGTGACGGAACTATTGGACTACAAGTTCAAGCAAGCCGGCTATGCCATCCGCACGCTCAAC
>CANKZO010000281.1 GCA_947488485.1 Opitutia bacterium | reverse complement strand
GCGGAATGACGGCGCAGGGACGTCCAGGCGAGGCGGACCTGATCTTCGTATTGGGCCGCGAGCTGTTCGACCGTGACCGGACCCATCTGGTGCCACTCGTGATGCGAGTTCACCTCGTTGCTGATGACCCAACCCCAGAGACGGCCGTGCGAGGTGTCAGCCGAGCACCAGCGGCGAGCGATGAAGTCCGTGAGTGCCGCGTAGCAGGCACGGCCCTCGGGCGTGACCGTGTTCGCGGCCATCGTGGTTCCTTTGACGGGATCGGCCTGCGGGTGGACCGTGAGCGCGCGGATGCGTTCATTGGGTGAACGATAGGTGATGAGGATCGCCGTGACCACGACTCCCTTGTCGCTCAGGGCCTTGATCTGTCGGTCGAGCGATTTCGCGTAGGCCTCGTTGATCACGAACGTGAAGCCATCAGCTGAGGCCGTCGGCTGGCCGGGTTTGGCCTCCTTGGCGGGCGAAAGCAGTCCGTTCAGCGTCAGGTTGATGCCCGCGTGGTGTACTCCCAGCTCCAGCAGGTCATCGACCATCTGCACCTGCAGGCCCTTGGGGCTAGGAGTCTTGGGGTAAGAGGTGGCGTCCGGAGCCGCCGTAGCCAGGGAAGAAATGAGCAGAGCAGCCGAGAGAAGCAGACGCATGGGATGCAGACAGGTGGGAGGGAGGCGGGTTTCAGATTAATCGCAGGTTGTAGAAGGCCGCCGCCTTGTCTGTTTCGTCCTTACCTCACGCTTACCGCTCGTCACTTGGGATTCAGTTCATCCCAGCTCTTCAGGCCGCAGGTCTTGAGGTGAGGTTCGGCGGCGGCTTTCCATCCGTCGGTGTCGGCGGCTTTGAGCAGATGCCAGATCGGACGTTTCTGATCGGGTTCGGAGATCGTACCCGGCTTATTGCTCCAAAGTCCGAACCGTAGGCCGTTTTCAAGGGAGTGGTCGACGTGACGATGATAGTGGAAGGCGTCGACGGCATCGCCGAGGCGCAAGACCTTTTCCCACGCATAGGCGTAGGCCGCGGCCTGTTCGGCGAGTCCTTCGGGACGATCCGGCAAGTCGAAGCCCTGTTCGGTGAAACTGAGGCGGCGCGGTTTGCCGGCGTAGAGCATTGCGGGCGTCGCCAGTTTCTTGGTCAGCACCTCGAGGTTCTTGAACGTCACTTTCGGCGTGTTGTCATTGAAAGACACTTTATCGAGCCAGGTGCGGGGGTCGCGCAGATTCGAAGGGTAGGGATGGAAGGCCAGGTTCCAGTCGAAGTCGCCGCGTTCACGGGCGCGTTTCGCGAACAGTTCGAGCAGGGTGCGACCCGGGCAGGCTTGGAGCGGATCCTTGTGACCCTTGGCCGTCCAGCTGTGCGTCATCGAGATATACACGCGGGCGTTGGCCGAATGGCGCCGAAGGGATTCCCAAGCGAGGCGGACCTGGTCTTCGTATTGAATGGCGACCTCCTCGGCGGTCGCCGGTCCCATCTGATGCCACTCGTTATGAGCGTTTACTTCATTGCTGACGATCCAGCCCCAGACGCGTCCGTGCTTGGCGTCGGCGGCCGACCAGCGCCGGGCGATGAACTCGGTGAGCGCCTTGTAGCAGGCGCGTCCTTCGGGGGTGACCGTATCGGAGGCCATCGTGATGCCTTTGATCGGGTCGGCCTTCGGGTGGATGGTCAGCTTCCGGATGCCTTCATTGGGCGAGCGCACGGTGGTGACGATGAGCGTGACCACGACGCCCTTGTCGCTCAGGGGCTTGATCTGTCGGTCCATCGCCTCGACGGTCTTCTGGTTGATCGCGAAGGTGAAGCCGTCGGCCGAAGCGGTGAGCTGCCCCGGCTTGGCTTCCTTTTCGGGAGAGAGCAGGGCGTTGAGCCTGATATTCAGGTTGGCGTGATGGATCCCGAGCTCGAGGGCGTCGGCAACCATCTGGACCTGGAGGCCCTTGGGGCTGCGCGTGGCCGGGTAGGGGGTCGGGTCGGGGGCGGCGAATGCCGTCAGGGAAAGGCAAAGGCAGGCTAGAAGCAGCGGGCGCATCCATCGGAGACAGATGGGCGAAGGGAGGGTTTCAATCGTGAACGTATGCCGATTGACCGATAGCGGTTGCCGATTGACCGACGCGCTCACTTCTTCATTTGTCATCATATACCCCATGCGACTCCTGGCACTTCTCCTCTGTCTGGTCGGCGGCCTCCTGTCCGCCGCTCCGGCCAAGCAGCC
This sequence comes from Opitutia bacterium, assembly GCA_947488485.1. Next base: position 1,407 of record CANKZO010000281.1, on the reverse strand, counting down.
CAACATCGTGTTCATCTTCTCCGATGACCACGCCTATCAGGCGATCAGCGCCTACGGTGACGCCCGTAAGCTGAACCAGACCCCGAACATCGACCGCCTTGCCAAGGAAGGTATGCGCTTCGATCGCGCTCTGGTCACCAATTCCATCTGCGGTCCGAGCCGCGCCGTCATCCTGACCGGCAAATACTCGCACCTCAACGGCTTCTTCAACAACTCGAACTCCGTCTTCGACGGCACGCAGCTCACCTTCCCGAAGCTGTTGCAGAAGTCCGGCTACCAGACCGCCATCGTCGGCAAGTGGCACCTCATCAGTGATCCCACCGGCTTCGACTTCTGGCAGGTGCTGCCCGGCCAGGGCGTCTACTACAACCCGCCGATGAAGAACGCCCAAGGCATGGTGAAGATGCAGGGTTACGTCTCCGACATCGTCACCGACCTCTCGCTCGACTGGGTGCGCAAGCGCGACAAGTCGAAGCCCTTCATGCTCATGCTCCAGCACAAGGCGCCGCACCGCGAGTGGGAGCCGAACATCAAGGACCTCGGTTTCGACAAGGACCGCGTCTATCCGGAGCCGGCGACGTTGTTCGACGACTACGCCGACCGGGCGAAGGCCGTGGCGGAGAACGACATGACCCTGGAGAAGACCATCACGCCCAAGGACGTCAAACTGGAGCGCCCGCCGCAGCTCGACGCCGAGCAGGCCGCCGTCTGGGATGCCTATTACGAGCCGCGCAATGCGGCCTACCGTAAGGCCAACCCGCAGGGCAAGGACCTCGTCCGCTGGCGCTACCAGCGCTATATGCACGACTACCTTGCCACCGTGAAGGCGGTGGATGACAACGTCGGCCGCGTGCTGAAGTTCCTCGAGGACGAAGGCCTCGCCGAGAACACCATCGTGATCTATTCCTCCGACCAAGGCTTCTACCTCGGTGAACACGGTTGGTTCGACAAGCGCTGGATCTTCGAGGAATCCGTGCGCACGCCTTTGCTCGTTCGCTGGCCCGGCGTCACCAAGCCCGGCTCCGTGAGCAAGGCGCTGGTCTCGAACGTCGACTACGCGCAGACGTTCCTCGACATGGCCGGACTGCCTTCGCCCGCCGAGATGCAGGGGCGCAGCCTGAAGCCGATTCTCGCGGGTGAGACTCCGGCCGACTGGCGCAAGGAGTTCTATTATCACTACTACGAATACCCGCAGCCGCACCATGTCGCCCCGCACTACGGCGTCATCACAGACCGCTACAAGCTCGTGCGCTACTACGGCAACGGCGAGACCAAGACCGACCTCTTCGACAGCGAGAAAGACCCGCTGGAGCTGAAGAGCTTCTACGGTCAGCCAGGTTACGAGACCGTCCAGGCCGACCTCGAGGCCCGTCTCGCCAAACTGCGTGCCGACCTCAAGGTGCCGGA
>CANKZO010000280.1 GCA_947488485.1 Opitutia bacterium | reverse complement strand
GCGACGAAGACCGCTTCCGGCGTCGAGGGCGTGGCGCAGGCGCCGTACTCGCGCATGGTGTGGTGGCTGAGCAGGATGTGCTCGAGGCGTTCCATCAGCGAAGCTTCGAGGCCGACCTTCGTGCCGTGTGCGCGCACGATGAAGGCGCCGAGGACGAGGTGGCCGTGCAGATTACCCGCGCGGGTGAAGCTGGCCTTGGCCATGCCGGGTTCGAGGCGGGAGTATTCCTGGACCTTACCCATGTCGTGCAGGACGATGCCGGCGACGGCGAGGGCGTGGTCGACCTTCGGATAGAGGGGCAGGAGGGCTTCGGCGCACTTCGCCATGCGGAGCGTGTGCTCGAGCAGGCCGTGGCGGAAGGCGTGGTGCATGCCGAGGGCGGCGACAGCTTCGTGGAAACGTTCGCCGTATTCTTCGAAGGCGGATTCGACCGTGGCGCGGAGGCCAACGTGCGGAATGCGCGCGATGATGCCGATGAGTTCGGCCTTCATCTTGATCGGGTCGTGTTGCGAGACCGGGGTGAGCTTGCCCATGATCGCCGGGTCGGCGCGCTCGGCGTCGGTGATCGGCGTGAGGGAGTCTACCTTGAGGTCGGGGCGTCCGTTGAAGTCGCTGACCGTACCGCCCACGCGGACGATGGCACCGGCCTTGAGGCTCGTGAGGACCGGCTTCACTGGCGAGTCGCCGAAGACGCGGATCTTGATGTCGTCGGTCGCATCGGCGATGACCGCTTCATAATAGGTCGACCCGGTCTTCGCGGTCTTGGTGGCGATTTCTCCCAGGGCGCAGATGGCTTGGAAACGAGAGCCGACCGGGGAGGTCTTGCTTTCACGAAGGGTCAGAAGTGGCTCGGACATGGGCGGACAGTGGCACTAGGGGACTTATTTTCGAGTATGGAGTTTGGAGGTGGGGCGAGAGTATCGAGTATGGAGTATCGAGTATTGGGGCTTGAGCCGTTTCGGGTGGCGGGTGGCGGGGAAGGCCGAGAGGCTCGGTTGACCAGAGGCTCGGAGGCTCAGGCATGTGATGACATTGCATTGGGTAGGGCTGACCATCCTTGGTCGGCCGCGGCCAAGCAGGGATGCTTGGCCCTACCTCGATCCACGTTTACTTTCTGGTCCACCGAGCCTCTGGTCCTCCGGGCCTCTTTCTTGTCCTCTTGCCCCCATGCCCACTTTTCCCCTACTCATCGTGGCTTCGCCACGATGAGTCCCAAACCCGCCATCCTTGTCCTCTGCACCGGTAATTCCTGCCGCAGCCATATGGCCGAGGGCTTCCTGCGTGCGGCGGTCGGCGATGCGGCTGATGTTTTTAGCGCGGGTTCGAAGCCAGCCGGCTATGTGCACCCCCTTTCGATTAAGGTCATGGCTGAGGCTGGCGTGGACATCTCGGCGCATACCTCCAAGCACATGAACGATTTCCTGCCGCGGCGGATTGATGTCGTGATCACCGTCTGCGGTAATGCCGACCAGGTCTGCCCGATGTATCCCGGACAGGTGGCCCGTTTCCATTGGGGCTTCGATGACCCCGCCCACGCCCAGGGCACCGAGGAGCAGATCCTCAACGAATTCCGCCGGGTCCGGGACGAGATCAAAGCTAAGTTTACGGCCTACGGGGTACAGGTGAGAGAACAGAAGAGGCTCAGTTGACCAGAGGCTCGGAGGCTCAGGGTAGGGGTAGCACTGCGTGCTGTCCCAAGTGCAAAAGTGCAAATCGGCCTACGGCCTGTGCAAAGGTGCAAAAGTGGGATGCACTTTCAGGTCCCAGGTCTCGGCCATCGGGTATCTGGTACAGGTCTTCGGGTTCAGGTGCAGGTGCGGGGTTAAATTATTCCATAAACAATTAACCAAGAACAACTTAAGTAATAACACATTCATTTGCCTATTTTTAAGCACACGCCTCGAGGTAGGGGCAGCACTGCGTGCTGCCCTAGCTGCCTCAGTTCGCCGCAGAGCGGCCGGATTTGTTTCGCAGCAGATCACCATGCCCCCATGTCCCCTCGCGGCATAGCCGCGTGGGGTAGGGCCGACCATCCCTGGTCGGCCGCGCGATCCGGCCCTCCAGCCCTCCGGCCCTCCGGTCCTCGATTTACCTCCACCCCCATAAACCGCTCATAAACCCTTTTATTCACAAATATTGTTGTCGAAGCGGTATCATCTGGGTGAAAATACCTATCGAGTACCCCTCTCAACCCTCCTTTGGCACCCGCTAAAGGAACCCTATTTGTTATTAAACTGACACAGTAGATGCCCGAACCCCGCCGACAGCGCCCACGTGGAGCTTTGTCGCGTGCCTCCCTTATGGTGGCCGCGGCCCTGCTCGGCGTCGGCGTATCCACGGCCCCGAAGGCGAAAGCCGCGAATCTTTTCTGGGATACGAATAGTTCTGTCGCCGGACTCGGCGGTACCGGCGCGTGGGAAGCTGGCGTCCCTAATTGGTTCGACGCCGGCAGCAGCATCAACGCAATCGGTAACCGGGTCACTTCTTCGGCGACACTCGGATCGTCGGACATCGCTTATTTCGTCGGTACGGCGGGTACGGCGACGATTGGTTCGACCATCAATATCGGCGGGCTTAATTTCGGCACGACGGCCTACACGCTCACGACGCCGTCGGCCTCGCTGAACTTTGCGGCTACAGAGAGCGCGATCACGCTCAACAGCCTTAATAACACCAACGCGACCAGCACCGTCGGCGCCACAATCACGGGCACGGTGGGCGGAAGCGGCAACGTCACCGTCTCCGGCGGACTCGCCGCTGGCTTGGTGGCTAACACGCTCACGTTGAACGGTATTTCGACCGGAGGCTGGAGTGGTGCTACCACGGTAGGTGTAGCTCAGACGATCGCCCTGTCGGGTTTGAGCCAGGCATTGCTGAACACTTCCGCCATCACGCTGAACGGCGGAAGTATCACGGTCACTAACGCCAATTGGGGAGAGGCTCAACTGAACCGAATCGCCAATGCCGCAGCGATCACCTCCAACGGCGGAAGCATCGTCTTCACCAACACGGCGTATAGTACGATCAACTACTCTGAAACCCTTGGCAACATCTCGTTGGCGAGCGGCCTGCTCACCGTTACCCAGACCACTGCCAATACTTCGCCAGCCACCCAGACGCTCACTTTAGGGACCCTCACGCGAGCCGGTACCAACCCGACCGCGCAGGCTAACCTTACCGGTGGCACTCTGGGTAACGCTCAGAACCTCATCACCATTTCCGGCCAGACCGCCATCACGGCCAGCATCGCCCCGTGGATGACCTACAACGGGTCTGATTTCGCAGCTTATAGCGCCACTCTCGGGGTCATCGCCGCCACTTCGACGACGCTGACCACTGGAGTCGTCGGGGTTGCGACGACCGACTATAATGCGGCTACTTTTACTCTCGGCTCGACCGGTTCGCTCAAGACCCTGAAGTACACGGGAGCCACCGCTTTAACCGTCACGGGAGCTGGTGTCACCAAGATCGGTGGCATCGTTTCTGCGGGGGCCATTCACGTCCTGACTGGTGGTACTGCCATTCAGTCGTTGGTAGCCAACGAGCCGCTCTACTTCTTCGTTAACGCTAACCAGCTGACGGTCGGCGCGCCCATCACTTCCAACGGCACCACCCCTAACGCCA
>CANKZO010000279.1 GCA_947488485.1 Opitutia bacterium | reverse complement strand
CCGCCGGCGGCAAGGTACGCTTCGTCATCCTCGGCCCGATCGCCCACGAGGACCTCCGCGGCTCCCGCCCCGGCCTGCCCGACCCCGCCGAGCATAACGCCCTGCTCGCCGCTTATGGCCGCAGCCTGGCCGAACTCGCCGCCGAGAAGAACATTCCTTTCGTCCGTGGCGAATGGAAGAGCCAGGGCATCGCCCTCGACTTCGGCACCGACAACGGCATCCACCTGACCGAGCGTGGTTACCGCGCACTCAGCGAAGGCGTCGCCGCCCAGCTCGGCTGGAAGGTGAACAAGGAGTCCTGGGATAAGCCCGCCGCGCCCGCCGAAACCCTGCGCGCCTCAGTCCTCCGCAAGAACTCGCTCTTTTTCCACCGCAGCCGCCCGGCCAATTACACCTACATCTTCGGCTTCCGTAAGCGCGAACAGGGCAACAACGCCGTCGAGATCCCGAAGTTCGACCCGCTCATCGAGACCGCCGAAGCCGACGCCATCGCCGTCTCCGCCGGCCAGCCGAGCACCCTGCCGCCCGAACCGAAGACACCGTCGAAGCTCGAAGTGCGCACCTCCCTGCCCGCCCCGGAGTTCAAACTGTCCGACGGCCTACGCATGTCGCTCTTCGCCGAGAATCCGCTGCTCGAAAAGCCCGTCCATATGAACTGGGATACCTCCGGCCGCCTGTGGGTCGCGACCTCCAACACCTACCCGCAGGTCAATCCCGAGGACCTCGCGGCGCAGATGGCCGGCAACTCCTCCAAGTTCGGTCCGTCCACCGGCAACGACAAGGTCATCCTCCTGGAAGACACGAACCGTGACGGCGTGGCCGACGTCTCCCGTATCGTCGCGGACCGTCTGCTCATCCCTTCCGGCGTCGCGCCGGATAACTTCGGCGGCGTCTACGTCGGCGCCAGCACCGAACTCCTGCATCTTACGAACGCGAACCCTGAGGGCGTGCTCGCCGATCGTCGCATCGTCCTGAGCGGCTTCGGCACCGAAGATACCCACCACATCATCCACACGCTGCATTGGGGCATCGATGGCCGTCTCTACTTCCACCAGACGATCTACATCCACTCGCACCTCGAGACCCCGTGGGGCCTCGTCCGCGCCAACTCGGGCGTAGCTTTCGCCTATGACCCGAACACCGAACGTCTCGAAGTCCACTCGAAGGGCCTCGTCAACGCCTGGGGCCAGCAGGAAGACCTCGCCGGCCAGACGTTCCTGACCTCCGGCGCCGACGGCACCGGCGTGCACTGGGCCTTCCCCGGCGCAGCCTTCCCGCCCTCCGAAGGCGCCCGCCGCCTCGTCGGCAGCATCAGCCCTGGATCCTATCCGAAGTTCAGCGGCCTCGAGCTCGTGCAGAGCCCGCTGTTCGGCGCCGACTGGCAAGGTAACGCGATCACGTGCGACTTCCGCGCCCATCGCATCGTCCGCTTCGGCTTCAATGACTTCAGCACCGACGCCGCTCCGAAGTCGGGTTACGTGACCAAGGAACTGCCCGACGTCGTCCGCACCAGCGACGTGGCCTTCCGCCCGATCACCCTGAAGATGGGCCCTGACGGCGCGCTCTACGTCGCCGACTGGACCAACCCGATCATCAACCACGGCGAAGTCGACTTCCGCGACCCGCGCCGCGACAAGATCAGCGGCCGCATCTGGCGCATTCTGCCGGAGAACGCCAAGCCGCTCGCCTGGCAACCGCTGCTCGGCCAGCCGGTCTCCGTTCTGCTCGCCGAACTGACTTCGCCGAGCCGCTGGGAATTCGAACAGGCCCGTCGCGAACTCGCGAAGCTCCCCGTCTCCGAACTGCAGTCCGCCCTCAAGACCTGGGCTAAAGATGACGTGAGCCGTCGTCACGCCGCCTGGCTGCTCAGCGGCCGCACGACTGACACCAGCCATCTCGCCGAACTTCTCCGCAGCCAGGATCCGGCGAGCCTGCAGGTCGGCCTGCGCGAGCTGGGTAAATCCCTCGGCGCCCGCGGCGCGACGGACATCGCCCTCATCACGCCGTTCCTCGCCCACGCCAATCCGCGCGTCCGCCTCGAGGCGCATCGCGCCCTCGCCCGCGTCCGCACGCCGGAAAGCGCCCGCGCCGTGCTGGCTAACCTGCCTAAGGATCCGGCCGACAACTTCCTCGATTTCGCCGCTTGGACCAGCATCAACGAACTCGCCCGTCCGTGGCTCGAAGACGTCGCCGCTCAGCCGGCGAAGGTCGTCGGCCATGAAGCCGAACTCGACGCCATCGTGAAGGCCATCGACCCGGGCATCGCCACGCCTTACGTCCAGCGCCTGTTCGCCGGTCGGAAGATTGATGCGGCCGGCACGGGCCCCTGGATCGAACTCGTCGGCAAGGCCGGTACGACCGAAGAAGCCACCCTGCTCTTCCGCTCGCTGATGGACGACGCCTCCCTCCAGCCGTCGACCCGCCACCGTATCGCCTTCGCCCTCGTCGAAGCCGCCAATCGCAACGTGCGCCCGACCGGCGACCTCAACACGCTGGGCAAACTCCTCCGCTACGAGACCGAGCGCAACCTCCTCGTCACCTCCGTCCGTCTCGCCGGCCAGTGGAAGCTCGTGCCGTCCGTTCCGCAGCTCGGCGACTTCGCCGGCCGCGAAAAGGATGCCGAACTCCGTCGCACCGCCGTGGCCGCGCTCCGCACGATCGGCCAGCAGGCTTCGCTGAAGGTGCTCCGCAGCCTGACCGCCGAAACGCGTCCGGCGGTCGTCCGTCAGGACGCCCTGCCCGCCCTGGCCGTCCACGCCCCGGGTGAAGCCTTGAAAGTCATCCCCTCGGTCTTCGCGCAGATCAAGACGAAGCCGGAAGCGACCGCCGTCTGGACCAACCTCTTCCAGCTTGGCAGCTTCGCCCAGCGACTGGCCAAGGAATTCCCGCAGGGCCTGAGCGCCGAACACTATGCGGCCGCGCTGCAGTCCGCCCGTTCCCTCGGCCGCGGAGGCAATGCGCTGGTCAAGGTCATCGAGCCGCTCGCCGGCGCGAAATCCGGCCCGCGTGATTACAGCGCGGAGATCGCTGGTATGATCGAGACCATCAAGAAAGGCGCCGATCCGGCGGAAGGCGAACTCCAGTATCGTAAGAACGGCTGCGCGATCTGCCACGCCATCGGCGGCGCCGGCGGCAAGCTCGGTCCCGACCTCAGCAGCATCGGCGCGAGCGCCCCGCTCGACTACATCATCGAGAGCGTGCTCAACCCGGCCGCGAAGGTGAAGGAAGGCTACCACGGCTTCTCCTTCAAGATGAAGGACGGCAGCCAGATGGTCGGCATCCCTGCGCGCGAGAACGCGACCGAGCTCTTCATCCGCCCTGGTCCCGGCGTCGAGCTGGCCATCCTCAAGGCCAACATCGTGAGCCGCGACAACATCGGCAGCATCATGCCCGCCGGCCTGTCCGACGGCATCACCGGCGTCTCCCGTCGTAACTTCTTCGCCTTCCTCGGCGAGATCGGCAAGCCGGGTCCGTTCGACGCCAGCAAGGGCAACGTCGCCCGTCTCTGGGTCTTCGACGACCAGCCTCCGGGCGCCCTCGCCAAGTCCGCTGCCGCCACACCGGTCTACACGCTCGTCAACGGCCAGCTACCGAAGGAATTCAATCCGGGCCGCCTGTACGCGACCGCTCGCCTCAC
>CANKZO010000278.1 GCA_947488485.1 Opitutia bacterium | reverse complement strand
GTGAGGCGAGCGGTCGCGTACAGGCGGCCCGGATTGAATTCCTTCGGTAGCTGGCCGTTGACGAGCGTGTAGACCGGTGTGGCGGCAGCGGACTTGGCGAGGGCGCCCGGAGGCTGGTCGTCGAAGATCCAGAGACGGGCGACGTTGCCCTTGCTGGCGTCGAACGGACCCGGCTTGCCGATCTCGCCAAGGAAGGCGAAGAAGTTACGACGGGAGACGCCGGTGATGCCGTCGGCGAGTCCGGCGGGCATGATGCTGCCGATGTTGTCGCGGCTCACGATGTTGGCCTTGAGGATGGCCAGTTCGACGCCGGGACCGGGGCGGATGAAGAGCTCCGTCGCGTTCTCGCGCGCAGGGATGCCGACCATCTGGCTGCCGTCCTTCATCTTGAAGGAGAAGCCGTGGTAGCCTTCCTTCACCTTCGCGGCGGGATTGAGCACGCTCTCGATGATGTAGTCGAGCGGGGCGCTCGCGCCGATGCTGCTGAGGTCGGGACCGAGCTTGCCGCCCGCGCCGCCGATGGCGTGGCAGATCGCGCAGCCGTTCTTACGATACTGGAGTTCGCCTTCCGCCGGATCGGCGCCTTTCTTGATGGTCTCGATCATGCCAGCGATCTCCGCGCTGTAATCGCGCGTGCCTGATTTCGCCCCGGCGAGCGGTTCGATGGTCTTGACCAGCGCGTTGCCGCCGCGGCCGAGTGAGCGGGCGGACTGCAGCGCGGCCGCGTAGTGTTCGGCGCTGAGGCCCTTCGGGAATTCCTTGGCGAGGCGCTGGGCGAAACCGCCGAGCTGGAAGAGATTCGTCCACACGGCCGCGGCTTCCTGCTTCGTCTTGATCTGGGCGAATACTGACGGGATCGCTTTGAGCGCTTCTCCCGGGGCATGGACGGCGAGGGCGGGGAGGGCGTCGCGACGGACGACAGCCGGGCGCGCTTCGGCCGTCAGGCTGCGGAGCGCATTGAGCGAGGGCTGCTGGCCGATGGCGCGAAGGGCGCCGATCGCGACCTGGCGAAGAGCGGCGTCCTGCTCTCGACCGGCGAAGTCGCCGATCTTCGGGACGAACTGCACGAGCTTCCATTGGCCGGCGAGGCGGATGGACGTGATGAGGAGATTACGTTCGGTCTCGTAACGGAGCAGCTGGCCGAGGCCGGCGAGGTCGCCGGTCGGACGGACGTTGCGATTGGCGGCTTCGACGAGGGCGAAGGCGATGCGATGGCGGGTGGACGGCTGCAGGGAGGCGTCGTCCATGAGCGCACGGAAGATCAGCGTGGCTTCTTCGGTGGTGCCGGCCTTGCCGACGAGTTCAATCCACGGACCGGAGCCGGCGGCGTCGACCTTGCGGCCGACGAAGAGGCGCTGCACGTAGGGCGTGGCGATACCAGGGTCGATGGCCTTCACGATCGCGTCGAGTTCGGCTTCATGGCCTTCGACCTTGGACGGCTGGGCGGCGACGTCCTCGAGCCACGGACGGGCGAGTTCGTTGATGCTGGTCCAAGCGGCGAAATCGAGGAAGTTGTCGGCCGGATCCTTAGGCAGGTTAGCCAGCACGGCGCGGGCGCTTTCCGGCGTGCGGACGCGGGCGAGGGCGCGATGCGCCTCGAGGCGGACGCGCGGATTGGCGTGGGCGAGGAACGGCGTGATGAGGGCGATGTCCGTCGCGCCGCGGGCGCCGAGGGATTTACCCAGCTCGCGCAGGCCGACCTGCAGGCTCGCCGGATCCTGGCTGCGGAGAAGTTCGGCGAGATGGCTGGTGTCAGTCGTGCGGCCGCTGAGCAGCCAGGCGGCGTGACGACGGCTCACGTCATCTTTAGCCCAGGTCTTGAGGGCGGACTGCAGTTCGGAGACGGGGAGCTTCGCGAGTTCGCGACGGGCCTGTTCGAATTCCCAGCGGCTCGGCGAAGTCAGTTCGGCGAGCAGAACGGAGACCGGCTGGCCGAGCAGCGGTTGCCAGGCGAGCGGCTTGGCGTTCTCCGGCAGAATGCGCCAGATGCGGCCGCTGATCTTGTCGCGGCGCGGGTCGCGGAAGTCGACTTCGCCGTGGTTGATGATCGGGTTGGTCCAGTCGGCGACGTAGAGCGCGCCGTCAGGGCCCATCTTCAGGGTGATCGGGCGGAAGGCCACGTCGCTGGTGCGGACGACGTCGGGCAGTTCCTTGGTCACGTAACCCGACTTCGGAGCGGCGTCGGTGCTGAAGTCATTGAAGCCGAAGCGGACGATGCGATGGGCGCGGAAGTCGCACGTGATCGCGTTACCTTGCCAGTCGGCGCCGAACAGCGGGCTCTGCACGAGCTCGAGGCCGCTGAACTTCGGATAGGATCCAGGGCTGATGCTGCCGACGAGGCGGCGGGCGCCTTCGGAGGGCGGGAAGGCTGCGCCGGGGAAGGCCCAGTGCACGCCGGTGCCGTCGGCGCCGGAGGTCAGGAACGTCTGGCCGGCGAGGTCTTCCTGCTGGCCCCAGGCGTTGACGAGGCCCTTCGAGTGGACTTCGAGACGTTCGGTGTTCGGGTCATAGGCGAAAGCTACGCCCGAGTTGGCGCGGACGAGGCCCCACGGGGTCTCGAGGTGCGAGTGGATGTAGATCGTCTGGTGGAAGTAGAGACGGCCATCGATGCCCCAATGCAGCGTGTGGATGATGTGGTGGGTATCTTCGGTGCCGAAGCCGCTCAGGACGATGCGACGATCGGCGAGCACGCCGTCAGGGTTCGCGTTCGTAAGATGCAGGAGCTCGGTGCTGGCGCCGACGTAGACGCCGCCGAAGTTATCCGGCGCGACGCCGGAAGGGATGAGCAGACGGTCCGCGACGATACGGGAGACGTCGGCCACGCCGTCACGGTTCGTGTCTTCAAGGAGGATGACCTTGTCGTTGCCGGTGGACGGACCGAACTTGGAGGAGTTGCCGGCCATCTGCGCCGCGAGGTCCTCGGGGTTGACCTGCGGGTAGGTGTTGGAGGTCGCGACCCAGAGGCGGCCGGCGGTGTCCCAGTTCATGTGGACGGGCTTCTCGAGCAGCGGATTCTCGGCGAAGAGCGACATGCGCAGGCCGTCGGACAGTTTGAAGTCCGGGCGGGGCAGGGATGCGGCGACGGTGAGCTTGGCCGGCGTCTTCGGTTCGGGCGGCAGCGTGCTCGGCTGGCCGGCGGATACCGCGATGGCGTCGGCTTCGGCGGTCTCGATGAGCGGGTCGAACTTCGGGATCTCGACGGCATTGTTGCCCTGTTCGCGCTTACGGAAGCCGAAGATGTAGGTGTAGTTGGCCGGGCGGCTACGGTGGAAGAAGAGGGAGTTCTTGCGGAGGACCGAAGCACGGAGCGTTTCGGCGGCGGCGGTGGGCTTGTCCCAGCCGGCCTGATTTACTTTCCAGCCGAGCTGGGCGGAGACGCCTTCGCTGAGCGCGCGGTAGCCACGTTCGGTCAGGTGGATGCCGTTGTCGGTGCCTTGGTCGAGGGCGATGCCGTGCGACTTCCATTCGGCTTGGACGAAGGGGATGTTCTTCTCGGCGGCGAGTTCGGCGAGGCTGCGGCCATAAGCGGCGAGCAGGGCGTTATGCTCGGCGGGGTCGGGCAGGCCGGGGCGGGAGCCGCGGAGGTCCTCGTGGGCGATCGGGCCGAGGATGACGAAGCGTACCTTGCCGCCGGCGG
>CANKZO010000277.1 GCA_947488485.1 Opitutia bacterium | reverse complement strand
GTCCCTATGAATCGCGCGCCTCGGTGGTGACGATCAACAAGCGCTACCCGAAAGAGTTCTCGACGCCGGTCGGCTCCTCGGGCGTCGGTCGCGCGCACATCCTCCGGGAAGGTAAGCTGCCGCATATCCGCATCAGCGAGATCGTCGTCCAAGGACCGGTGATCGAGCCGGTGGGTGGCGCCGAAGAGATTGCGGTTTTCGGCAAAGATGGCTTCCAGGCCGATCGCGCGCTTGACCAGCTGCTCGCCTTTGCGGCGAAAGCCTACCGCCGCCCACTCCAGGACGCCGACCGCACGTCAATCCGTGCCATGCATGAGAAACGGCTCGCCGAAAAAGCCAGCCCACGCCAAGCGGCGCTAGACGTAGTTAAACTCATCCTCTGCTCCCCTTCCTTCCTCTACCTGAGCGAGGTCACCCAGGAAGCCGACCGACGCCTGCAACCTTACGACCTCGCCACGCGTCTCGCCTACGCCCTTTCGGCCGCTCCGCCTGACGAGGCCCTATCGGCCTCCGCGGCGTCGGGCAAACTCACCGGTGATGCGGAACTGAAGAAGCAGATTGATCGCCTGCTGGCCGATGAACGCGTCAACGGCTTCGTCAACGGCTTCCTTGATAGCTGGCTAAACCTGCGCGACCTCGGCGGTATGCCGCCCCCGCGCGAGTCGAACCGCGCCTACTACGCCGAGGATTTACCCGCGTCGATGAAGACCGAGGCACGCCTCTTCTTCCGCGACATGCTCAAGGACAACCGCCCCGTGAGTCAGTTCCTGCGCGCCGACCATACCTTCATCGACAAGAAGTTGGCCAAGCTCTACGAGCTGCCCGAGCAGAAGACCCTGCGTCTGGCCGACGGCTTCCAGAAGGTCAGCCTGAAGGGAGACAAGCACCGCGGCGGCCTGCTCGGTATGGCGGCCGTGCTAACGGTCAGTGCCAACGGCGTCGAAACCTCGCCCGTCACCCGCGGAGCGTGGGTCAGCGAGAACATCCTCGGCGTTAAGCCGCCGCCCCCGCCGGACGTCGTCCCCGCCATCGAACCTGATGTCAGCGGCACGACCACCATCCGCGAACGCCTCGCCAAGCACAGCACCGACCGCGCCTGCGCCGAGTGCCATCGCAAGATCGACCCGCTCGGCTTCAGCCTCGAATCCTTCGATCCCGTCGGCCGCTGGCGCGTGACCTATGCGAAGCCCAAGAAGGGCGCCGCGCCGAAGATCGACACCACCGGCGAGTTCGCCTCGGGCGAGACCTATCAGGACTTCGCCGGCTTCCGCGATATCCTGCACGACAAACGCGACGAAATGTTCACCCGCCATCTCATCCGCTCGCTTCTCGCCTACAGCACCGGCCGCCTCATGGAGCCAGCTGACGAATTCGCCGTCGACCGCATCCACGACAAGGTCAAGCAGCAGGGCCTCGGCCTGCGCAGCCTCGTTGTCGAGTGCCTGACCAGCGACGTCTTCCGCTCCCGCTGACGTAAGGGTCCGACAGGGGCCCAGAGCGAGACGATAGTGCTATATCGTGAAACAAGAGGAGTAGTAAGCTGTCAGAAGGAGAGTAGAATATCCTCATGTCCGATCCCCTCGAACTGACCCGCCGCCGCTTCCTCGGCCAGATGACCACTGGCATGACAGGGCTGGCGTTATCACGCCTCCTCATGAGCGATCTGGGCGCAGCGGTGCCTCCGGGCGCCCACTTCGCACCGAAGGCCAAGCAGGTGCTCCAAATCTTCTGCCCGGGTGCGGCTTCGCACATCGACCTCTGGGATCATAAGCCGCTCCTCGACAAATACGATGGCACTCCCCTGCCCGGTCCGGTCGAGGTGACATTCCAAGGCAAGAACGGCAACCTGATGAAGTCCCCCTGGGCCTTCAAGCCCGCCGGCAAGAGTGGCAAGATGATCAGCTCGAATCTGCCGCACATGGCGCAGCACGTCGACGAGATGGCGTTCATCCATTCGATGACGTCGCGCAGCAACACCCACGGTCCGGGCTGCATCGCGATGAACACCTGCTTCACCCGCGAAGGCTATCCGAGCGGCGGAGCTTGGATCAGCCACGCCCTCGGTTCACTCAACCAGAACCTGCCGACCTATATCTCCGTCCAGGATGTCCGCGGCGAACCGCCCAACGGCAAAGCCAATTGGGGCAATGGTTTCCTGCCGGCCCGCCATCAAGGCGTGAGCATGGCCTCCCAGCAGGCGCTACGTAATCTCGGTCGCCCGACCGACATCTCTTCCGCCGAAGACGAAGCGACCCGCGAATTCCTCCGCGCAACGAACCTCGAGCACGCTGAACAACATCCCGGCAACGACGAACTCCGCGCCCGTATCGCGGCCTACGAGCTCGCGGCGAAGATGCAGCTGGCCGCCCCCGAAGTCAGCGACCTATCCCGCGAGCCGGACCACGTCCATGAGCTTTATGGCACCAAAGATGCCAATCCACTCAAGGCCGCCTACGCCAAGAACTGCCTGCTGACCCGCCGGTTCCTCGAGAAAGGTGTCCGCTACGTCAGCCTCTACTGCGCCTCTCGTGCCAGCGGGGTCGACGGCCTCCTCAACTGGGACGCCCACCGCACGCTCAAGGCCGACTACGACCGTCACTGCCCGGTCTTCGACCAGCCCACCGCTGCCCTGCTCGCCGACATGAAACAACGCGGGATGCTCGACGACGTGTTGATTATCTGGTGCACGGAATTCGGGCGCATGCCCACCCACCAGGTCGGCACCACGGGTCGCGATCATAATCCGGACGCCTACACGACCTGGATGATGGGCGCCGGCGTCAAGGGCGGCGTCTCCTATGGCGCGACCGATGACTTCGGCCGCCGTAGCGTCACCGACGTCACGACCTGCTACGACTTCTACGCGACCGTCCTACACCTCCTCGGCCTCGATCACGAGAAGCTGACTTATTATCATAACGGCGTGAACCGCCGCTTCACCGACGTCCACGGACACGTCATCAAGCCGGTCCTCGCATGAGAAACGTCGTCGCCCTCCTTCTGCTCGCGTCGACTCCGCTCATCGCTGCCGACGACCCGGCTGGCATCGCTTTCTTCGAACAGAAGATCCGACCGGTGCTCGTCGAACATTGCTACGAGTGCCACAGCGCCAAGGCCAAGAAATTGAAAGGTGGGCTCTACCTCGACTCCAAGGCCGGCTGGCTGAAAGGCGGCGACGCTGGTCTCCCGACGATCGTCCCGGGTAAGCCAGACGAAGGCCTGTTCCTACGCTACGTCCGACACCTGGAGCCGGACATGGAGATGCCGCCGAAGAAGCCGAAGCTGCCAGACGCGGTGTTGGCCGACCTGTCTGCCTGGATCAAGATGGGCGCCCCCGATCCGCGCACGCAGGCCACCGCCGAAGCGAAGCGGGCCGACAAGTCCTGGTGGTCGCTCCAGCCGCTCGCCAAAGAATTCAAGCACACCGACATCGATGGCTTCATCGACGCCAAGCTCGCTGAGCAGAAGCTCTCCCGCAACGCCCCCGCCAAGCCGCAGACGCTCATTCGTCGTCTCAGTTACGACCTCACGGGGCTCCCACCCACGCAGGCGGAAGTCGATACCTTCGTCGCTGCCCACCAGGCCGACGCCCGCAAAGCGACCGAAGCCCTCGTCGATCGCCTACTCGCCTCTCCTCGC
>CANKZO010000276.1 GCA_947488485.1 Opitutia bacterium | reverse complement strand
CTCCGCCCCGCACCCCGGAAGATTTCCAGCGCCACCAGGATCCCCGCGCCGGCGCGCACAATAGCGAACGCGAAGGCCGCCCGCAGGGGGGTCGTCACGGCGGCTACCGCGCTTCCCAGGGCAACTATCGCCCCTTCGGTCGTCCGGGCACCCGTCGCCAAGGCGGACCTAAGTAAACCCAAGGAGGCTCGGAAAATCAGCCCGGAGACCCCGGGCTTTTTTGTGCCTGCATTGGGTAGGGCTGACCGGCTCGGTCAGCCGTTCGGTTGAGCGGGCCGCTCAACCCTACCTCAAGACCTCGTTTGCCATTCCGCGAGTTCTTCCTCCCTTGCGGGCGTGTCCTCTACGGTCCGTCTCATCCTCGGCGATCAGCTGAATCCAGAGCATTCCTGGTTCGGCAAGAAGGACGCATCCGTGACGTATGTCCTCATGGAGATCCGCTCGGAGACGGATTACGTCGTGCACCACGCCCAGAAGGTCATCGCGATCTTCGCCGGGATGCGCCGCATGGCGGAGCTGCTGACCAAGCAAGGCCATCAGGTCCGTTACTTCCGTCTCGGCGATAAGGATAACCGCCAGAACTTCGCGGAGAATCTTCAGCAGGTCTTCAAGGCGACCAAGGCCGCGCGTTTTGAATACCAGGAGCCCGACGAGTGGCGCCTCGACCAAGATCTGCGCACCTTCGCCGCCGGCTGCGGTCTGGTCACGGCGGGCGTCAGCTCCGAGCATTTCCTCGACGGCCGCGGCGGCGTGGCGGCCCATTTCCAGAAGGACGCCAAGCGCTGGTTGATGGAGTCTTATTATCGTAAGATGCGAGTCCGGACGCGCCTACTGATGGAGGCAGACGGCACGCCGGCCGGGGGAGAATGGAATTATGATAAGGAGAACCGGAAGCCCTGGAAGGGCACGCCGCCTCCGCCCAAGACCTGGGACGTCTCCCATGACCACTCGGCCATCTGGGCCGAGATTCAGGCCGCCGGGGTGAAGACCATGGGTAAGCCGTCAGAGAAGGACTTCCCCTGGCCCGTCGACCGTAAGGAGGCGCTCAAGCAGTTGGATGCCTTCATCGAGCGAGGGCTGCCTGATTTCGGTGACTACGAGGACGCCATGCACACGTCCTCGGATCGCCTCTTCCATTCCCGGTTGTCCTTCGCCTTGAACGTAAAGCTGCTGACCCCGGCGGAAGTCGCCGCTGCCGCGGCCGAAGCGCATGAGCGTGATCCGAAGCGTTACCCTTTGGCGGCCACGGAAGGCTTCGTCCGTCAGATCATCGGCTGGCGCGAATACATCCGCGGGGTCTATTGGGCCAAGATGCCGGGCTACGCCGAAGCCAACGGACTCGGACATACGCTCTCGCTGCCGTCCTGGTTCTGGACCGGCAAGGTGAAGATGAACTGTATGCGCCACTCCGTGGGCCAGTCGCTCGACACCGCGTATGCCCATCACATCCAGCGCCTGATGGTCATCGGATCCTTCTGTCTGACCGCGGGCGTCGACCCCGCGGAGGTCGAGCGGTGGTATCTCGGCGTCTACATCGACGCGTTCCAGTGGGTCGAACTCCCGAACGTCATCGGCATGAGTCAGCACGCCGACGGCGGCTTCCTCGCCAGTAAGCCGTATTGCTGCGCCGCGAGCTACGTCTCCAAGATGTCGAACTACTGCGGCGGCTGTCCGTATGATCCCAAGGACCGCACCGGCCCGCTGGCCTGTCCGCTCAACGCGCTCTACTGGGACTTCTGGTTAAGGCATCAGGACCGCTTCCTCAACAACCCGCGCATCGGCATGGCCGTGCGTCAGGCCGCGAACATGTCGCCGGCGGAGAAAGCCGCGGTGCAGAAGAAAGCCGCGGAGTTGCGCGAAGGCATAGAAGAGCTGTGAAGGTAGGGTTGAGCGCCCTCGCTCAACCGCGGCTGACCAAGGGTGGTCAGCCCTACCTTACTTCTTCGCCTTCTTCTTGCCCTTGCCGGCGGCCAGCGGGTCGACGCCGGGCAGCGGGAAGTCAGGATTCGGCACGCGGGCCGCGGCCATCTTGGCTTCGAGTCCCTTCACGATGTCCGGGAATTTCGCGGCCAGGTCGGTCGTCTCATTGGGGTCGGCGTCGAGGTCGTAGAGCTGGGTCACGATCGGCTGGCCGGCCTTGATCGCCTTGGTCATGTCCGTGCGGATGGCCTTCCACTTGCCGTCCCAGATCGCCTGCTGCGAGCCGTAGCCCGGGAACTCGCGATAGAGCGGTGCGGTGCGCGGGGCGTCCGCGCCCTTGAGCGTCGGGACGAGGCTCTCGCTGGCTCGGTTGGGCGCGGCTTCGATCTTCACTCCCGCGAGTTCGGCGAAGGTGGCGAACCAGTCTTCGAAACCGGAGATACGCTGCGAGCGCGTGCCGGCCTTGATGCCGGCGGGCCAGCGGACGACGGTCGGCTCGCGGAGGCCGCCTTCGTGGAGCGAGCCCTTGAGTCCTTTGAGGCCGCCCGCGGAATTGAAGTATTTCGTGTCGGCGCCGCCGGCGTCGTGCGTGGCGCCGTTGTCGCCCGAGAAGACGATGATCGTGTTGTCCGCGACGCCGGCTTTCTCGAGGGCGGCAAGGATGCGGCCGACTTCCTTGTCGAGGCGCGAGATCATCGCGGCGTAAGTGGTGCGCGGGGTGCGGTTGGGGCTGTATCCGCCTTTCTGCGGGGCGTAGGGGGCGGCCTCGGTGATCACGCCTTCATATTGTTTCAGTTCTTCGGCCGGGACCTGCAGGGCCACGTGCGGCAGCGGCGAGGCGTAGTAGAGGAAGAAGGGCTTGTCCTTGTGGGCCGCGATGAACGCCTCGGCGCCGGTGATGGTGCGTTCGCTCAGGAAGTCTTTGCCGATGAACGGCGCGTAGGCCTTGGGGTCCTGCGGGTCGGCATCGGCGGGGAACACGCCGTGTCCCGGCACGCCTTCGGGTCCGTTATCGAGCGGAATTTTGACGCCATTATCCTGGATGAAGGGAGGGTAGTGGCTGTGCGCGACCCACTGGCTGGTCACACCGAGGAAGCGATCGAAGCCCTGCTTCAGAGGGCTGCCCGTCGAGTCGAAGCTGCCCATGCCCCATTTGCCGAAGGCGGCGGTCGCATAGCCGGCCTGCTTGAGCGTACCGGGCATCGTGGCGATGCCGGTGGGCAAGGGGAACTGCTCGCGGTCGCCGACGTCGCCGTTGTCGCGGGCCGTCGCGTGGCCGGGATTGCGACCGGTCATCAGCACCGTGCGCGAAGGGGCGCAGACCGCGTTGCCGCAGTAGTGGCGGGTGAGGATCATCCCTTCGCGGGCGAGGCGGTCGACGTTCGGCGTGCGGATGATCTTCTGGCCGTTGTAGCCGACTTCACCGTAACCGAGGTCATCCGCCAAGATGAAGACGATGTTCGGGCGGGTCTCCGCGCCAAGGGCGGCGGCAAAGAGGGCAAGCAGAAGCAGGGGGGTGCGGCTCATGCATATTTACTAGGGTTAGCCCTTGGTTCTGTCGAGAAACCAAGGGGGCGGGTTTGTCGGATTGACATCCCCGCCGGGCTGGGGCTTAACCCAATCTTTCCTCTCTCGGGCTGTAGCGTAGTCTGGTAGCGCGCTTGCATGGGGTGCAAGAGGTCGTGAGTTCGAATCTCACCAGCCCGACCAGAGGAAAACGAAGCCAAAGCCCC
>CANKZO010000275.1 GCA_947488485.1 Opitutia bacterium | reverse complement strand
GCGGCCATCGGCGGCATCGACGCTCGGCTGGAAAGCGATGAGGGCACAGAGTGCCAGCAGGGTGGGGAAGCGGGACATGGCGGGATTGGAAGAAGGAATCAGGGGTAAGGCGAGGCGACTTTCGACCCTGATGGGACGAAGTTGTTGCGAGGGCTTCGCCTTTAATTTCGCTCAATTAAACCCCAGCTGGGGATTAGTCGGCGAATTGCGGCCAGCGGGCCCGGAAGGCGAGCTGCGCGTCCTTATCGGGAATTTCCGGGCGGGCGGGGTCGGTCAGGAACTTCAGGGGGAAGGCCGGCTTAAGATGCAGGACATGGACGACCGGTCCTTTCACCTCGAAGATCGCATACCAGGCACCGCAACCGATGTCGAAAAGGTCGCCATGGCGGCTGCGGATACGACGCGTGCGGTGAGGGGTCGGGTCGCGGCTCAGGATCTCGAGCAGACGGGCTTCGAAATCGACCGACCATTCCTGCTTGAGCCAGGTCATGTGTTCGGCGGCTTGCGGAGAGAAGGTCACCGTGAAAGCCGGCGGACCTTCGAGCGCGGCGTCGACTTCGTCGATCCAGCCGGCCTTGGCTTCCGGGAAGGAGTCGTAGGAAGGGATGTAGGGCTTGATGTCGAAGACCGGCGTGCCGTCGACCAGGTCGCAGGGCCCGAGGATAAGCTGACTCTTGCGGATCTCAATCAACTGGACAGGGGTGATGCCGAGCGGGTTGGGGCGGTGAGGGGAGCGGGTGGCGAAGACGCCTCGCCTCTTCGAAGGGCCGCGGGGCGGCAGGACTTCCGGACGCCAGTCGGTGTTACGGTGGAACCACCAGAGCAGCCAGACGCGGTCGAAGCCTTCGAGGTCCTTGAGCGCCTTCTGATATTTGTCGCCCGGGAGCATCTCGAGGATGTTCGTCTCCGCCTGGCTTTCGTCGGGCTGATGCCGGGCGTCGAACTTCAACGGCTTGCCGGAGCGGATGAAGCCGATGGGCGTGATGGTGAGGCCGGATTCCAAGATAGGTCAGGCGTAGGCTTCGCGCGGTGAAAAGGCAAAGATTCATTGTCTCGGCGGAGGTCAGGCCTTAGCCCTGCGTGCGTCCATGTCCGCCGAGGTCATCAATCTCTCCTGTTATAAGTTCGCCCCGTTGGAAGGGTTGGAGGAGCTGCGGACGAGGCTGCAAGAGGCGACCAAGGCGCACGGCCTGAAGGGGACCATCCTGCTGGCGCCCGAGGGCATCAATTTCTTCCTGGCCGGCACGCGGCCGCAGCTGGCGGCGGTGCTGGAAGTCATCCGCGCGGTCCCCGGTCTGGCGGACGTCGCTCCCAAGGAGAGCCCCAGTTCCGATCAGCCGTTCAAGCGCATGCTCGTGAAGATCAAGAAGGAGATCATCGCGTTCGGCGTCGAAGGCGTCGACCCGGCCCGGCGTCCGGCGACGAAGATCTCGGCACGCCAGCTCAAGCAGTGGCTGGACGAAGGTCGGCCGGTGACGTTGCTCGACACACGCAACGACTACGAAGTGCGGATGGGGACGTTCAAAGGAGCGGTCGTCCCGCAGATCTGGAACTTCCGCGATTTCCCGGCGGCCGTGGAGAAACTGCCGCCCGAGCTCAAGACCCAGCCCGTGGTGATGTTCTGCACCGGTGGGATCCGTTGCGAGAAGGCGGGCCCGTTCATGGCCATGCAGGGTTACACCGACGTCCTCCAACTCGACGGTGGCATCCTCAAGTATTTCGAAGAAGTCGGCGGGGCTCATTACGAAGGCGAATGCTTCGTGTTCGACGAACGCGTGGCCGTCGGGCCCGATCTCCGCGAGACCGGATCCGTGATCTGCTTCCATTGTCAGATGCCGCTGACCGTCGAGGACCAGCAACGTCCGGACTACGTCTACGAAAAGACCTGCCGGCATTGCGTGGACGGTAAGCCCAAGGGGCGCGGCAACACCGCCCAGCGCGGCGCCTGAACCTTACCAGCGCAGCTCAGCCAGGCTGAAAACGCGACGGACGCCAGAAGGGAGGCGGGCCTGCAATGAAGCCTCGTCTGCGTCTATCAGGATGCCGGTGCGAAGTAGCACGCTGTCGAGGCCGGCGCCGGCAGCCCCGGCGATATCGTGCTCGGGGCTATCGCCGATGGCGAGGACCGTCAGCGGCGGCGGGTTGCCGAGCGCGGCGAGGGCCGTGCGGTAGATGTCGCCATGCGGTTTGCCGAAATAGCGGAGCACCGCGCCTTTGCGGGCGAGCTCGAGGGCGATCGCGCCGGCGGAGGGACGCACGCCCTTGGGCGTGAGCATCTCGAGGTCCGGGTTGCAGACGGCGACGGTGACGCCGCGGTTCGCGGCCTGGGTGAGGTCGCGGATCTGTTCGCGCCAGTTGCGGTCGGGTTCCTGGCAGGCGGCGAGGATGATTCCTTCTGCTTCGTCGGGCCAGGTGAGCGTGAAGCCGACGTCGCCGAAGCCGTAGTCGTCGCCGGGCTTGCCGGAGATGTGCACCTTGGCGCCAGGACGGAAGCCTTCGCCGAGAGCGCCGGAACGGATGGCGGCCTGGGCGGCGTCACCGGAAGTCACGACGGCGTCGAAGTGCTCGGGATCGAAGCCGAACTTGGCGAGGCGCACGATATTATCGGCGCCGGTCTTGGCGGAATTGGAGAGCACGGCCACCTTGCCGCCGCTCTCACGGAAGCGACGCAAGGCTTCGGCGGCGTGCGGATAGGCGACGGTGCCGTCGTGGAGCGTGCCGAACTGGTCTACCAGCAGGGCGCCGTATTGGCCGGCGACTTCGGACAGGCCGGTGATGGGCGTAAGGCTGCTCATACGAAGGTGATCTCGTGGCCAAGGGAACGCCAGGCCAGACGGGCGGCGCCGGCCGCGGCTTCTTCGCTCCACGCGGGCAGTTGCGGTACGCCCAGGGCTTGGGCGCGGAGGGTCATCCAAGCGGTGCTCCGGGAGCCGCCGCCGGCATGGCGGACATTACGCAGCGCCGGGCCGCCGAGCGCGGCGAGCTTCGCGAAGCCGGACTGTTCGATGCGGGTAAAGGCTTCATAGATACCTTGGAGGAATTGCGCGTCATCCGACGGACGCGGCTTCAGGCGGGGCGCCAGGTTCGGATCCGAGACCGGAAAGCGTTCGCCGACGGAGGGCAGGGGGTAATAGTCGGTGCCCGTTGGCTTCGTCGGGTCGAGCGAAGCTTCGAGTCCGGCCAATTGTTCAGCCGAGAAGAACTGCAGGAGTGTCTTGCCGCCGCAGTTAGAGGCGCCGCCCGCCAGCCAGGTGTCGCCGATCCGATGGCTATAGATGCCGAGTTCCGGCGCGAAGATCGGTCGGTCGCTCAGGAGTTTGAGCACAATGGTCGAGCCCAGCGCCGTGGAAGCTTCGCCAGGTTGCGTGGCGCCGCTGGCGAGGAAAGTGGCGCAACCGTCGGTCGTGCCCGCCGCGATGGTGATGCCTTCAGGGATGCCGAGGGCGATGGCGGCTTGAGCAGAGACTTGGCCGATCGGCGTGCCGACCGGAACGACTTCGGGGAGGATGCCGGGAGACAGCCCGAAAGCGCGCAGCCAATCCGGCCATTCGCGGGCGACCGGGTCATAGCCCGTCTTCAATGCGTTATTCTCATCGGTCTGCCAGTTCGTCGCGCCAAGGCAGCCGTTGATCCAGTCTGCCTGATGAAGGATGCAG
>CANKZO010000274.1 GCA_947488485.1 Opitutia bacterium | reverse complement strand
CTCCTTCCGCCTTCTCGATACACCGCCGGCCTGGACGGATAAACCGACAGCCGGCGAATGCCCACCGCTCAAAGGCCACGTTGAGTTCCGCGACATCTACTTCGCTTACATCCCGGACCGCCCTGTGTTGCACGGGATCTCTTTTGGCGCCCAGCCAGGGCAAGTCGTGGCACTCGTCGGCCATACGGGCTCAGGCAAATCCACCATTATTGGGCTGCTGGCTAAGTTTCAACTGCCGCTCACGGGTCAGGTGCTGGTCGACGGCCATGACCTCGCCGATATCCGCCAGGAGACCCTACGCCGTCAGATGGGCTTCGTCTTCCAGCAAAACTTCCTCTTTGCGGGCACCATCGCAGAGAACGTGAAGTCGGCCCGTCCGGACGCGACCGACGAGGAGATCCGGCAAGCCTTCCGCGACCTCGACTGCCTCGACCTGATTGAAGACCTCCCAGCCGGCATCCATACGCCTTGCTCCGAGAAGGGACGCGGACTCTCGATGGGCCAGCAGCAGCTCGTCGCCTTCGCTCGCGCGTTGCTAGCCAACCCGCGCATCCTGGTGCTCGACGAAGCCACCAGCGCGGTCGATACGCTCACGGAAGCCCGACTTCAGGTCGCCCTCGCCCGCCTGATGAAGGGCCGCACCTGCTTCGTAGTCGCCCATCGCCTCAGCACAATTCGGCGAGCCGACTGCGTCATCGTCCTCCATGAAGGACGTATCGTCGAACGCGGCACCCACGAAGAACTGCTCGCACTGCAAGGAGCCTACGCGGGATTACACCGCGACTTCCTCAGCTCGACGACCTGAACGCGCCTACTTGGCGGCAGGGTCAGCGCCGAAGTTCGGCCGGCGAGGCTTGGCCTTATCTTCCGACTTAACCGGCGTCTTCGGATCGATCAGGCTCGTGGGAAACGCCGCGGCGATACCTTGGGTCCGAACGCTCGCGTAGAGATCGCCAAGGGGGGATTTGCGGAAAGTTTCGACCTGTAGGCTCTGATAGGTGAATGCGCCCTCATTGGGCTTCACCGCCAAGGATACCTCCAGCCGGACCGCTTGGCTGAGCGGACCACCCGAGAATTTGACATCGTTCCGACCTCCGAGGGTAACGAGAGCGAGTCCCTTCGGATCTTGGTGCACCGGCACACTCCAGGTCTCGGCCGCGACCAAGCCAGGGGGCAGCATGAACAGGACCGTGCGAACCGGACCACCGGGATTACCCGGGTAGACGAGCCGACGACGAAGCAGCGGCCAATAACGACGGCCCTGCTCATCGACCACCTCGACACCTCCAGGACCGTCGACGACCAGCACACGCTCCTTCAGGAAAAGGACCTCGGCCGGAGTCAGTTCGGCCTGCACGGCACCGGAGCGACGGACGGGGCCTTCATCGACAGCCACCTCCGCTGAGACGAGCACCACGAGGTCGACCGGGCCCGCGACGCGGTGATCAATCCAGCCAATGACGCCATAGGGGATGACCGTCATGGCTGCAGCGAGGAGCAGGCCGCCGCCGAGCGCCTTCGGGAATTCATAGCGGGCGAACAAGGCCGTCATTAGCGCCGCGCCGGCAAAGCCCGCCGCATGCACTGAGATGTCCGTACCCAGCGTCCACTGGGCCATTTGAAAGTCGTCGGCGTACCCGAACCAGCGGACCCGGAAGAACATCGCGACCACCCAAAGGGTGCCGGCGGTGGCTCCGATGAGCGGAGCGTAACGCGGACCAGTACGCTCATAGACCTTGGAGAGTAACGCCGACAGCAGTGCCGCGAAAAGCCCGCCGAAGAAGGCAGTCTTCAACGAAGCTACGCCCGTGAGGGCGGCGGCGATCACGAGGAACGCCCAAGTGAACCAATAGGTCCGGGCGTAAGTGTTCATTCCCCAACAATCGTCCCGGGAGGAACGATGGCGCCCTTCTTGACGACGATCACGCCATCACGGACAAACAAAGCGTCGGTCTCCCATTTCTCGGGCAGGCCAGTCGGTGCGAGACGACAGCCGGCGCCGATGCGCGCGTTCTTGTCGATGATGGCATTACGGATAAGGCAGTTGGGACCCACGCCGACATCAGGACGCCCGAGGGAGTGGTTCTTCGCGAGGTCGTTCGGACGTTCAAAGGTGTCGGCACCCATCATCACCACGTTCTCAAGCCGGGAGCCGCCGCGGATGACGGAACGCACGCCGATGACACATCGGCTAAGCTCGGAGTCGTCGACAATCGCACCGTCAGCCATCAGGACGCGCTGCGAGCGAGCGCCGTTGAGCTTGGCGGGAGGCAGGTAACGGGCATGCGTATAGACTGGGTTCTGGCCGTCGAAAAAATCAAACGGAGGTACCGGGTCGGTGAGCGTAAGGTTGCATTCCCAGAACGAGCCGACGGTGCCAATATCTTCCCAGTAACCGTCAAAAACGTAGGCCATCATGCGCTTCGAGGCGAGCAGGCCAGGGATGACTTCCTTGCCGAAATCGGTCTGGGCCGGGTCGGCCAGCGCCTCGCGCATGACCTTACCGGAGAAAAGGTAGATGCCCATCGAGGCCAGGCAGTAGGGCGTATCGGATTTATCGGACAGGCGGGCGCGGGCGTTGCCGCCGAGGACAAGGGTGGAGATGACGGCCGGATCCTTCGGCTTCTCGACGAACTCCACGATCCGGAGGTCAGTGTTGACGCGCATGACACCGAGGGCGCTGACCTGGTCGGATGGCATGGCCTTGGCGGCGATAGTCACGTCGGCAGCGTTCTCCATGTGCTGGCGCGCGAGTTCTTCGAAATCGAGTCGGTAGAGCTGGTCGCCGGAAAGAATGAGCACCAAATCCTCGTCCTTCAGGTTGTAGTGATGGAGGTTCTGGCGGACCGCGTCGGCCGTGCCCTGATACCAGGTCTCCTTGTCACCCGTCTGCTCGGCGGCGAGGATGTCGACGAAGCCACGACCAAAGCCGTCGAACTTATAGGTCTGCTGGATGTGCTTGTGAAGGGAGGCCGTATTAAACTGCGTCAGGACGAAGATCTGATTGAAACCCGAGTTCAGGCAATTGCTGATCGGGATATCGACGAGGCGGTAGTTGCTGGCGAGCGGCACCGCCGGTTTGCATCGGTCCTTGGTCAGGGGATAGAGGCGGGAGCCACGACCGCCCCCCATGATGATGCTGATGACGCGAGGAAGGGAAGGCATGGGGGGATGACCTACCTTCCCTCCGGTCGCCCTTGCCCTCAAGCGGAAAAGGGTGAATGGCGGCTTGAAGGCGGCACCGTGACAGGGTTGCATCGGCCTCTCGCATGGCCTTCGCCTTCCACATCCTCGGCACGAGCAGCTCCGGCAACTGCTCCCTACTGGAGGCGGGCGGCACGCGCATGATGCTCGACGCGGGGTTCCAAGGCCCCCGCCTGGAGGCTTCATTACAGAAGCTCGGCATCGAGGCACGCGCCCTCGACGCGGTCTTCATTACCCACGAACACGCGGACCACTGTGTCGGCCTCCCTGCCCTGCTCCGCCAAAATCCCATGTTGAAGGTGTTCGCTAACCGCGAGACGGCCCGACGAATCAAGGATTCACTCAAGTCGCAACCAGACTGGCAGCTCTTCGAAACCGGCACCACGTTCGAGTTCCGCGGCATTCAGATAACCTCGATTCCCATCCCGCATGACGCCGCCGACCCAGTCGGCTTC
>CANKZO010000273.1 GCA_947488485.1 Opitutia bacterium | reverse complement strand
CTCTGCGCCGATCTCTTCTTCGCGTTCCAGCGTCCGCTCGACGCCTACCAGCTGCTCGAGGAATCCCTCGTCTTCGCCAAGCAGGACCGCGAATACTTCCGCCAATACGTCCAGCGCTGCTTCATGCTGGACCAGGACGCCCGCCTCATCGCCACGGCCACGAAGCACCTAGGCGACCCGGCGGTGGCCGAGGATATCCGCGCGGACCTCCGGCTGGCCGCCGCCCAGGCCCACTTCCTTCGCGGAGATTTCGCCGACGCCGCGCGACTGATCAAGGAACACCGTCTCGACCAGACCGCCGACGGCTACCTCCTCAACTGCCAGCTCCTCTGGGAAAGCGGCGACCGGACGGGTGCGCTCGCCGAACTCGACGCGGCGCTCGCCGTCTTCCCCGCCGGCGTCCGCCTGCTCGAGATGAAGGCCCGCTGGCTCAAGGAGAGCGGTGAACTGGCCCGGGCCAAGGACACGCTCGACCTGCTCGCCATCAGCCAGCCCGGCCGGCCGGGTCCGCTCATCCAGTCGCTCTACCTGCTGCCCGGCGAAGCCGACCGCCCGCGCCGCGAGGCCTTGCTCGAGAAGATCATCGCCACGTTCGGCAACCAGGAGCAGCCGATGCTGGACCTAGCTCGCTTCGGTAACGACACCTCGGACGTCGCGCTCACCGCCCGGCTGGCGAAGCTCGCGCTCGAACGTAAGTTCGGTAACCGCGTGCGCTTCGACCTCGTCCACGTGGAATGCCTCCTCAACGCGGGCCGCGCGCGCGAGACGATCCTGCTCGTCGATGCCCTTTACAAGCAGGCCGAGCGCGACCAGTGGGTCGCCGAGACGCGCATGGCCTTCGACGCCCTCCGCACCATCGCCTACTTCGCCGACGGGCAGACCGAGATCGGCTCCATCAACCTGCAGAAGCTCCTGCAGCACCGGAAGGTGCCGCCGCAGGTGCTGGTGGCCGCGAGCCGCAAACTGATCGCCGCACGCCGCTACGACGAGGCCAACGAGGTGCTCATCCAAGCCCACCTGCAGAACGAGACCAACCAGGCCATCCTGATGCAGATCGTGCGGCTCAAGCTCGACCATCCGCTGATCTCCGCCGACCTCGAGACCTACCTGCGCCGGCTGATGCTCAACCGCCGCCCTTCGCCGGAAGTCCTCCGGGCCGCCTTGCGACGACTCGGTTCGGACACCTATCTCTTCTCGGCTGACCGCGAGACGCTGCTGCGCGACGTCGAGGCCAAGATCAAGTAGCCGCTTCTTCGGAGGAAGTCGGCTTGGCTTCGGGGGCCGGGCGTTCCGTCACTTCGAAATAGGTCACCGACCCGAGCTTCGTGCCGTCCGGCAGCCAGAGACCACGGCTGCAGCCACGGTTGACGAACTCTTCGGCCTCGGAGGCGTTGAGCACGCAAGCCGCCATGGCGAGCCCCTCGGCTTCGAGGGCGGAAGTGGCGATGGCCCGCACCGGACCCGGGAGCGAAACCGGCTGGCCGGTGCGCGGGTCGACGAGGTTATTGCGGGCTGCGTCGGCCGTCTTGCTGGCCATCGCGAAACGGCAGAGCTTGATCTCGGACTGCGCGCCGACGCCGATGCGCCAGCCGGCGGATTCACCGGGCGGATCGAGGGCGAGGGTCACGCTGCCGGAAGCCATCAGCAAGGCGCGGTGGATACCCCAGCTGCTCTCGAGCATATCGGCCATGCGGTCGAGGGCGTAGCCGCGGACGATCGCGCCGAAGTCGACGGCGCAGCCGAACTTATCGCAGTGCAGTTCGCAGCCCTCGAGACGGAACGCGCCTTCGCGGTAGGCGTTCATGACCTGGGTCCAGGCGGCGTCATCGGGATTGAATCCGAGGTCGCCACGCTTCTTCCAATAATTGAACTGGGCGCCGGCGGTGACGTCGAAGGCCTTGCCGGTCTCGGCGCTGACGTCCTTCGAGAAATTCCAGAGGGCCTGTACGTGCTCGGAGGCGGCGATCATCGCGCCCTCGGGCATGTAGTTGATCGACGCCACCGGGCCGCTGTCGTGACGGACGTCAGTCTGGAAATCCAGGTCATCGAGCAGCTGGAACAAGGCCTCGGCGGCATTGCGGGCGTAGACGCCGTCTTCCGCGGCGATACGGACCCAGAAGCGGGAGCCGAAGGCCTCGTGGGAGAAGTTGTGGATGATAGGGTTGTCTTCCATGGCTTATTTTCCGATGAAAACGCTTTCGTGGGCTTTGGCAACCAGCACCCAGTAGTGGTCGCCGCCCTCGCGCAGGGTCAGGCTGAAGACGGCATAACCAGGCACGACGGGCTCGCTAGAGTCGGTCGCGGGAATCAGACGGAGCGGTGCCTTGGCCGCCTGCGGGAAGTCATCGAAGCCTACCGGATACTTCCGGAGGTAATACGGAAGCGGCCAGTAATGCCCGCCCTCGATGGCGATATAGAATTTTCCGCCGTAGGCCTTAGCCAGCCTGTCAACTCCCGCGTTAAACGACCGGAGGTCCGACGTGCGAGTGTGCTCGGCCAAGGACGGACGGGTGAGCATCGCGAGCGCCGCCAAGCTGACGGCGAGCAAGGCGACGCGTGCGACCCGACCGGACAGGAGATAGGGTAATGCGAGCGTCAGAGGCAGCGAGAAGGTCAGCAGCAACAACCAGGGCGTCTTGTAGGGCAACGCCAGGTGGAACCCCAAGACAAGGACGGCGACCAGACAAGGGAGGTCGGCGGGGTGGCGAGTACGCCAGCCGGCGCGCGAAAGACCGGAGCGAGCGAGCGTAAAGACCGCCAGCCAGGCGGCGGCCCAGCCCCACGGCGCGAGACTTTCGGCGAAGAGAGTGTCCTCCGATCGGCCGCTGGCGACGCCGAGCGAACGAGCCAACTGCAGCCACCAGGTCTTCAGGCCGGGCAGATCCGTGAAGCCGACCGACTGGAACAACGCCCAAGAAGCGACGAGGCCGAAACCGAAACGCAGCCAGCGGCGATCGGGCACGAAGCGGCGCAGGAGCAGCAAGCCCACGAGGAAGAAGACCAGGTAAGCCGCGGCGGTAACCTTGCAGGCGAGGGCGAAGCCGAACGCCGCGCCGGAGAGGAGCCACCAGCGGGAAGTCGGCGGCGAATCTTCGGCTCGCATCCATAGGGCGACACCCCAGACGAAGCCCGTCACCAGCAGCATCTCCTGCACGAAGTAATAACCGAACGGCGTGCATCCGCCGGTGAGCACGATGAAGGCAGCGGTGACATAACGCGGACCCCTGCCGACACCCGGCAGGATCAAGGCCGCCGCCGCCATGAGCCCGAGGAAGATCGAGACGACGCTGCGCAGGTAATGCTCCGACATCTCGGTCGGCGCGGTCCCGGTCACCTTGGCCGAGATGAGTAGCGCCGTGGCCAGCGTGGGCCCATGGAACTTGTCCTGATTCGTGCTATAGGGCGTGCCTTCCGAAAGTTCCTTGGCCAAGGACCACTGGACGGCTTCATCCGCATGCAATGGTCCGGGCGGCACGAAGGTAATCGCCGACCAGAACACGGCGACGGTGACGACGATGGCCAGGCCTAACCGGGAGACCGTGCCCGACTGGTTCGTCGCGTCCGCCATCACGCGCCGAAATGCTTCTGGAGCGCCGTCTTGATGTCGAGCGGCACGAGGGCGGCCGACATGGGCCCTTGGGCTTCGCGCCAGGCGTAGACGGT
>CANKZO010000272.1 GCA_947488485.1 Opitutia bacterium | reverse complement strand
TGAAGTCTTGCTCGAATCCGTCGTGAAGATGTTCCGCACCGGAAAGGCCCAGGTCTCCGCCGAAGAGACGCTCGAACTTTACACCTTCATGGAAGCCGCCGATGAGAGCAAACGCCAGAACGGCGCTGAAGTGAAGCTTGCCGATGTCCTCGCCAAAGCCCGCGCCGAAGTAGAGAAAGGCAAGTAGAGGACTGAGTCGATAAGCTGCTTGGGTAGGGTTGAGCGCCCTCGCTCAACCGTCCGGCTGACCAAGGGTGGTCAGCCCTACCTCTTGATGCTTCTGCTTCGCAGCATGCCAGCGTGCCAGCAGGTCCCCCGCGGCGCGAATGCGCCGTCTATTTCATTGAACTCCCGTCGCCCTCCGCAAGATGGCCGCATGCGATTCTGTCCGAGGGCCTTCCTCTGCTTGCTGCTGGTGACCGTGGGACTCTCCGCCGAAATGGTCTGGCTCGATGACCTGAATCTGAAGCCGATCGTCCAGGGTTACGGGCGGCCCATGAAGAACCGACATGCCGCGAAGAATCCCGAAGACGCCAAGCCGCTCAAAATTCATGGTAAGGTCTTCGAGCGCGGCGTGGGCACCGTCGCTGAAAGCGTTTTCGTCGTCCACCTCGACGGGGCGGCGAAGACCTTCTCGGCCCAGGTCGGTCTCGATGACGCCAAGCGTGGGTCGAACCGTTCGAGCGTGGAATTCTTCGTCATCGGTGACGGCCGAATGCTTTGGCGCAGCGGGGTCATGCGCACCGGCACCGAAGCCAAGCCCTTTGAGGTGAACGTCGTCGGGGTGAAGCAGCTGCTACTCAAGGTGGGTGACGCCGAGGATGGCGACAATGATGACTATGCCGATTGGGCGGATGCCCGTTTCGAGACGACGGGTGCCAAGACTTTCCGGACTTCGGGTGAGCCCGCTCCGGCGCCGGTCGCGCCTTATATCCTGACTCCCCCGGCCCCGGCTACGCCGCGCATCAACGGACCTGCCGTCTTCGGCGTCCGCCCGGGTTCGCCCTTCCTCTACTCGGTCCCTGTGACCGGGGAGCGTCCGCTGACCTACTCCGCGCAGGGCCTGCCGGCCGGTCTGAAACTGGATCCGCAGACGGGTCGGATCTCGGGTAGCCTTTCCGCCAAGGGCGAGTTCATCGTCACGCTGGGCGCCAAGAACGCCCGCGGTTCCGCTGAGAAGCGCTTCCGTATCGTCTGTGGCGACACCATCGCCCTGACCCCTCCGATGGGTTGGAACAGCTGGAACTGCTTCGCCCAGACGATCACGGCTGAAAAGGTGAAGGGTGCCGCCGATGCGATGGTCAGCAGCGGCTTGGCCAACCATGGCTGGTCCTACGTCAACATCGACGACTACTGGCAGAACCATCTCCCGACGGACGAAAAGACCCTCCAAGACCTGGTGCGTCCGTTCCGCGACGAACGTGGTGTCATTGCTTCCAATGTCCGCTTTCCTGATATGAAGGGCCTCGCGGATTACATCCATGACCGCGGGCTGAAGGCCGGGATCTATTCTTCGCCCGGCCCCACAACGTGCGGTAAGTGCGCCGGCAGCTGGCTGCATGAAGCGCAGGACGCGCGCACCTTCGCCGAGTGGGGTTACGACTACATCAAATATGACTGGTGCAGCTATAGCCAGGTCGTGGGCGGCGAGGTCCCTAACCCGAACGGCGTGCCGGTCCGGAAGGGGTCCAAGGATGACGCCTATGCCACTCACCCCTTCAAGGTCATGGGCGAACACCTGCGCGCCCAGAAGCGCGACATCGTCTTCAGCCTCTGCCAGTATGGCGGTAATGACGTCTGGAAGTGGGGTTCGTCCGTCGGCGGTAGCTCTTGGCGCACCACGGGCGACGTCAATGACTCCTGGCGCAGCGTCAAGGCGATCGGATTCTCCCAGGACAAGTCCGCCGCCTACACGAAGCCCGGCAGCTGGACCGACACGGACATGCTCATCCTCGGTTGGATCGGTTGGGGTCGCCCGCGCCCGACCTCCCTCAGCGCCGACGAGCAATATTCCCATGTCAGCCTCTGGTGCATGCTGTCCTCACCTTTGCTCATCGGTTGCGACATGACCAGGCTGGATGCCTTCTCCCTGAACCTGCTGACCAACGATGAGGTCATCGCGGTGAACCAGGACGAGTTGGGCAAGCAGGCGACGTGCGTCTTCCGGGTCTACGAAGTCGATGGCCTGGTCGCCGACGTACGCGTCTACGCCAAGGATCTGGCCGACGGTAGCCGCGCGGTGGCCTTCTTCAACGTCGGGTCGGGGCCCGTGAAATTCGACTTCAAGGACTTCGCCAAGCTCGGCCTATCTGGCCGACAGGTCGCCCGTGATCTCTGGCGTCAGAAGGACGCCGCCACCCTCGATACCTCCAAGGACAGCCTGCCCCTGAGCCTCCCTGGCCACGGCGTGATGCTCACCAAGTTCTCCGCTGCGAAGTAAGGGCGGATTCTCCGCCTCACTCCGCAAACCCGTAGTCCTTGAGCATCCGGGCGACGGCTTGCGGAAGGGCGGGGCGGATCGCGGTGGGGACGGCTTTCTGCGCCTCGACGGTGCAACGGAGGTAGCCGAGCTTACGTTCGGCGTCGGCGTCGCGTCCGGCGGCTTCGAGCCAGCGCTGCAGTACGGCCGCGGCGCGCGCCCACTCGGGCCAGTCGCTCTCGACGCCATCGGCGGCCTCGACGAGCTTACACAAAGCGCAGTCGCCCAGGAAGCGTTCGACCGCGGCGGCATCTTCCGCTCCTACGATCGCAACAAGCTTCTCCCGTTCGCGCGCTTCCATGGTCAGGTCTTGTAACCGAGCACGGGGCGCAGCCACTTCTCGGCCTGCTCGACGGTCCAGCCCTTGCGCTTGGCGTAATCCTCAACCTGATCACGGCCGACATTATCGACGTCAAAGTAGATGGACTGCGGGTTGCCGAAGTAGAGGCCCGACACGGAGGCGGCCGGATTCATGGCGTAAGATTCGGTGAGTGTGCAGCCGAGGCGATCCGCGTCCAGCAGGCGCCAGAGCTCGGCCTTCTCGGTGTGCTCGGGGCAGGCGGGATAACCAGCCGCGGGCCGGCGGCCGGCGTATTTCTCGTCGACGAGTTCTTCGACGTTCAGGGCTTCGTTTGGCGCGTAGCCCCAGAGTTCCTTGCGGACTTCTCGGTGCAGCCATTCGGCGCAGCCTTCCGCCAAGCGGTCGGCGAGGGCCTGCACGAGAATCTGGCGGAAGGGGTCCTTGGCTTTGAAGGAGGCGGCGTAATCTTCGATCTCCTGGCCGGCGGTCACGGCGAAGGCGCCGATATGGTCGCCCTTCTCGGTGGAGACAAGGTCGGCGAGCGAGCGGCAGGTGTTCACCTTCGGACGCTGGCGCTGGTCGCGGAGGAAATGGAAGCGGCCGATCTTCTGGGCCTGGGCTTCGTCACCGTAAATCTCGACGTCGTCACCGACGCGACGGGCAGCCCATAGGCCGGCAGCGCCACGGAGGTGGACACGATTACCGCGGATGAGCTCATCGAGCTCGACGCGGGCGGAATCGAAGAGCTTACGCGCTTCGATTCCGTACTTGGGTGACTTGAAGATCTGCGGGAACGCACCCTTCAGCGACCAGGTGATGAAGAATGGCGTCCAGTCGATGATCTCGGCCACCGCGGCGGGGTCGATGCGCTCGAACAGCGTCACGCCAGGCTTACGCGGCG
>CANKZO010000271.1 GCA_947488485.1 Opitutia bacterium | reverse complement strand
CGAGGAGCTCGTCCCAGAAGTTGGCGTCGAGGTCGAGGGCGTCCTCGAGCTCATAGAGGCGGATGCCGTTCATCCATTCGTTGAGGAGCGTGAAGGCCTCGCGATGGGCGGGCAGGACTTCGGTGAAGGTATCCCGGATGCCGACGGCGATGAGCGTGAGGCCCTCGACCGTATCGCCCAGCTGGGGGCCGTCGAAGGGAGGAGTCGGTTCGGAGGACATGCGAGAAAGGGATGAGGGGCGTGGCCGGGAGAGCCAGCCAATTGTGGCGTTCAGCGCCGAGTGGGGCCTAGTCCCAGCACCGGGATGATCTCCTTGGCTTCGCGCTCACCGTAATTGAACAGGATGAAGCCTTGGGCCTCGTGACGGCGGGTGATCTCGATCTGACGCACCGTGGCATCGGGGGCGAGCGTGGTACGCGACGAGGTGATGCCGATGCCTGGAACCAAGCCGGCGGGCCCGGCCCAGGTCTTCTGCTGGCGGATCCAGCTGTCGTAGCCGGTCTCGCTCTCGGTGTAATCCATCGGGCAGACGAAATCGAGCCAGCCACGTTCGCACCAGAGTTTCCAGTCCTGCATGATCGTACGGCTGTCCTGGTCCCACTGGCGGAAGACCGCGGCGCTCACCTTGATGCCCGGCCGGACCTTGCGGACTTCTTCGCTGGTCGTGCGCACGACGGTATTGATGTTCTCCTGACACCACTTGATCCATTCTTCGCGCCGGACGCCCTTCACCTGGACGTCGCCGGGCCACTTGACGACGGCCTTGCCGGTGGCGTGCTCGAAGCGTTCGCGGCAGGGCGGGCAGAAGCAGTGGCGACCGTCCGGATAGCGGATGTAGTCGAAGTGGATGCCGTCGACGGCGTAGTTGCGGGCGACCTCGACCAGCGCGTCGCGTTCGAGCGCGGCGTTGAGGGGATGGGAAGGGCAGAGCCAGGGTTCTTCTTCGCCCGTGTCGCTCATCTGGAGGCGATGCTCGGCGCGGAGCTTGGCGACGAACTCCTTAGGGACGTCGCGTCCGAGATTCCAGTCGACCTTCCAGACGTGGATCTGCAGGCCGTGCTTGCGGCAGGCTTCTAGGCATTCGGCGATCTGGTCGCCCTTGGTCGCGATGTCCGTCGCGACCGGTAGCACCTTGCTTGGGTAATAGGCGACGCCGCCCCAGAGCATGTTGGGGAAGACAGCGGTGAAGCCGTTGTTCTTCAGGTTAAGAATCGCGTCGTCCCAGGTGCGATTCTTGACGCCGTAGGCGCTGTGGCACCAGACGGCGCGGAACTCGCCCGGCTTGGCGGGATGCGCGAGGCAGTAGGCCTCTTGGAAGAAGGCCATCGCTTGGTCGGCGCTGGCGAGCGCCTGCGTGAAGCGTGCGGCCTTTTCGTGAATCAGCGCGTCCGCCTTGGCGGCGATCGACGCATCGAGTCGGGTGAGCGCCATCGACTTGGCTCCGGGGCGGGAACGGACGAAGGCGCAGGCAGCGGCGAAATCCTTGAATTCGCCGAGCTCATCGAGCTTGCGCAGCTTGGCCGCGATGCTGTCGTGCCAGATCGCGGGGCGGAGGTGGCCAGCCATGGAGAGCAGGAGCTGGGCCTTGTTGTCCTTGTCGTCGTCGAGCAGCACGTGCGTCATCAGGACGGCGTTGTCGGAGGCGATGACCGCAGGGAAGCCGGAGGGCTTGCCGGTGGCGTCAAACCATTCGGCCACGGTGCGGCTTCGTCCAGCCATCGGCTGATGGGTGATGATGTTCCAGGAAGCCTGGCCGGTGATGGCGGGGGCGCCGATCAGCGCATCGCCGACGGGGCGGATCGAAGCGAAGCGTCCCTTGGGGTCGGCGAGCAGGTGCTTGCCCGGGCCGATGCCGGTCGCGGCCAGCAGGCGAGGCGGGAGCGAATAGAAGGCCAGGAGACGGCCGTTGTTCTTGAGATAACTTTCGATCGCGCTCGTGGCCTCGTCGGTGAGTTTGGTATTGTTGGGCAGGATGAGCAGTTGGGTCTTGGCGAGCGTCGCAGGGGTGAGTTCGGACTCGGTCACGGTGGCATGGCGCAAGCCGCGGGCGGAGAGCTGGCGGGACAGCCGTTCGTCGAAGCGCTCCTTGGCGTCAGGGGTCTTGACCAGGAGCACGTGGGTGTCGTCGCCCAGCTGGCCGAGCTTGCGGATACTGCGGATCTCGAACGAGGTGTCTTTGTCCTCGGCCTGATAGGCCGCGATGCGGATCGTCTTGATCTGCTGCCAGCCGGCGGGATTGCCCTCGGTTTTCGCCGCGTCCTTGCGGACCTCGATCGTGGTCCATTCGGAAGTGCGTTGCGGGGTGAAACTGGCGTTATACCAGCCGCCCTTGGCCTCGAAGTAGACGTGGAACTGCGCGATGGGGGCGCGGTCGCGGCAGCGGACCTCGAGGCGGAGGCCCTCCGTGGTGGACAGGTCCAGGTCGACCTTGTGGTCCCAGTAGACGCGTGCCCGCGGGTTGGTGCTGAAATTGCAGTCGAGGCGGAGGACGTGGGCGATGTCGTCCTGCCCGATGCGGGCCGCCGGGGAGCCTTCGACGGCGCGCCAAGCCTTGGCGGCGGAGGCGTCGTCGGGGTAGTCGCCGGAGATGATGGGTTCGGCGGCGCGCAGGGCGCACGTCGCGAGCAGGGCCAGGAGGAACAGGCGCATCAGCGGGCCTGGATTTCGGCGAGCAGTTTCTCGAGGCCCTGGCCGTAACGGACGTAGGAGTCGAAGCGCTCCTGCGGGGAGGCCTTGGTGCCTTCGCCGAGGTGGACGATGCTGGCGACGTGGGGCTCGATGGAGACGCCGGCTTTATAGCCTTTGCGGATGAGGTCCGTGAGGATCTCGCGGACGAGCGCGTCGCCTTCGCCGGCGTACGTGAAGGCGCTGCTCTTGCCGCCGGCCGGGTTGCGTCGGCAATCCTTGATGTGGACGTATTCCACGTAAGGCAGGATGTCGCGGTAGAAGGGCATGGTCTCCTGGCCGTAGGAGACCGTGTTGCCGATATCGAAGAGGTAGCGGACGCTGGGATGGTCGACGCTTTCGATGAAGCGGCGGGCGTGCGTACCGGAAAGGCCGCCCCAACCTTCGCAGTTCTCGTGCAAGAGCATGATCCCGCCGTCGGCGGCGAGCTTGGCCATCTCCTTATAACGGCGGACGCCTTCGTCGCGCCAGATGTCTTCGGAGACGTCGCCGCGGACCCAGCTCATGGTGCGGACGAACTTCGTGCCGGTGCGCTGCATGCGCGGGATCAGTACTTTGAGGTCGGCGAGGTCGACGGCGAAGTCGCCGCTGATCGGGCGGCTCCAGTTGCCGATGGCGGAGGCATAGCTGCTGACCCGAATGCCGGCCGCCTCCAACTGGTCCACCGAGCGCTTGAACTCGTCATCGCTGACGGCCGGACCGGAGAACTGCTTGCCGTTCAGGAGGCGGAGCTCGATAGCCTTCCAGCCGAGCGCTTGGTGCGCGGCGATCTGACCGGCGATGTCGTCGGCGGCTTCGTCGGCTAGGCCGGAGAGGGGGAAGGGCGGGGTGGGCATGGCAATCAAGATGGCGGATGAACGATGGAAGATGAAGGATGAAAAGACGCTGAATCGAGGACTGAATTGAAAACGAGACAGGGGTTCGGCTTGCGGGGGGAAGGGGATGAGCGGATAAGTGGCTCATGAGATTCGCCCCGATCTTGCTTTGCTGGTCCCTGCTGTGCGTCGCGGC
>CANKZO010000270.1 GCA_947488485.1 Opitutia bacterium | reverse complement strand
TCGACGACCTGTTCGTGATGCCCCAGTACCCGCACTACGCGATGTCCTCTTACGAGACCGTCGTCGTCAAGGTGCAGGAAGAACTCAAGCGTCTCGCGCCTGGTCTGAAGTATCACGTCCTGCAGCCTTTCTACAACGACCCGGCTTACATCGATGCCTTGGTCGAGTCCGCCCAGCCTTGGCTGAGCAAGCCGTTCGACAAGCTGCTCTTCTCTTACCACGGCCTGCCGGAACGCCACCTGCGTAAGGGCGACCCATCGAAGGCGCATTGCATGAAGATGAAGGATTGCTGTTCCCATTACAGCCCCTGTCAGGCGACCTGTTATCGCCACCAGTGCGTCGAGATGACGCGCCTCTTCGTGGCCGCTGCCGGCCTCAAGGAGTCCCAGTACGAACTCTCCTTCCAGTCCCGTCTGGCCGGTGAGCCGTGGGTTTCACCTTATACCGACAAGCGTCTCGAAGCCCTGCCGGCCGAGGGCACCAAGAACCTCTTGGTCATGTGCCCCGCCTTCACGTCTGATTGCCTCGAGACCCTCGAGGAAATCCGCGAAGAAGGTAAGGAGACGTTCGAGCACGCTGGCGGCGAGCACTTCTCGCAGATCCCTTGCCTGAACGATTCCGATATTTACGTGAAGTATCTCGTGAACCGCGTGAATCACTGGAAGCCGGATCACCGCTGAGGGTAGGGCGGCCATTGCCATGGCCGCCGTTCGCCACGGCGCGTGCGTCGTAACGGGCAGACTTTTTGACCGTTCTCACGTCCGTGCCTTAAAGTCATGGGACAGGGGCTGGGACTGGCTCCAAGACTTAGGGATAGTACCAGACGCAGGAGCAGTAAGTCCTGATGCTGTTCCTGCGTCTTTTCCTAAGCCTTGATACCTGTCCGTGTCCCTGCCCCTGTCCCTTGTGTTTAGAACAACTTCGCGATGGGCTTACCGCCGTCGGTGATGGGCACGGGGCGGCCGCCGGCCATGAGGTCCTTGGAAGTATCGACCTGCAGTGCGGCGAGAATCGTGGCGTGGAAATCGGGCACGCTGACCGGGTCCTTGACGACGGTCTTGGATAAGTCGTCGGTCTCGCCGTAGGCACCGGTGTGCTTGAGGCCGCCGCCAGCGAGGATCATCGAGAAAGCGGTGCCTTGGTGGCCGCGGCCGCCCTTGGCGTCGAATTCCGGCGGACGGCCGAACTCGGTGGCGATGACGACGAGGGTCTTGTCGAGCATGCCGGTGCGCTTGAGGTCTTCAATCAGGCCGGCAAGGGCATTATCGAGCTCGCGGATGAGGATGTGCTGGTTGTCGATGCCGTCATTATGCACATCCCAACCCGCGCCGTTGATGAAGTTGAGGTTATGCGAGACTTCGACGAAGCGCACGCCGCCCTGGATGAGGCGACGAGCGAGCAGGCAGCGTTGGCCGAATTCGCCGCCGTAAGAGAGGCGCGTTTCCGCCGCCTCCTTCTTCAGGTCGAAGTGGCGCATGAAAGACGGGCCCGCGAGGCGAAAGGCCTCGTGCTGCGCTTGGGCATATTCGGCGAGGGCTGAGCCTTCGGGGGCCGTGCCGCCGACCGCATCGAGGAGTTCCTGGCGACGGATCTTCTGGGCCGGGTCGATGTCGCTCGGCGTGGTGAAGCCGTTCGGGCCCGTCTCGGTGTCGACGAGGTAGATGTAGCCGTCCTTAATGCCAAGGAAGCCTGGGCCGCGGCTCACGTTCGGGTAGCCGATGAGCATGTAGGCCGGGACGTTCGGGTCGGCGGCACCGCGGCGATGGGCGACCATCGAACCGATGGAAGGATAG
Organism: Opitutia bacterium; assembly: GCA_947488485.1. The sequence continues at coordinate 1,919 of CANKZO010000270.1, read as the reverse complement.
ATGGCGTTACCGCTGATCATGCGGCCGGTGTGGACGAGGTTCGTGGCGAAAGCGTGCTCGTCGATGACCTTATGGTTCACCGAACGGACCGCGGTGACATGCTCCATGAGTTTAGCCGTACGCGGCAGGTGTTCGCAGAGGCGCACGCCAGAGATGGAGGTCGGAATCGAAGGGTAGAGTGAACCGCGTTTCTTGACGGTGGATTTATTGTCGCCGAGCGCCTTCGGGTCGAAGGTGTCGACCTGGCCCATGCCGCCGCCGAGCCAGATGAAGATGCAATGCTCAGCTTTGCCTTTCACGCCGGCGGCGCCCGATGAGGCGAGCAGCGGCGACGCAGCGAAGGGGGCGAGTCCGAGGGCGGTGAGGAAGGAGCGGCGATCCATGGTATTAGTTATAAAGGAATTCGGGAGAGTTGACGAGGGCCCAGACGACATCCTCGGCGCGGCGGCGCCAGGTAGGGAACAGGCGATTGGTCGCCGGGTCGCCCTTGCGAGCGGCGGCTTCCTCCTGCATGCGCACGGTGGTGGCCATGTCGTTGAGGTGGTTGGACCAGGAGACGTAATAGGCCGGCTTGCGTGGGTAGACGATAGGCCTGATGGGTGGCGCCAGGAGGCGTCTGGCGAAGCCTTCGCCGAGATAGGCGGAGTATTTCGCCTTCTCGGCAGCGGTCGGATAACGCGAGAGCAGGCGTAGGAACAGGGCTTCGGTGAGCGCCTCCGGCGACTTGGCTTCGAGGGCCATCGCCGTGACGCCGTGATCGTCGCTCAGGCGGGTCACCCAGGTGCCCATCGTGCCGTTGCTGAGGATCGCGGGCTGCAGGGAGTTAGCCGAGCTCTCGCGGTCGGTCACGGGGTCCGGACGGCTGGCGCGCCAACCGAAGGCCGCCAGTACGTCGCAGACCGCTTGGATGCGGGGCAGGGCGAGGGCGGGGCGGTCGCGCTCGTTGGAGGTCGAGGTGAGCATCCAAGCGCGGCGCGGCTGCCCGAGCGTCACGGAGTTCGCCTGTTCGCGGATGCTGTCGATGTCCAGGCTGGCCTCTTCCGTGCGGAAGGGCTTACCGGTCGTGGCGAACATCGAGTCGACGACTTGTTCGGCGGAGAGGCGACGCGGGGCCGGCGAGGCGAAGAGCGGGCTAGTCTGTTTCTGCGAGGCGTCCGTCGTGCGCTGATAGGCGTGCGAATTCAGGATGAGGCGCAGGACGTGGTCAGCGTCGTAGCCGCTACGCACGAGCTCGCGTCCGAGCCAGCGGAGTAATTCCGGGTGCGAGTTCTTGGAGCGTTCCCAATCCCAGGCTTGGTCCACGAGGCCGCGACCCATGAGGCGGGCCCAAAGGCGATTCGCCATCACCTGCGCGAAGCGTTCGTTCTGTGGGGCGGTGACGAGCGTGGCGAGGCGATCACGCGGGTCCTTGGGATTGAGCGCAAGATCGTCTGCGACGCTTTCCTGCGAGAGTTCGGGGAACGGCCAATGCGGCTCGACTGAAGCGCCGGGCTCGAGGGTGACTTCGATGAGGGGCTTGCGACCGCCTTCGCGGAGTTTAGCCATGGAGACGCTACTCGTGATCGGAACCTTCACGGCCTTGGTCTCGAGGAGGGCGGCGAGCGCGAAGACCTGCTCTTGCTTGGCGGTGTGGGCCGGGGCGTCGTGACAGCGCGCACACTTGGTCTCCATGCCCAGGAAGGCGGTGGTGACGATCGTGGCCTTGGCGGCCATGGGCACGTCGTTCTGGGAGGCGATGCCGAAGCCGGCCGGGCCGCCAGCGGCGGAGCTTCCCTTGAGGCGCAGCAGTTCAGTGACCATGAGGTCGAGCGGCTTGCGGTCGGCGAGCGATTCGTAAATCCACCAGCGGAACGGACCGGAGTTGTTCAGCGTGGGATTCAGGATGTTCGGGTTCTCGGCGAGGACGTCCTGCCAGTAGC
>CANKZO010000269.1 GCA_947488485.1 Opitutia bacterium | reverse complement strand
CACCAAGACCCCGGCCGAAGGCGAAGCCGGCGTACCCGCTTCCGACAACCCGGAATTCAAGAAGCTTTCGCAGAAGGCGCTCGGCGCAGAAGCCGCCGCCCAGGAAGGCCTGAAGGCCGACATCGCTGCCACGAAGGAAGCTGCTGCGAAGATCCAGGCTGCCCTCGCCGTCCGCGAAGCCTCCGCCAAGGCTCGCCTCGCCGAAATCGCCAAGACCATCGCTGCTGCCAAGGCCGCTAAGGGAAGCGATGCTGCCGCTGCCGCCAAGCTAGCCGAAGCCGAACTCGCCCTCGAGCAGGCCACCGCTGAAGCCGCCACCGCGCGTGCCCAGGCCGAGAAGAACCTGAAGTCCGTCGAAGCGCGCCGCGCCGCCCTCGCCGGCGCCGACTCCAAGGTCGCCACCGCGAAATCCAATGTCGCCAAGGCCCAGGTCGCTGCGAAGTCCTCCAACGTAAGCGTCGCGCAGCTCGAAAGTTCCTACGCCGCCGAGATCAAGGCCCTCAACGAATCGCAGGCCAATTCGAACGCCGCGATCAAGGCCCTGAACGCCCGCGCCGACGAGCTCGCCCGCGCCGCCAACACCTCCACCGCCACCGCCAAGGCCGAAGCGGCCAAGGGGCTCGCCGACCTACAGAAAGCACTCGAAGAGCAGAAGGCCGCCGTCGCCGTGGCTAACGAAGCCCTCGCTAAGGCGAAGGCCGACGAAGCTAAGGCCGCCGAAGCCAACAAGGCCGCCACGGACGCCAAGGTAGCCGAAGCCATCAAGAACGCCGAGAAGACCGTCGCTGACGAACGCCTCGCCGCCGAAGCCAAGCTGGCCGACGCCAACGCCAAGATGACCGAAGCCAATAAGGCCGCAGACGCCAAGGTCGCCGAAGCGATCAAGAACAGCGAGAAGAGCCTGGCCGACGAGCGCCTCGCCGCTGAAGCCAAGATTGCCGACGCCAACGCCAAGGTCACCGAAGCCAATAAGGCCGCGGATGCCAAGGTCGCCGAAGCTAATAAGGTCGCCGCCGCCGCCAAGGCCCAGGCCGACGCCCTGAAGTATTCCGAGTTCAACGCCCGCTACGCCCTGCTCGAAACCAAGCGTCGCGCGAAGGCGATCACGGAAGAAGAATACAAGGCGACCCTCTCCGAGCTCCGCAAGGAACTCGCTCTCTGAGCCGGGCTTCAGCCCACCTCGAAAAGCCCGGCCGCCAAGCTGGGCTTTTTTGTTGGAAGGAAAGCCGAGCTCCGCACTTTAACGTGCCTATGTCGGACACTCTCTCCCGCACGCCTCTCTTCGCCCTGCACGTCGAACTCGGCGGCCGTGTCGTCCCCTTCGCCGGCTGGGAGATGCCGGTGCAATACACAGGCATCATCGAGGAACACATGGCGGTCCGCCAGACGGCCGGCCTCTTCGATGTCTCGCACATGGGCGAAGCCCGCGTCCGCGGACGCGATGCCGCGAAGTTCCTCGACGGCATCATGACCAACGAGATGGCCACAATCAAGGTGGGTATGGCCCGCTACACGGTGATGTGCCAGCCCGACGGTGGCTGCGTCGACGACCTGATTATCTACCGTCTCGCGGAAGACGAATTCCTGATTTGCCTCAACGCGTCCAACGCGCCGAAGGACATCGCCTGGATGCGCGCCCATATCGGCTCTCATCAGGTCGAGGTGCTCGACGAATGCGCCGCCTGGGCCCAGCTCGCTCTCCAAGGCCCGCGCGCCGAACAGATCCTCGCGCTCGTCACGACCACTCCGCTCGCCTCAATCAAGCGCTTCGGCTTCGTGTTCGGAGAAGTCGCCGGCGCCCCGGGCTGCCTCATCTCCCGCACGGGCTATACGGGTTCGCCGGGCTTCGAACTCTACCTGCCTGCGGCCTCCGCGGAAAAGGTCGCCCGCGCACTCCTCGCCGCCGGCAAGCCCCACGGCCTCGTTCCGGCCGGCCTCGGCGCCCGCGACTCGCTCCGCCTGGAAGCCAACTATCCGCTCTACGGCCACGAGATCTCGGAACGCATCTCGCCTATCCAAGCCGGCCTCGGCTGGACGGTGAAGTTCGCGAAGCCCGACTTCATCGGCCGCGAAGCGCTCCACCGCCAGGCCCAGGGTGGCCCGTCCTCCTCGGTGGTGCTGTTCTCGCTCGATGATCGCCGCATCGCCCGCCAAGGCGCAGTGGTCTTCTCCGGCGAGACGCCCGTCGGCGAAGTGCTCTCGGGCACGCAATCCCCGGTCCTCGGCAAGCCGATCGGCACGGCCCTCGTCGCCGCCGGCCACGCGGCCTCCGCCACGCTGACGGTCGACATCCGCGGCCACCGCATCCCGCTCCACCTCGCGACCGCGCCTTTCGTGAAGTGAAGGGTTGAAATAATCTCCGCCCACTTTACCCAGAAGCCATGAGCAACGTCCCTGCCGACCTCCATTACACCAAGGACCACGAGTGGATCAAGGTCGCCGCCGACGGCACCGCGGTCATCGGCATCACCGACCACGCGCAGGCGGCGCTCGGCGACGTGACGTTCGTCGACCTCCCGAAGGTCGGCGCGTCCTTCAACCATGGCGACGTCTTTGGCACGGTGGAATCCGTCAAGGCCGCCTCCGACCTCTATAGCCCCATCTCCTGCGAGATCGTCGAGGCCAACTCGGACCTGAATAATTCCCCTGACCTGGTGAACCGTGAACCCTACGGCGGCGCCTGGATGATTAAGGTGAAGGTGAAGAATCCGGCCGAGCTCGCTGCCCTCCTCGACGCCGCTGGCTACGCCGCGACACTCTGAGCACGCGCCCGCCCTTGCTCTGCGCGGTTTTTGGCCCACAGTGACGGGCCGATGTCCTTCGCCGAAGTCCATGCCGCCCATCCTTGGGACGAGGTCCTTGCCTCAGTCCAGGCGAAGACAGAGGCCGACGTACTCCGTGCGCTCGCTCGCGCGGAAGCGGATGCGGCCGACCTGGAAGACTTTAAGGCGCTGATCTCGCCGGCCGCTGCGCCGCATCTGGAACGGATGGCCCGCTTGAGCCACGAGCGCACGCTCCGCCGCTACGGCCGCACGATGCAGCTCTTCGCCCCGGCGTATCTTTCCAACGAGTGCCAGAACATCTGCACCTACTGCGGCTTCTCGGCCGGCAACAAGGTCCCGCGCCGTACGCTCAATCCGGCCGAGATCCTCCGCGAAGCGGGCGCTCTCAAGAAACTGGGCTTCGACCACCTGCTCATCCTGACGGGCGAATCCAACAAGGTGGAAGTGCCCTACTTCGTCCAGGCCCTCGACCTGCTCCGCCCGCACTTCTCGTCGCTTTCGATGGAAGTACAGCCGATGGAGACCGCAGAATACGTCGAGCTCCGCCGCCACGGGCTCAACGCAGTGCTGGTCTACCAAGAGACGTATCACCGCGAGACTTATAACGTCCATCACCCGAAGGGTCGTAAGTCGGACTTCCTCTACCGCCTCGACGCCCCGGATCGCGTCGGCGCGGCGGGCGTCCACAAGATCGGCCTCGGCGCGCTCTTCGGCCTCGAGGACTGGCGCGCGGAATGTTTCTTCACGGCCCTCCACCTCCGCTGGCTCGAGCGCAAACACTGGCAGAGCCGCTTCAGCGTCTCGTTCCCGCGCATCCGTCCGCACGAAGGCGAATTGCAGCCGAAGGTCGAGATGACCGACCGCGACCTGGTCCAAGCGATCTGCGCCTTCCGCCTGCTGAGCTCCGAAGTCGAGCTGACGCTGAGCACCCGCGAGAGCCG
>CANKZO010000268.1 GCA_947488485.1 Opitutia bacterium | reverse complement strand
CGCTGATCGATGCCCGCATACCCCGACATGGAAGGAACCCAATCATACGAAACGAAAGCGATGTCTTCGGGCATGCGCAGGCCCATGCCCTTGATCCACCCCGGCGCATGCGTGTCCATAGAGATGACGACGTCCGGGTCGTGACGGCGGATCCAGGCGGAGAAGAGGTCACGTCCCTGCTCGATCTCATGGGGTAGCTCCAGGAACGGGACGCGTTCCTCCGCCGAGAGGTCTTGATGCAGACTGAAGAGGCCGCCGGTGAAGGCGGACTGACTGCGCCCGACAATCCATTTCGTGAGCGCCACCCCGATACGCCGGTAGCCGAGCGCCCGCAGACGTTCAAACGCCAGCAACATGCCACCCATCACGTTGCCACCGGCCATATGCAGAGAGGGACTGCTCATCGCGTAGCCGAAGGTGACCGCCGAAAATGAATTGAAATCGATGTCCGCACAGGCGAGCCGCTTGCTCATCGGAGAAACGATCAGCCCCTCGATGCCGCGGGCCTTCAGGATTCGGACCAGCTTGCGCGGCGTGAGCCCATCGCGCCCCAGCCAGAACTCCTCCGCCGAGAAACCGTGGGATACGGCTTGCGCCCGAATATCCTCAAGCGAGACATACTGATAAGACGGCCCGAGCAGGCCGTCCTGCGGATAATACTCCCGGATGACGGCGATCGTGGCGCCGCCTGGAACCTTCAACATGCGCATCGCCTGAGCCAGACGCGGATCCAGGCGGTAGCCCGTCTGCCGGACGGCGGACAGCACCTTGGCCCTGACGGCCGCGGATGTCCGGGGGTCGTTACGCAAGACCCGCGAGACGGTCATCGCCGAGACACCGGCCGCCGCCGCGACCCCCCGCATCGTGTTTCGAACCTTGGCCATTATGTTACAGTAACACGATTCCTATGGAATTAAACATCGAACTACGCCATGGCAGGGTAAAATGGACCTACCCCATGAAACTCACCCTCTCCTTGCTCACGGCGTGCCTGCTCTTGCCGGCGGCATTACGTTCGGTTGAGCCGACGGCACTCTGGGATCAGCGTCAGCCGCTGCTCAAGGCCGCCGAGTTACCCGTACTGAAGGATACGCAGTTCGCCGTCATCAAGCCTTATGCTTTCCGACAGGACGGCTACCGCTTTCTCCATGGCGTGGCGCTTTGCTTCCACAAGGGGCGGCTCTATGCCTCCTTCGGCCACAACCGAGGCGGCGAAAATACGGATACCGAAGAGGCGCGGTTTTGCGTGAGCGAAGACGACGGCAAGACCTGGGGTGAGGTGCGCACGATGGACGCAGGCGATGGTCCCGTCGGGGTGAGCCATGGCGCCTTCCTTTCCCATAAAGGAACGCTCTGGGCGTTTCACGGAGCCTACACGGGCACGATGAAGGGTGTCCACACAAGGGCCTATGTGCTCGATGAGGCGACCCAACGGTGGCAGCCGAAGGGCACGGTGATCGAAGCCGGCTTCTGGCCCATGCAGGAGCCGCAGATGATGGCCGACGGGAATTGGATCATGGCCGGGCTGAAGGTCGGCGCGGGCTACCCTGCCGTCGTCGCCATCAGTCACGGCGAAGACTTCACTCGGTGGGACGTGGTGTCGATCCCGCCAGCCAAGGACCTCGGAAAGATGTGGGGTGAATCCACCGTCATCGTGAAAGGCAAGCAGGTCACGAGCCTCTCGCGCTATGGTGAAAAAGCGGAGGCGCTCGTCGCGACCAGCGAGGACTATGGTCGCACGTGGAGCGAGATGCGCCCAAGCAATCTGCCGATGGCCACGAGCAAGCCCATCGCCGGCACCTTGAGCACCGGACAGCGTTATCTCGTCTGCACCACCACCGCGGACAGCGGCAACCGCCGCACCCCCTTGACCATCGCTGTCAGCCGTCCGGGCGAGACGTTGTTCAGCAAGGTCTTCGTCATCCGACACGCCGAATTCCCTACCGGCCCGGGCGAATCAAACAAGGGCGCCGCCCTCTCCTACCCCTATGCGGTGGAGCACGACGGCAAGCTCTATGTCGGCTACTCGAACAGCGGCGACAAGACCACCCGCGTCGGCACCGGCCGCGAGCTCTGGAACAACAACAGCGCCGAACTGGCCATCATCCCGATCGAGAATCTTAAATGAACCGCGCCCCTGAAACGACGAAGCAAAATACTCGAACATGAAGCCCACCCTCCCCCTCCTCGCCGCATTGATGCTCGCTGCGTTCGTTAGACTGACCGCCAAAGAACCAGTCACCAAAGCCCCCTCCACTGCTGATGTCCGCGATGTGCGCATCGTCCGTACCGCTGACCAGGAGCCTCGTGCTTCCTTGCTGGGCCAACCCAGTATCGCCTTATGGAAGGACAGGCATCTTGTCGTAGCTTATCAGAAGGGCATCGCAGGAAAGACGGACATGGGAAGCATCGATGCCATCGTCTCCAGTAACGACGGTCATTCGTGGAGCATCCCAAGCACGATCTTCGACCATGAGCAGAGGCATGGATCGATGCAATTCGGCTACTGCAATCCGGTGCTCTACCATCCTCCGGGTCAGGAAGTACTGTGGTGTTTCGCCATGCGCTGCCCCCTTAATTATGCGGACAGCGAGGACGCACATCTCGTCGCCGCTTACAGCGGGGATGGAGGACGCTCTTGGAACCCCGTGGAACTGGCCATGCATTACACCGGGCCACTCGTCATCCTCGGCGAAATCCAGCGCATCATCGAGAACGGCCAGCCGGTCTACCTGCTGCCCGCGCATCGAAACACGAAGCGCGCCGATCCGCTCGGCCAGCAGGAACAATTCGTCCTGCGAAGCACTAGCCTTCTAGACTGGCACCTTGGCGGATACATTTCACAGATAAATGCAGGTGCCATCTTCATGCACGAAGGCCAGATCGCCGTAACCAACGAAAAACATCACCTAAAAATGGTCATGCGAACCTCCACCGGAAAGAAGGGCGACGGAACTTTGGACGGGGGAGCCCTCACCCCTCCTCGTGCGTGGTCCAGTATCAGCACCGATTACGGCAAGACGTGGAGCGTTGCCCAAGAAGAGCCCGCCCTCTGGAACAGCGTCTCGGAAGGATGGTTCGGCCAATCGTCTACCGGCACTCAGCTCTACGTCTACAATGACGGACCCGCTTGGAGCCGCATGGCGCTGCGCTACAAAGTGAAGCCTACGAACGGAGAGTGGAGCGAAGAGCGCACCTTCTTCGACGCCGCTATCCACAACTCCTATCCCACGCTCATCGAGATAGCACCCAGAGAATTCCGGGCCGTCTGGGATAGCGGCGACGACAAGCGCCACCGCCGCTCGATCCGCTTCGGCAAACTGACCCTCCCGAACTGACTATGCGCCCCACCCTCCCCCTCCTCGCCGCCTTGTTGTTCGCGCCGCTATTTGCGCTTGATCAAGCGACGCTCGACCTCGCCCTCGAGCCGCCGGTGCTCAATACGAACCCAGGGCCGGAATACGCCGACGCCAATCGTCCCGGCAACATGATCATCGGCCTCGACCGGACGCCGAAGGGACGTCTCTGGGCCGCGTGGATCGGCAACGGCGACAGCGCCAATGGCTTCCTGATGCTATCTTCCTCCGACAACGGCGGGAAGAGCTGGTCGAAGACCCGACTGGTCATCGATCCGACCGACCTACCGGGCAAACCCAACCGACGCACGCTCGTCGGCAACCTCTGGACGGACCCGCAAGGCCGTCTCTGGTGCTTCTTCGATCAGAGCC
>CANKZO010000267.1 GCA_947488485.1 Opitutia bacterium | reverse complement strand
CGCTGAGCACACCGCCCTTGAGCTTGAAGTCTTGGAAGCCGAAGCGTTCCTGCGCGGCCTCGGCCTGGCGCACGATGCTTTCGGGAGTGAGGGCTTCCTCGTTGCGGAGGCGATGCCAGGCGTGGGCTGAGCTGGCTTCGTCGCGGTAGCCGAGGGTGGTCTTACGACGGTCACCGATGAAGAAGAGGTAACCCAGCATCTCGACCTCGGTCCGCTGCTGGCCCTTGCCCAAGAGCGCTGCAACGGGCTTAGACTGGAACTGGCCGAGGAGATCGAGGAGGGCTGATTCGATTGCCGTGACGGCATGGATGGTCACGCGCAGGTCGAACGTCTGAAGGCCGCGGCCACCGGCATCGCGGTCGGAAAAGGCGGCGCTGACAGTAGCGAGGAGTTTTTCGTAATCAGCGATTTCTTTACCGATGAGTAACGGCGCGGAGTCCTCGACCGTCTGGCGGATCTTCTCGCCGCCTGGGACTTCGCCGAGACCCGTGTGGCCGGAGCTGTCGGTGATGAGGACGATGTTGCGGGTGAAGAACGGACCGTGCGCGCCGCTCAGGTTGAGTAGCATGCTGTCATGCCCTGCGACCGGCACGACGCGGATGGTTTGAATGAGCGGAGAGGACATTACAAAAGGGTTAGGAATAGGGGCAGGGGTCGGGCTCAAGCCTTAGGCTTGGTGCGGACGAGGAAGACGAGGGCGGCGGCGATGATCGAGCTGCCGGCGAGACCGTAGAGTCCATATTGGACGGAGCCAGTGGCCTTCTCGAGCTGCCCGAAGACCGTCGGGGCGACGAAGCCGCCGAGATTACCGAGGGAGTTGATCAGCGCGATGACGGCCGCGGCGATGCGGGCATCGAGGTAGCCTTGGGGGATGGGCCAGAAGAGGGACGACGCAGACTTGAATCCGAGGGCGGCGAAGCAGATGGCGACGAAGGCGAAGATCGGGCCCCCAGTGGTCGACATGAACATACCCGTCGCGGCGACGACCAGGGCGCCCGCGACCCAAAGTTGCGGACGCTTCCAGCGGGCCGCACCCGCAGCTGCGAGATACATGCCGAGAATGGAAATTGTCCATGGCACCGAGTTCAGGAAGCCGACCTGGAGGTCGGTGAGGTCACCCATCTTTCGGATGATGTTTGGTAGCCAGAAGGTCGCGGCGTAGATTGTCAGCTGGATGGCGAAGTAGACGACGCAGAAGAGGATAATCTGCGGGTCGCGCAGGAGCCGGAAGATGCTGGGCCGTTCGGTCTGATTGGCCTCACGCTCACGTTGCTCGGCCTCGATGGTCGTCTCCAGGGCCTCCTTTTCCTGCGCGGAGAGCCAGCGGGCGTCGCGGGGGAGCGAATCCAGCCAGAACCAAGCGCCGATACCGATGACGACCGAGAAGAGTCCTTCGATGAACAACATGCTCTGCCAGCCCTTCATGCCGAGGACTGACGTCTTCATCAGCGCACCGGATAAAGGTCCGGAGAGAATCGAGGCGATCGCCGACCCGCTCAGGAATAGCGCGATGGCCTTGCCGCGTTCGGCGGACGGGAGCCAGCGAGTGAAGTAATAGATGACGCCAGGGAAGAAGCCGGCTTCGGCCGCGCCGAGGGCGAAGCGGAGGAAGTAGAATTCATTCTCGTTCCGAGCGAAGGCCATCAGTGAAGCCACGACCCCCCAGGAGATGGTGATGCGCGTCAGCCACACGCGGGCACCAAACTTCTGCAGGAGCATGTTCGATGGGACCTCGAAGATTGCGTAGCCGATGAAGAACAGACCGGCACCCAAGCCGTAGGCCGCGCTGTCGAGCCCGAGGTCCGTCTTAAGGTGCTGCTGGATGAAGCCGACGTTCACCCGGTCCAAGTAGTTCACGATGAACATCACAATGAACAGCGGCAGGATGCGTCGCTTCACCTTCGCGACGGCGTCGTTCAGGTATCCTGTATGGTCGGCGGTGAACTCGCTCATGGGGGCTTACTTGACGCCGGCTTTGGCGATCAGGGCGGCGAGCTGTTCGACTTCGGCGGGCTTGAGGTCGGTCAGCGGAGCGCGCACGGGGCCCGCGCGATGGCCTACAATCGTAGCGCCAGCCTTGATGATGCTGACGGCGTAGCCCGCGCTCTTGTTGCGGAGTTCGAGGTAAGGCAGGAAGAACGTGTCGAGGAGGCGGTTCTGCGTCGCGTGGTCGTCCTTCGCGACGGCATGGTAGAAATCCATCGCGGTCTGCGGGATGAAGTTGAAGACGGCGGAAGAATAGACCGGCACGCCCATCGCCTTGTAGGCGGCAGCGTAGACTTCCGCAGTGGGCAGGCCGCCGAGGTAGCTGAAGCGGTCACCCATGCGACGGCGGATGGAGACCATGAGCTCGATGTCACCGAAGCCGTCCTTGTAGCCGATGAGGTTCGGGTTGTTGGCCGCGAGCTTCTCGAGGTGGTGCGGCAGAAGGCGGCAGACGTTACGATTATAAACAACCACGCCGATCTTGACCGACTTGCAGACCTGGTCGACGTGCTCGGCGACGCCGTCCTGGTTGGTCTCAGTCAGGTAATGCGGCAGCAGGAGGATACCTTTGGCGCCGAGGCGTTCGGCTTCCTGCGCATACTGAATCGCCACGCGGGTCGGACCGCCGGCACCGGCGAGGATCGGCACGAGGCCATCGCAGGTGTCGACCGCGGTCTTGATGACGGACGAATATTCCTTGGGCTCGAGGGAGAAGAATTCGCCCGTGCCGCCCGCAGCGAAGAGCGCGGTCGCGCCGTAGGGCGCGAGCCACTGTAGGCGCTTGGCGTAACTCGAGGCGTCAAAGTCACCGTTCGCCTTGAAGTCGGTGATGGGGAAAGAGAGCAGCCCGGATGAAAGGACCTTCTGGAGTTCGAGGGGGTTCATGGGACTAAAGAGGGGTAGGGGTGGGGATAGGGGTAGGGGTGTCAGATAGCGGCGTTGGAGCGGGTGCCGTTGACGAGGCGGGAGAGTCCGAGGGGGTTGGCGTTCTGCAATTCGGCGGGCAGGGCGGCGTCCGGATAGTTCTGGAAGCAGACCAGGCGGGTGAAGCGGTAGATGGCGTTCGAGCCGACCGAGGTCGTGCGTCCGTCGGACAGCGAAGGATAAGGGCCGCCGTGTACGATGGCATGCGAGACTTCGACGCCGGTAGGGAAGCCGTTAACGACCACGCGGCCGGCAACGGCCTCAAGTCGGGCAATCAGAGCGGATTGCTGCGCGAGTTCGGCGTCGGTGCCGTGCACCGTCGCGGTCAGGTTGCCGTGCAGGGCGCCGAGGACGGCGTCGACTTCGCGTTGGTCGGCGCACCAGATCACAAGCGAGCTCGGACCGAAGATCTCTTCCTGGAGCGAAGCTTCGGCGACGAAGGTCTTGGCATCGGTCGCGAAGAGCGTGGGGATTGCCCGATTGGGTTGTCCGCTGGACTTGCCTTGGGCGATTACCTTGACGCCGCTCTGGGCGGCGCGGGCGGTCAGGCCCTTCTGGTAGGCCTGATGGATGCCGGCGGTGAGCATGACGCCATCGGCGCAATCCGTGAAGAGCGCGCAGAGTTTATTGATGAACGATTCCGAGGCAGCGGAGCGGGTCAGGACGATGAGTCCGGGCTGGGTGCAGAACTGACCGACGCCCAGCGTGCACGAACCGACGAGGCCGGTGGCGATGGCTTCGCCACGGGAGGCGAGGGCGCCTTCCATTAGGACGACGGGATTAACGCTGCTCATCTCGGCGTAGACGGGGATGGGCGTCG
>CANKZO010000266.1 GCA_947488485.1 Opitutia bacterium | reverse complement strand
GGGCCGGCAAGGAGATCGGGACTTATGACTTAGCTGAGGTCCTTCGTCTCTTGGGGGCGGGCACGCTCAAGCCAACGGACTACTATTGGCACGAGGGGATGAGGGTCTGGGAGCTCTTGTCTAAGCTAGATACCTCCGAGGGGCTGAGGTTGCCAGCAGAGCCCGAGGTGAGGCCAAAAAGTAATAACGAATCCAATAATTTCTTCGGAGGCTGCGGATTTCTTATATTTCTGATTTGTGGTTTATATTCAGTATTCTTGTACAGTATAAGAGGTGCTGGGAATGAGGCTGAGGATGCTGCATACATTTGTGGGGCTATCTCCCTGCTCGGCCTGTGCATTGAGATTTTCGTCTTCAAAAAGAAGTAAGCTTAGCACTTCCCCTGGGAGATAATTCTCCCGGCTTAGGTTTGCCGTCAGAGCTCCGGAGTGGGCTGCTAACGGCATTCACTGTCAGAGGGGGAAATTTGGTGGGCCCACCGGGATTTGAACCCAGAACCAAGGAATTATGAGTTCCGTGCTCTAACCGTTGAGCTATAGGCCCGTGGCGGAGACTTTGGGCGAAAGGGGTTGGGAGGGAAAGCCGATTCGCTGGGTTGAAACGGAGTCGGACGACGCCATAGTGCCCCCATGCGCACCCCCGCATCGTTCTCCCGTCGCAAGCTGATCAAAGGCTTTTTGGCCGCTCCGTTCTTCGCCGCGTCGGCCCGTGGAGCCGAAGCGCCCAAACTTGTCGATCCCGCGCGAGGTCCGGGCGCCGGTTGGACGATCGCGGTCTTCCCTGACACGCAGAACTACGCGAAGTATGCCAAGAACCAGGCACACTTCGAGCTGATGACGAAATGGGTGAAGGAGCATCGCCAGGCTTGGAACATTGGCCTGGTCATGCACGAGGGCGACTTCGTGGAGCAGAACAACATCGCTGTCGGCGGAGGCGGTGGCTACGGCGATCAGAATTCGGAGTCGCAGTGGGCCTCGGCGAAGCGCGCATTACGGGTCTTCGATGGCGTAATCCCGACGGTCTTCGCGACGGGTAACCACGATTATGGCGTGCGTAACGCCGAAAACCGTACGACGCAGTTCAACGACCATTTCCCACTGACGCATAATCCGCTCACGTGCGACGGACAGGGCGGCGGCATCTTCTTGGAGGGACCGCCCACCCGCGACGGCAAGGTCACGCTCGAGAACGCGGCCTACGTCGTCAAGGTCCCCGGCGGACGCGACCTGCTGATCGTCTCACTGGAGTGGGGACCACGGCGCTTCGCCGTCGATTGGGCGCGCGAACTCCTGGCCCGGCCCCGCTTCCGCGACCACCTCGGCATCCTGCTCATCCATGATTACCTGCTACCCAGCAATCAGCGCGACGGACAGGACGGCAACCGCAAGCGCCCCGGTAATCCTCATTGGTATAAGACCGGCCTGGCCGGCGATACCCATGACGGCGAAGACCTCTGGAACGCCCTCGTCCGTAAGACGCCGAACCTACGATTGGTGCTCAACGGACACGAGATGGGCGCCCACGTCGGGTATCGTCAGGATGACAACGACGCAGGCAAGTCGGTCCATCAGATGCTTTTCAACGCCCAGGGCCTCGGCGGCGGTTCCGATCACCGCGGCAACGGCGGCGACGGCTGGCTTCGTCTGCTGACCTTCGAGCCCGACGGACGGACGCTGTCAGTCCGGACCTTCTCGCCGTTGCGGCTTCAGGACGGCCGTCCGCATTACTGGGACGACCCGCGCTGGCGCTTCAGCGTGGACTTCGGCGGCTGAGGTCAGGCCTTACTTCGCGACGACGTCGATGAGCTGGCTGCGGACCGGGGTGATGGTCGCGCGGTGCTGCTCCACGGCGGCCGTCAGGCGGGCGACGACGTCCGGATGGTCAGCGGAGATCTCGTGGGCTTCGGAGGGGTCGACGGCGAGGTTGAAGAGAATCGGCTTCGGGTGTTCGACCGGCTTCGGGTCAAAGTAGGAGCCTTGGGTGATGAAGTGGATCTTCCATTCGCCGAGGCGGGCGGCATAGAGCTTCTCTCCGCGGTAGTAGCAGAACAGGCCTCGGTCTACGGCGCGTTCCTCGAGGAGGAGCGGCGAGAGATCGGTGCCGTCCATCGGGCGGTCGGAGGGCATCTTGGCTCCGGCGAGCTTCGTCGCGGTCGGGTAGAGGTCGAGCATGGTGCCGACGTTGTCGGTCACGCCCGGCTTGATCTTGCCGGGCCACCAGGCGATACCGGGCACGCGCATGCCGCCTTCCCAGGTGCTGCCCTTGCCGTCTTTGAGCAGGCCAGCGCTGCCGCCGGTCTCCGTGCCCATGAGCGTCCACGGGCCGTTGTCGCTCGTGAAGAAGACCAGCGTGTTGTCGGCCACACCGTTGGCTTTGAGCGCTTTGAGGACTTCGCCGACGTTCCAGTCGAGTTCGGCGAGCACGTCGCCGTAGATACCGCGCGAGCTCTTGCCCTTGAAGCGATCCGAGGCGAAGAGCGGCGTGTGCGGGAAGGTATGCGGCATATAGAGGAAGAACGGCTTGTCCTTGTTCGCGCCGATGAACTGGGCGGCCTCTTCGGCGTAGCGCTTCGTCAGCTGAGTCTGGTCGGTGCGGGGTTCGAGGAGTTCTCGTCCGCGGTAGAGGGCGGCGTTCCACCAGGCCGGATCCTGCGTGACGCGGGCGTTCGCCTTGGGCGGGTTGCCGGGCGTCGGGTTCATGTCGTTCGAGTGCATGAGTCCGAAGTGGAAATCGAAGCCGTGGTCGAGCGGGTGATGCTGCGGCAGGTTATTGGCCCAGACGCCGAGGTGCCACTTGCCGATGATGCCGGTGGCGTAGCCAGCGGACTTCAGCGTTTCGGCGAGGGTGACCTCAGAGGCGGGCAGGCCACCGGTGGAGACAGCGCGCAGAACGCGGTATTGGTTATGGGCCATGCCGGAGCGGACGGGATAGCGACCCGTCATGAGGGCGGCGCGGCTCGGGGTACAGACTTCGGCGGCGGAATAGAACTGCGTGAAGCGCAGGCCTTCGGCGGCCATGCGATCCAGGTTCGGCGTCTTGATGGTCGGATGGCCGTAGCAACCGAGGTCACCGTAACCGAGGTCGTCGGCCAGGATGATGACGATGTTCGGCTTCGTGGCGGCATGGGCAGCGAGGGTGAGGGCCGTCAGCAGGGTCAGCAGCAGGGGACGCATGAGATCGAGAAAGCCCAGTCATGAGCCCGTGGCAAAGGCCTTTTAAGGGCGGGCAGGGGATACGGCTTGAAACAGGCTTATAAAATGAGACTTTAAGACCGCCCCTCCCCATGCGATCCGCTGTCTATCTGTCCGCGTTCGTCTTCGTCGCCGCCTATGCCGCCGAGGATAAGCCCTATGAGCCGGATTTCACCCCGCAACCGCCGGTCAAGGCGCTCTCGCCCGAAGCCGAGCTCAAGACCATCGAGCTGCCGGAAGGCTATCGTCTCGAACTCGTGCTCAGCGAGCGCGACGGATTACGTGAGCCTGCCAATCTGACCTTCGACGGCAACGGCCGCATGTACATCGCTGAGCTCCGCACCTACATGCAGGACATCGACGGCAAGAACGAGCACGACCCGATCGGCGTCGTCTCGCGTCACGAAAGCACCAAGGGTGACGGCAAGTTCGACAAGCATGTCCTCTTCCGTGACAAGATGGTCCTGCCGCGCATGGTCCTACCGCTCGATGACCGCGTGCTCATCAACGAGACCGACACCCTCGACATCTTCGTCTACCGCGACA
>CANKZO010000265.1 GCA_947488485.1 Opitutia bacterium | reverse complement strand
CGACGACCACCCCCTGGGCCCACGTCAGCAACCCGGCGCTCCAAGCCTTGGCCAGCCAGCTCACGGGCGCGGAGTTCAAAGTCGACGGTAAGAGCATGTTCAAGGACGAGTTCGTCACCTGCGGGGGGGTGAAGCTCTCCGAAGTCGACTTCAAGACGATGGAAAGTCGGAAAATCCCAGGGCTGCACTTCGCCGGCGAAGTCCTCGACATCGACGGCGTCACTGGCGGCTTCAATTTCCAGAACGCCTGGACGACCGGATATCTCGCGGGCACGGCGTGTGCGGGTTGATCAAGTAATACAGTAGCTCAAAGGGAAACCGGAGACCGGGATGTTTGCTTCGGACTTAGGTAGGGATGACCGGCCCGGTCATCCTTAGGCGCGCGGGCCGCACGCCCCTACCAAGATGACCTAAGCTAACCATCCGGTTTCCCCATGGTGCCCCCTTTGGCTTATGACCCCGTGTCCCCATGTCACCTCGCCCACGTGTACCCTCGTGCGGCTTCGCCGCACGCTCATTCCGAATTCAAATGCAGCTTCGAAGAATACCCGTGTTCGCCGAGCGAGCGACTTGACACGAGCAACCTGACCTTGGGCGCGCGGCCGACGATGTAGGCGTCGACGGATTGCGCTCCGAGCTTCAGTTCTGCCAATTCCAGGCGTACCTCGTTCACCGGACTCTCTCCGGTGCGGGCTGGCGCCACTTCGATCAGCGCAAGCACCGTGATCATTACTATCTGCAACACCGGGACCAGTGATGAGTAGTTCATGACGATGAATGTATCCCTTTGACCACGGGCCGCACCTCTTAGTTCGCGATTAGGCAAAACAACCTATCATCAGGTCCGCTGATACTGGGCCTCCTTCTCATAAGATTATTAATCCAGGCCCACGCCTCGAGGTAGGGTCAGCACTGCGTGCTGACCTAGCTGCAGCAGGTAGGGATGACCGGCCCGGTCATCCGCGGGCGCGCGGGCCGCACGCCCCTACCCATATCAGATGAAGCGGTTCGCGGTTGGCGGCCGAGAATACGGAGAGGCAACCAGGACAGCACGTGGTTCTGTCCCTACCCCGAGACAAGATCCCGCCAGCCGCCACCTGGGGCCGCCACCCGCCACCCGAAACGTTGCTATCTCCCCATGTCCCCTTGTCACCATGTCCACGTGTCCCCTGTCGCGCTTCGCGCGACACAAAAAAACCCGCCACTCTCGTGACGGGTCGTTGAGGTCCCGGTTACCCGGTTCCTGAAAGGAAAGCCGATTAGGCCTTCTTTTCGGTCTTCTTCTTCTTGTCGCCCTTCTTCTTCTCTTCCTTCTTCTCTTCGCCGGCAGCGGCGACGGCGACGGAGAGAACCTTGCTCTTCACGTGCTTGTCGACGTTGACTTCGACGTTCTTGCCCTTGAGGTCGGCAGCCTTGTCAGCGCCTTCGGTCTCGGGGGTGAGGGTGTAGGTGGTGTCAGAGCCGGCGACGGTCACGACGAGTTCCTTCTTTTCGGAGTCGTAGGACTTGACGGTGCCCTTGGAGGCGATCTTGGCGCCGCAACCAGCCTGAGCGGCGGCAGCGAGGGCGAGAACGGTGAGGATGCTGAGGATGTTCTTCATAGTGTGGGTTCGGGGATAGAACACCGATGCTCCCCCGAAAGTTGCGGAAGGCAAACCACAATCGGGGTTGAATCCCCATTGTCACCCAACCATCGTCCACCCATGTCCAGGTCGACCCCCCTGCTCCGCCCCCTGTTAATCGCCATTTTCGGGCTATTTTCCGCCGTCCTGGGCGCCCACTCGATCCCCGACGTCCCTGTCCGCGGCGCGTTCCAGACCGGCGGTGAAGCCGAGATCACCATCGAAATCAACCCCCGTAACTGGGCGGACAGCCCGAAGATGGCCCTCTCCCTGGAACAGAAGGAGTTCCTGACCTACACGGACGCCCAGCGCGAAGAACTCCTTAAGAAGACCCGGGCCTGGGTGGCGACCTACCTGGAGTTCACGCTCGAGCCGATCGGCCGCGTTCAGCCTGACTTCACCTACGACTTCATCGCCGAGACGGGTAAGCCCCTCATGAAGATGGACGACGCCGTCGTCGCCCGCGGGCGCTGGAAGACGAAGATCCCCGCCGGCGTGACCGGCTGGAAAGTGCGCTCCCTGCCCGGCCACAAGGTCGCCACGGTCTTCACCAACTCCGTCGACGGCAAGGAACACCCCCGCTTCATGGTGATGTTCCCCGGTGAGACGAGCTTCACGTTCGATCTGACCGGACTGGCTGCCAAGCCCCCGACCGGCCCCACCCCCGGCAGCGTCGGCACCCATGACACCGACCGCGGTACCGGAGCGACCTTCCTCAGCTACCTCAAGCAGGGCTTCGAACACATCCTGCCCGAAGGCCTCGACCACATCCTGTTCGTCCTCGGTCTCTTCCTGCTCTGCCGCGCCTGGAAGCCGATCCTGATCCAGGTCACGACCTTCACGGCCGCCCACACGATCACCCTCGCGCTGGCCACCCTGGGCTACGTCTCAGCCCCGGCTGACGTTGTCGAACCGATCATCGCGGCGTCGATCGTGGTCATCGCCCTGGAAAACATCTTCCGCCCGACCTACGGCAAGTTCCGCCTCCTGATGGTCTTCGCCTTCGGCCTGATCCACGGCCTTGGCTTCGCCCAACGCCTCATCGACGAGCGCATCCCCGAGGGTTCCCTCGTCAGCGCCCTCCTCGGCTTCAACGTGGGCGTCGAACTCGGCCAGCTGGCCGTCATCGGTCTGGCCGTCGCCGCCACCTTCTGGCTCAAGGATGAAGAGAAGTATCGCCGCTGGGTCGTCATCCCCGCCTCCGCCCTGATCGCCCTCGCCGGCATCGCTTGGGCCTACCAACGCCTCGCCTGAGGTAGGGATGACCGGCCCGGTCATCCTTGCATCAAGGTAGGGTCAGCACTGCGTGCTGACCTAGTTGCCCTTCCAATTGATGACTACGTCGATGGCAGATGACTGCATCGATGCCCCCTGCCAACCATCCGGTTCCCCCATGGTGCCCCCTTTGAGTTATGCCGCTCCCCTATACTCAATACTCCATACTCTATACTCTCAAATAATCCCCCACGGATTATTTGAGCTCCCCCATCATCTCGACGAGATTCCGTACGACGATCTCCGAGGCATCCTTCTGCACCTGGTTCGTGCCTAGCCAGGTCTCATAGCCTCCGAGCTCATGCTGCCGAGGGGTGGGTAGATACCCATACTTCCCGTTGGCGATCCCGATCACGATCGTCCGACCGAAAGGACTCTTCTGCTTCAGCTCCAGACCAGTCTCGGCAAAGGTCTCGAAGGGCACGGCGCAGAGCACGGCGTCCCCGACCCGGATCGCCTGGACGATGACGTCGACGGTCTCCTCCGGCCGGTTCGCCGCCGATAGCGTCCGGGCGGCGTATTCCTGAGCGAGCCGCGGAAGGCGGGCGATGGCCTCCTTATCCTTGATCGCGAGAGTCGCCTGGGCGTAGAGCAGCTGCTCCTTCGTGGGCTTACGATACTTGAGCGTGACGATCCGCTGGCGCACCCCGAGGACGACGTTGTTCTGGTGCTTAGGGATATCGCGTACGGCCTGCCAGGCGACGTCCGCCGCCTCCCCAGCGACGATGCGGATCTGCTCGAAAGGCGCCCGCGGCGGTCGACCGACCAGGAAAGGGATGTTATTGATGTCCCCGGAGGTGCCGTTGGACATCGCCGCGACGAAACCCTCCCCGGCACCCAGCCGGG
>CANKZO010000264.1 GCA_947488485.1 Opitutia bacterium | reverse complement strand
TCTCCGATCGGGCGCTGAGCACCTCGGGCCTTTACCGCGCCAAGAAGCTCGCCGCCGGCAAGCCCGTCTCGCACATCCTCTCGCCCAAGACCGGACGTCCCGTCGAACCGACGCTCGAGATGGCCGTCGTGACTCATGAGAGCTGCTTCCAGGCCGACGGTTGGTCGACGGCCTTGATGGCCGCCGGATTCGAAGAAGCCAAGCGCATCGCCCAGCGCGAGAAGCTCGACGTCATGCTCGTCACGCCGGACAAGAAGGTGTGGTGGAGTAAGTGAGGGGTAGAGGTAGGGGTAGGGGTAGGCGGTTGGAGAAAGACAGCGCCAAAGGGGGACCGGAAACCGGATGGTATTTTCGGGTCTCAGGTCTCCCTTTGGGGGTGATGTCTTAGGTAGGGCTGACCACCCTTGGTCAGCCGTGTGTCTAGGTAGGGGCAACACCACGTGCTGTCCTAAGTAGCTTCAGTTCAAGGGGAGGACGCGATGGTGATCACGTCCCTACCTTAAGCCACGGTTGAGCGAGGTCGCTCAACCCTACCCCAAGGCAGGCACTCCCCCAATACTCCATACTCAATACTCGATACTCTTTGCATGTCTCATCCAACCGCCACCACCTTGCATTCTCTTCACTTAATCTTCTTCACAAACGTCAGCTGCGGGGCGTGCTTGCTGGTGTTCCAGCCGCCGGGTTCGGCGGTGTAATGGGCGGCGACCAGGACGTCGTCGACGATGCGGAACACATAGCACTCACAGGGATAACGCGGGCCGGGATACGGCTTACCTTCCTTGGCGTCGGGCTTGAAGGCGCCAGCGGAGAAGCAATCGAAGCGGGGACCTTGGCCGCCGAAGTCGGCGTAATCCTTATCTTCGGGGAAAGTGAGTCGGGTGATGTCGTGCGTGTGGCCGTGCAGGAGGGCGATGATGTTATGACCCTTGATGGCTTCGTAGAACGCCTTGCGCTTGGGCTGATCCCACCAGGTACTGCGGGCGCTGAAGTCGAGGTGCATCGCGATCACGACCGGTTCGGCCGCGCCGATTTCCGCCAGGCGCGCCTTCAGGAAGCTCAGGCTACTCTCCGGATCCCACATCGAGCCAGCCTTGGCGCCTTCCTTGACGCCGTCGCCGGGATACAGGTTGACGTTGATGAAGTGTACGCCCTGCCAGTTCCAAGCGGAGTGCAAGGCGTCGGCGGAAAGCTTCGTGACGAGACCCGCGGCGAGCATGCCGCGATTGCGTTCGCGCAGGCCTTGGCGGACTGGGCCAGTGGTACCGCCGTCATGATTGCCCGCCAGGGCGAAGGTCGGGTACTTCGCGGGCGTCGAACCCTGCCAAGGTAGCATCCGGTCAAAATCCTGCCACTGCTTCGCATTGCCGACCTCAGTGAGGTCGCCTGCGACGATCATACCGAGCGGACGCGGGACGGGGCCCTTCCCTTTCATCGCCTCAGCGACGGGGCCCTCGGTGGGCCAAGGTGTGCCGGGGACTTTGGCGAGCACCTCGAGCGTCTGCGCGACGTGGGCATTGAAGGCGTCGGCACCAAACGGCGGGGCGGTCTTGCGGTAATCCATCCCCACGTGCACGTCCGAGACCAAGTAGAAGGTCAGATCACGGGCAGCCTCGGCGCAGGGGGCGAATCCGAGCAGCAACAGGAAAAGGATAAGCGATAGGGGTGAGCGCATGGGAAGTTTGTGGGGCAGGCAGAAGGGGGAGTCAATGGGACTGCGTGGAGGGCGAGGGCTAGACAAGTTGATCTGTTGACCCGTTGGCCGGTTGGCCAGGGAGGCATCATGCTCAAGGGGAAACCGGAGACCGGATGATTGGCTGGGGTGCATTAATATCCGAAGCATATATCCCGGTCTCCGGTCTCCCTTTGAGTCTTATGATTTCACTTCGGGTGGCAGGTGGCAGCCCCAGGTGGCAGGTGGCGGGAAAGACAGCAATGTCGTGACGCGGTCCCGACCCTACCCAAGGCAACACTCCCCCGATACTCGATACTCCATACTCGATACTCTTACTCAGGCACAAAAAAGGGCGGCCGTAGCCGCCCTTCCCTTATTACCCTCGGGACCTCGTTTCCTCAGGTCCTCGGGTCCTCCTATCTTCAGGCCTTCTTCTCCTGACGACGACGGCGACGGATGGCGGCGGCCGCGAGGGCCAGCGCACCGAGACCGATACCGTAGGTCGAGGGCTCCGGTACCGCGGTCAGCGTGATGGCGCCGTTGGCGGCATTGAAGTCGATCGCCCAGAGGCTCGCCGCCGAGGCCGTGCCACCGGTGTAGGTGAACTGGCTGGTATCGAAGGTGAACAGGTCGTTGACGTTGGTATTGGCACCGAGGTTCAGGCCGCCCGCCGTGAACGAACCGAAGCTGAAGTTCTGGATACCCGACGCGCCTTGGAGCAGCGACAGGTTGCCGGCCGAACCGAAGGTCGAGGCATCGGACATCGAGATCAGCTTGATCACGACCTTGTTCGACACCGAGGCGCCGCTGAGGTCGAGGTTACCGAAGGCGAACTGGTCGTAACCGACGCCGGCAAGCTGGGTGTTGATGTCCCAGATCTTGAACTCGAGACGCGCGCCGCCCGAGAGCGTCATGCTGGTCGAGGTCAAGGTGCCGATCGAGGAGCCGCGAGAGACCGTACCACGATCACCCACGGTGATGGCGCCGACCGAGACATTACCCGAAGCCACCGAGGCCACGAGCGAACCGCCGATCGTGCCGTTGCCACTGACGTTGATGTTGTTCGCGACGGACTGGTTGATGACCATCGTGCCAGCGTTACCGATCGAGGCGGCACCAGAGCCGAGGGCGCCGGCGTCGCTGACCGTGACCTTACCCTGCGCGACCGTGAGGCCGCCCGAGAAGGTGTTCGCCGCGGCGAGGATGAGGTCGCCCGCGCCGGACTTGACGAGAGCGCCGGTGCCGAAGTTCATGCCGCCGTTGAAGGTCGTCGCGCTCGTGGTGTTATCGAACTTGATCGTCGCCGTCGCACCGTCAGCCACCTTGAGGCGGGCGCCGAGGTCCTGGCTGTTGGTAGCTTCCCAGCGAAGGGTCGAGCTGTTGGCCAGGTTGACGTTGCCCGTGCTGCTGGATCCGCCGAGGGCGTTCAAGTAGAAGCCGAGGAGGCCTCCGTTGACGTTCACTTCGGCGTTCGGGGCGAGGATCGCGTTACCCGAACCACCGACGATCCACTGGCCGACGCCGTTCTTCACGATGGAGGAGAAGGCCTGGGCCGCATCGCCACCCTGCAAGAGGCCAGCGCTGTAGGTATTGTCCAAGATACTGGTGCCCGAGAGCGTGAGCGGACGACTGGTCGCCGTGGCCGGAGCGGTGTCGTCGAAGTCGATCTGGTCGGCACCGTTGACGAGCAGCGGGTTCACACCGCTGGTGGCGTGGAAGCCCGCGCCGCCGTCCTTGACGAGGAACTTACGGTCGAAGGCGCCCGTTCCGGTGTACTCGACCGAGCCGCCGGCGAACACGAGGTTCGCGTGGACGGTGGCGGAGGACTGACCGAGCTGTGCCTGGTCGGCGAACTTCAGGAAGCCACCCGTCAGCGTGTTCGTTCCCGTATAGGTCTTGGCGGAGCCGCTCAGGACGAGCGTGCCGGCGCCAGACTTCGAGAGGCTGGAGACACCCGTGACCGGAACCGCGTCGGCGTAGGATCCCGAGAAGGTCAGCACCTTGCCCGTGGCGACGTTGAAGTCGCGCGAGGCGCTGGTGAGACCGACGTTGATGTTCTCCGCGGAGATCGTGGAGTCAGCCGTCGCGGTGAC
>CANKZO010000263.1 GCA_947488485.1 Opitutia bacterium | reverse complement strand
TTCAAAAACGGATATAGATCGCGCCCCAGAAGCATTCCTGGTCTTTGTACGCAACATCTCGGCCAGATTAGCACGCGAGAAATCTTAGGCCTGTTGGGATCAGAAGCCCATGAGCCCGATAATATCTATCTAAACCCCTTCGGCGGGGGTTGCACGAAGGCCTAAGTCAGGCATACAGGTTGGGAGACCGAATGCCCCATCACCTTGCCTATTTCACTGGTTGGTCCGCGCCCCTCGCAAAAGCGGTCGCTTTGCGCCTACTTCAGGGCCAGGCCGGAGCACCCATCGACCTAGGTAGCCACCGTGTGATTGTCCCGTCGAGCTTCGCGTCGCGACTCATTCAGGAAGAACTGGCGAAGCAGGCGTCAAATGGCGTCCTGCTACCTGTCTTCCAAACCCCTACGGAGTTTCTGAACTGGGGAGACCGCAGTTCAGGTGCAAAAGTGCAAAACGGCCAAGGGCCTGTGCAAAAGTGCAAAAGTGAACAAAACCGGGGGCATGCTGGCACGGGGACACGGGGACACGGGGTGAATCATGAATCAAAAACAGATACCGATAGTTTTACGGCCGCGAGTTCGGCGGATGCGTTGATGGCCTGGATCGAGGTCCTGCAGGCGACGGATCGCTCTACCCTGCCCCATCTGTTCCCGAACGGTAAGCCGGGGCAGTTCACTTTTGAGGAAGCGAAGCGTCTGGCAGAGACGTTGTTCGAACTGCGCGACGAACTAGGCGGTTCGGCCCAAGGGCTGGATTTCGCCGGCGTGGCGGCACTGCCCAAGAACCCGGAAGCATCCCGCTGGAACGACCTAGCGACGCTGGAGTCGAGTTACCGTGAAGTGCTAACGCGTCGTGGACTGAAAGATCACAACGACCTCCGCTCCGAACTGGCCCGCGGCGACGGCAAGCCGGAAGGGGTCACCCATATCTGGCTGGTCGGGCTGACTGACCCGCAACCGCTCTTCATCACGGCCCTGGAACGCCTGCAGGAACACTTCGCTATCCAGGCCATTGTCGGGGCTGACCCGGATGAGGCTGCAAACTTTGACCCGTGGGGACGTCCCCTGCCGGATAAGTGGGCAGACCGTCGCTCGGACTGGAAAGACTACGCCCAAAGCGTCCACGTCGTAGGCGATGCCCCAGGTGCCCTGAAGAAGCTCCGCACGCTGCTCGGCGACACCCTACCGACGGACGGCGTCCATGCGGTCTGCGCCTGCGATCGAGAAGTCGACGCCCCGAAGATCGCGGCGCTGATCCATTCGCTGGGCGCCGATGCGGTGAACCCCCTCGGGGTCGCCCACGGTTCGCACGGACTCCACCATGCCCTCAGGGCTTGGAGCCACTGCCTGGGGGCCCAGGAACCCGACTTCGAAGCCCTGCGTGAAGCCCTGCGCATCCCGGACTTGGTCCGCATGACCACGGGAGGCGCCACCCCGGTGGCCTTCACCGAACTGAACGAGCAACTCGACGTCGCCGACCGCACGATGCTGCGTGGCGCGGTCAGCGAAGTCTGCGCCCAGATCGCGAGCCTACCCAAGCCGGAGGATGATTTCCGCAAGGAGTCTGACTACGCGGCGATGCAGAAACTCCCGCCTCGGCTGGAGGCCCTGCTCGAACTCCGCGAAGAGCAGTTGGCGATGTCCTGGCAGGAAGCCTTGGAGTCGACAATCTCGCTGCTGACCGTCGGAAAGAAACTCCGTGAAGATGACCCGGACGGCGCGTTCGCGATCGAAGTCGCCGAGGCCATCCTCGAAACCGCCAAGGAGGTCGAAGCCGCCCATGAGGCCGGCGAGACTGAGCTCACCCACGAACAGCTGATCGGACTGACGCTGGATGCCGCAAGCACCCAACGTCACCGACGCAGCGACGCCCAGGAAGCCGTCAACCTCCCCGGCTGGGTCGAAGCCCCGTGGGACCCGGTCCCGCACATGATCCTGTTCGGGCTGAACGACCACCTGATCCCACGGGTCACCCACGCCCACCCCTACCTGCCGGCGAGCCTGCGCACCCTGGCCGGATTGCCGACCAATGAGGCCGTCTTCGCCTCCGCGGCGTTCACCTTCGAGCAGCTCTGGCGTCGGAGGCTCGGCCACGGCTGGCTGGACGTCATCGTCCCGCAACAGGATGCCGACGGCAACCCCCTGCGGCCTTCCCGCCTGCTCTTCCAGGCTCCGGACGAGTCCCTGGGCTCGCGGGTCAGCCACCTATTCGCGGACGCGCCTAACAGCGATGCCCAGCCCTACTGGGAGATCGCAGATGCCCATAAGTTCGTCCCCCTCGCCGAAGCCAAAGGCGCGGCCCGCGTCCTGAAGTCCATCTCCGCGACGGCCTTCAAGGCCTACCTCGCGGATCCGGCCGAGTTCTGGCTCAAACGGGCGCTGGGCATGGATGAGGTCAAACATGGCAGCATCGAGCTCGACGCCGCCGGCTTCGGCTCACTGGCGCACGGGGCGCTGGAGATCTTCGGCAACGACAACCTCGACAAGGCCGTCACCGACCGCGACGAGATCCACCGCCAGCTCATGGCCTGCCTGGGCAAGCACGTCGAAGCCCACTTCGGCAATGACCCATCGACCGCCATCCGCCTGCAGATCGAAGCCGCGCGGGGTCGCCTGACCGCCTTCGTCGAGACGCAGGCGAAGATGGCCGCTGAAGGATGGGTCATCAAGGCCGTCGAAGGAGACCTACCTGAGGATGATATCCTCGGGATCAAGATCACCGGTTCATTCGACCGATTGGACTTCAACACCCTGACCGGAGAATGGCGGGTCTATGACTACAAGACCTTCAACTACGCCAAGAACCCGGTCGGCACCCATACCGCGACCGGACACGCCGGCGAGCCCTTCATCGCAGAAGTACGGAAGCGTAACAAGAAAGGCGAGGATACCGGCGAGACCAAGCTCATCCGCTGGAAGGACCTGCAGCTGCCCGTCTACCACCGCTCACTGAAGCAGGGATGGACCGGCATCGGCAAGGATGACGTCCTCCATGTCGGCTACCTCTGCCTGCCCTCCAAGGTCAGCGACACCGGCGAAGAAGTCTGGAACTACTACCACGCCGACTTCATCAATGCGGCCGAGGCCCAGATCCACCGCATCGTCGAAGCCCTCAAGCAAGGCGGCAAGGACGCTTACCAGCCATCCGAAGACGGCAGCGAATACCCCATCCTCGCCGCGCTGAACGGCCGACGCATGAAGGAATACCTCAACGTCGACCAATTGGGAGGCATCCGCAAATGAGCCAGTTCCCCGTCGAAGATAAGGTCATCCTGGCCTCCGCCGGTTCGGGCAAGACCTTCGCCCTCTCCGATCGTATCGTCAAACTCCTGGCCACCGGCGCTAAGCCCGAACAGATCGTCGCGCTGACGTTCACGCGGGCGGCGGCGGCGGAGTTCGTGGCCCGGACACTCGAGAAGCTCGCTAAGGCCGCTTCGAGCGAGGAAGAGGCCGCCGACCTGCGCAGCGAGAACCGCCTGAACCTGCCGGAGACGTGCGATGCGGCGTTTTTCCGAGATCTCCTGCGCAAGACCCTGCTTTCGATGCAGCGCCTCACCCTGGGCACGCTGGATAGCTTCTTCGCGCGACTGGTGACCAACAACCCGACAGAGGTCGGCTTGGACGGCGGACGCATCAGCAACATCAGCGACGTCGAGGCCGCGGACATCCGTACGCAGGTCATCGCCCAGATGATGGCCGAGACCGACCCGAGCGAGATCGCCGAGATCTGGGACCTGCTACGCTTCCTGAACCAAGGCAAAGTCGTCGCCACCCC
>CANKZO010000262.1 GCA_947488485.1 Opitutia bacterium | reverse complement strand
CCAAGCCGGGCATCCGTCGTCCGGTGCCGAACTCGATGTGGTAGCCGCGGGCAAAGCCGAGCTTGCTGGCATCCTTATACAGCCACCAAGGGATATAGACGTGGGTCCCCGCGCCTTCTTCATTATGGACCGGGAGATTTTCGAAAGCGGGGACGCTACCGCCGAGGCCGGCGCCCACGGTGTCCATGATGTACTTGCCGACGAGACCGGAGCCGTTGGCGAGCCCGTTCGGGAAACGGTTGGACTTGGAGTTGAGCAGGATGCGAGCGGTCTCGCCCGAGCTCGCGGCAAGGATGACCGCGCGCCCCTTCACGGCGCGCTCTTGGCCGGTAACCTTGTCGATATAGATAACACCATTGGCCTTTCCGTCGGTGCCGACGGTGACCTCGCGGGCATGGGCATTGCAAAGGATGTCGAGGTTGCCGGTCGCGAGCGCCGGCGGAAGGTGCACGGTGGTCGACTGGTAGTTGGCTTTGATCGAGCAGCCGCGACCGCAGTCGGTCGCCCAGAAGCACGCGGCGCGCTCCTGCATGGCCTTGGCGATGATCTTCTGCGCCTTGGGATTATTCGGGTGCAGGCGGGCCGGGAAGTTCACATGGTCCTGGCGGGTCGAGAGGATCGCGCGGTGGATCGGGATCACGGGGATGCCGAATTTGGCGACGTGCTTCTTGACGTAGAGTTCGCCGGCGCGGGCCTTGGGAGGCGGGAGCAGCGTGCCGTTCGGGGAGTCAGGCGTATTCTCGAGACCTTCGTTGGAGCCGTAGACGCCGACGAGCATCTCGACCTTATCGTAATAAGGGGCGACGTCTTCGTAGCTGAGCGGCCAGTCAAAACCGAGTCCGTCTCGCGAATAGGGCTTGAAGTCGTAAGGTCCGTTGCGGAGCGAGATACGTCCCCAGTGGTTGGTGCGTCCGCCGAGCATGCGCGCGCGCCACCAGTCGAAACGCTGCTTGGGGTCGGTCGAAGCCTGGGTATAAGGCTCGCCGGGGACTTCCCAGCCGCCATCGACGGTCGCGTCATGGAAGCCGAAGGGCTTCTCACGCGTGCCCATGCCGAGCAGGGGCGCGTCGGCCTTGGACTGGAACATCGGGGTCTCGGTGACCGGGTCGTAATTACGACCAGCCTCGAGCATGAGGACCTTCACGCCGTTCATGGTGAGCGTGTAGGCGGACTGACCGCCGCCCGCGCCGGAGCCGACGACGATGACGTCGTAGGTGGGCTGGAGGTCTTTTTCGGTGATGATGGCCATGGGGATGGGTGATTGAGATTACTTGGAAGCGCGGAACTGCCAGGCTTCGTCGAAGAAGCCGGCGGCGGGGATGGCGCCCGGTGCGACGGCATCAGGGGCGACCTTAAGGTCGACGACGGCCCAGTCGGGCAACTTGGCGACCTGACGGGCGTTGTTGAGGTAGTCGTATTCGCGGTAGGTGAA
The DNA here is from genome assembly GCA_947488485.1 of Opitutia bacterium. The sequence continues at coordinate 2,340 of CANKZO010000262.1, read as the reverse complement.
GCTGCTGTTGATCACGACGTACTTCTGCGGGTTCAACGGGTTCGGGTAGACGAGGATCGGCGCATGGTCGGCGGACGAGTAGATCTTGCCATCGACGACGAGTTTGTCGGCGGTCCACTGGATCGGGAGCTTGGCGACGATCTTGGCGAGGACGGCGTTCGAGGAAGGATCACCCCAGAGGATGAGGTTGCTCTTGGCGATGTCCTCGTCCTTGACCTGCGCGTCGGTCTTCGTCGGCGCATCGCCGCGGAACTGACGACGCCATTCGCGGGCGCCGCGCTCCATCTCGGACTTGGCCCAACCGCCGACCTTGGCGTTGAACGGCTGGCCGGTCGGAGCGACGTACAAGAAGGAGTCCATGAACGCGTCGTCGATCGGGCCGGAAAGGCCGTGACGCTTATGCGCACCCTTGTCGGCATGCGCGGCGACCTGCGTCCACTCGCCGTTCTTCGAATCACGGGCGAAGGTGGCCTTCCATGAACGGTCCGAAGCGGTCTTGACCGAGGTCAGGACCTTGTGGCCGTCGATGGTCACGGCGGTCGGGGCGAACTGCGACTGGACGGCATCGCCCGGGGCGAAGTCGAGCGTCAGGCCGGCGACGTTGGTCGTCTTGACCTCGATGGCACGTTCGTCGACCAGCTTGGCGTCGACGCGGGCCTGCTTCCAATGTTCGACCATGCGGTCGACCTGCACCCAGTGCATGCGGTCATAGCGCAGGAAGTAGGTGGCGAAGGAGACTTCCTTCGGCGTGCGTACGCGACCGCTCGCGGCGATGGCGGCGAGGCGGCGCTCGATCTCGACCATGGAGTCCGGATGGATCTTATGGGCGGTCTGCGGTCCGATGATGTGCGTGAGCTCCAGGCCAACCTTGCCCATCTCGCGGGCCATGACGTCGGCGGCCTGCTTCTGCTTGTCGATCTCGCCGCTGTAGGCGACCGTCGGGGCGTTACGGAAGTTGATGGCGGTGTCGGTGGCGTTATACCAAGCCCACAGGGTCTTCTGCCAGGACGGGATCTTGGAGACGTCCTCATTCTGGAAAACGTTCAGGAACTCAGGGGTCTCGGAGAAGCCGGCACCTGGACTGATTCCGCACCAGCGATCCGTGTAGTGGGCGCCGAACTGCCAGACGGCCGCGCCGCCCATGGAGAATCCACGGATGAAGAGGCGGTCGTCGTCGATATTGTAGCTCTTACGGGCGTGGGCGTAGGCCTCCCAGAGGTCGACCTCGCCGGCCATCTTGTTGGCGCAGCAGTAACGGCCATAGAGATGGAGGACCAGGCGGTTGTTGGCTGGGAGCTGACCGACGTTCTTGCGGCGATCGCTGAGGAAGGCGAGTTCGCTCAAGGTCTCGCCGCGTCCGTGACACCAGAAGTCGAGACGCATCAGGGAACCGGCGTAGTTATCCGGGATGACCATGCCGTAAGGTTGCACCGAACCGTCGATCTTCGACTTGTAGCCACGTACGACCAGACCGGTCTGGCGAGTCCACGGCGTCTCTCCTTTGAGGAACGAGGCGGCGCGAGCTTTGCCTTCGGCGACGAGCTCATGGGCGGTCTTGAATTCGCCCTTGTTGAAATACTCGTTGTACTTGCCGGCCCAATCGACCGCCTTGTGGAAGATCTCGATGTCAGCCAGGAACTCCTCGAGGCGTGGGTTCTTCGCCTGAGCCTTCGCGGCGGCGTCGATGGCCGTTCGCAGTTCGGCGAGCTCCTTGGTCAGCGTCACCTTGTCGGCTTCGGGCAAAGCCAAGGCCTTATCGGTCGGCGGGATCGGTCGGACGGCGGCAGGGATGTTATCCTTCGGACCATCGGCTAAAGCCACGGCAGCAAAAAGGGAAAGGAGCAGGAAGGAGCGCATACGGTTATAAGTAATTCGGAGACCTGTGACAGTCTGTTTCGGGGTGCCTAAGGACTACACTACGACCCACCTGAACGACAAGTGTTCCCTTCATAAAATTTGTCTCATTCTGCGCGCCGTACGCTAGTCAAGATAAGAGTATCCGTCGTTAAAATAGGCTTAATGCTGTTATTACAAATACCACGCATAGATTTGCGTGGCTTGGGGAAAAGGTGAGAATAGAGTTTGATAACTCCCACCCCATGAAAATCGGAAGTGTCGTAATTCTTTGCATTAGTGGGACCTTGCCTGCGTTGGCTCAGGATACGGATGCGGAAATGCTGTTTGTCCGTCGCGTCGCGCCGCTTTTCCATGACAAGTGCCTCGCGTGTCACGGCAAGGACGAGGCGAAGATCAAGGGCGGACTGGACATGAGGACGTTGGCCTCGACCCTAAAAGGTGGCGACAGCAAGCTGCCCGGCTTCGTCTCCGGTAAGCCGGAGG
>CANKZO010000261.1 GCA_947488485.1 Opitutia bacterium | reverse complement strand
CCGAAGGCGAAACGCGCGTCGAGCCCGATGACCGTGCTCGTGATCACGCCGCCCCAGGAGACGCCCATCACGCCGATCTTCGTGGCGTCGACTTCGGGCAGGGAGCGTAGGAGTGAGTTCGCCAGCATCGTGTCGGCGAGCGCGTGATACATCCACTGCTCTTTCAGCGGGAGCTTCGTGTCGGCAAAGGTGCCATCGCGGGCGGGCCCGGAGTAGGCATGACGCGCCCAGATGGGCCGGCCTTTGGCATCCTTCTTCTCGTCGACGTCGGTCTGGCCTTCCACCGCGATGCTGATGGCCGCAAAGCCTTGGGCGTTCCACTTCTGGACCCACTCCTTGTAGGCTGTGCCGCCGCCGCCATGGACCAGCACCATGCCGGGGACCTTGCCGTCGCGCTTGGCCGGCAGGCCGATCCAAGCGAAGACGCGCGTGGGTTTCCTATTCCAAGTCAGGGCGTCGTAGAAGATCGCGCGGACTTGTCCGTCGGCCTTGAAGCCGTCGGCTTCATAGGTCTTGGGGGCTTGGGCGCAGGTGTCCACGAGGCCGAGCACCACCTTGCGGTCGGCGACGGTCTCGGCGTTGAGCGAGACGGCGAGGAGGAGGCTGGCGAGGAGACGCATGGAATTATTGGGCGACGCGGATGTTGCGGAAGCCGGCGGTGGCCCCGAAGACAAGCAGGTCGAGCGAGGTCTTGTCCTTGCCGAGGCTGGGATGCTTGCCCTTGAAGGTCTGGTCGTTGACCTGGACGGTCACTTCGTCGCCTTTGAAGGTCAGTCGGACCGGAACCCATCCACCGGCCGCGAGTTTAAGGTTCTTCTTGGCGAGGTCTTCGGTGGCCTTGTCGGGCTCGCCCTTGGACGGATTCTTGGTCAGGATCGCGGAGGTACGCGAGACCACGAGCCGGAAGCCCGCTTCGCTGGCACCGAAGCGGAGCGAGACGCGATTCGCTCCCTGCAGGTTCACTTCGCACTCGAGGACGCCGTCACCGAACGCGAGCGGCGTGCGCAGTGACGCCGGCTTCTCCGAGCCGCCCTTGGGCTGCGCGAACACGCCACCGTCGCGTGCGGTCCATTCGCCGGCGGAGGTGAGCCAAGGTTTGCCCGGAAGTTTCATCAGAGTCTCATCGAGCATGATCTTGCCCTGCAGCGAAGGTAGGGTGGCGATGCGTGCGTGGGTGGGCTTCACGTCCGCCGGAGGCAGTTCGCGGCTGTAGCCGCCATCGCGATAGCGGCGGAGGAGGTCCTTCATTTCAGCCACGACCTCTGGGTGCACCGCTGAGACATCCTTGGTCTCGCCTGGGTCTGTCTCGAGATCATACAGTTGGGAGCGGAACTGGTCTTTACGTGACCTGCGCGCGCCTTCGGTGATCTCATCGACGGGTACGCCCTCGATCCACTTCCAGCGGCTCTTGCGGACCGCAAACGTCCCGTCGGCGCTGTGGACGATTATGTCCTCGCGGCCTTTGGCGTCGGCGGAGCCCAGGAGTACGGGCAGGAAGCTGCGGCTGTCCTCGGCGCCGATCTCTTTGGCGGGGAGCGGCGTACCGATGATTTCCGCGGTCGTCGCCAGGATATCGACCACACTGACCGTCTGCTTGGCCGTGGAGCCGGCGGCCACCTTGCCGGGCCAGCGCGCGATAAAGGGCACCTTGAAGCCGCCTTCCCAGACGTCGTGCTTGCTGCCGCGGAGCGTGCCGTTGATCTTCAGTCCTGCCTTGGAAGCGGTGGTCTGCAGGAGGCGCTCGTTCTCCGGCCTGCATACGCCACCGTTGTCGCTGGTGAAGAGGATCAACGTATTCTCCGTCGCTCCCATCTTATCGAGGGTGGCGAGGATGCGGGCGACGCTCAGGTCGAGTTCATGGATCCAGTCGCCGTAGGGGCCGGCCACGCTTTTCCCGGCGAGGTCTTTGTCGGGAGTGACCGGGTTGTGGACGGCGACGGGCGTGAAGTAGAGGAAGAAGGGCTGGTCCTTAGGCTGGGCTTCGAGCCAGCCCGTAGCCTTGTCAGTGAGCACCATCATGACCCGCTCTTTTTTCCGGCGTGGCGCATCCAGTTCGAGGATCTTCGCCCGCCCGTTCTCCGTATCCTCGGGCCCGTAGGTCGCCTGGTAGTCATCGCTGTCGGCCGCAGGGCCAGCTAGCTTCATGCCGGTGGGGAAAGTTCCGGAGCGGAGGCCGTAGACGAAGCGGTTCTCGACATAGACGCCCGTGAGGTCGCCATGGTTGCTGGGCACGCCGAAATGATAGTCGAAGCCGATATCAAGCGGACCCGGGGAGAGTTCGGCCTGGTAATCCGTGCGCCACTTCGGGTCTTCGTTCTCCCGGCCGTAACCGAGGTGCCATTTACCCACGGCGGCGGTGCGGTAACCCTTCGCTTTCAGCAGGGAGGCCAGGTTGACGCGGGTCGGCTCGATATGCAGGGGCGAGAACGTGCCGAGCACTTCATGCGTCAGCGAGGTGCGCCAGCAGTAGCGGCCGGTGAGCAGCGAGTAGCGGGTAGGGGAACAGACGGAGGACGTCGTATTGCCATCGGTGAAGCGACGGCCTTCGGCGGCAAGCCGGTCGATCGCGGGCGTGCGGACCAGTTTCGGGTCAGCGCCGTAGCAGCCGGCGCTGCCGTAGCCGTAGTCGTCGGCGAGTATGACGACGATGTTGGGGCGGTCGGCGGCGGACGCCGTCAACGCGAGCAGTAGGCAGAGCAGGGGGCGCATGAGATTACTTTCCTTCGGCGGCCCAACGCTTCATCTGCGTGATATTGCGTTCGACCTCAGGGTTGCCCTTGCCGACGTAGGGCTTCATGTCGCTGTCATACATGGCCATGGACTCGGGAGCAGGGTCCTTGGTCGCGACGAGCTTGGCGTCGAGGCGGCGGCGATGCTCGGCTAGCACGGATGCGTAGGCCGGGTCTTCCGCCAGGTTGCGGATCTGCCAGCGGTCGGCCGAGAGCTCGTAGAGTTCTTCGCGAGGGCGGGTAGGGCTGAAGAGGAGTTTCTCGGAGAGTTCCGAGAGTTTGCCGGCGGCGTGCAGGGCGCGGAGCTGTTGCACGATCTGCTTGCCGTCCTTGTAGGCGCAGGGCTGCAGGTGAGGACGCTCCGGGTGATAGTTGCGGATGTAGATGAACTTGTCCGTGCGCAGGCTGCGGAGCTTCTCGGTGGTCTCGTCGCAGCGGTCGCGGGCGGAGAAAGCCTCGTCGCGCTTCGCGTAGTTAGGCGCGAGGATGTCCTTGCCTTGCATCCAGGCCGGGACGCCGAGGCCGGCGGCGGCGAGCGAGAGGGCGGCTAGGTCGATGTGTTCGACGAGATCCGGGCGGACTTGGCCGGCGGGGACGCCGGGACCGCGGATCACGAGCGGCACATGGGCGCCTTCCTCGTAGAGGAACTGCTTGCCGCGGGCGTGGCTGATGCCGTGGTCGGTCATGAAGACGATCAGCGTGTTCGCCAGCTGGCCTTCCTTTTCGAGGCGGGCGAGCACACGGCCGACGTGCAGGTCGGTCATGCGGACGGCGTCGAGGTAATCGGCCCAGTCTTGCAGTAGCACCGGGTCGCGCGGGTAGTAGGGCGGCAGGGTGACCTTGCTGGGGTCGGTGACGGCGCCCAGTTCACTGACGACATGTTCACGAAATTTCACTCGGGCGGCTTCTTGGCCTTCACGCAGTTTTCCACCGTTTAGCTGGACCTGCATGAAGAACGGTTGGCCGGACTTGCGGCCTGCCCAGTCATGCGAGTCGTAGATGGCGGGGTCCCATTCGAAGTTATAGTCCGTCTTGCCGAGGCGGTTACCCGCGCCGCCCGTCT
>CANKZO010000260.1 GCA_947488485.1 Opitutia bacterium | reverse complement strand
GCGGACCGTGCTCAGGTCAAGGGTGGTCGGCCAGACGACCTCCGTGGCGAACAGCGGGACCGACGCCAGGCCGAGGGAGAGGAGGGCGAGGCGGATCCGCAGGCTCACTGACGTTCGGACTCCTTGATCTTGCGGAGCTTGAGCGCGGAGATGTTGAGGCGGCGGCTGATATCCATCACCGCCTGGCTGTTGGTCATGCCCTTCTGCTCGACGTGGAAGATCAGGTTGCCGTCCGTGATCTGGTTATCAATCGGCATGATGCCCACGGCCGTGTCGTTGATGACCAGGACGAAGTGGCGGCCGACGGCCTCCTTGGTGTAGTTCATCACGTCGACGGCGGCCTTGCGGTCGAGCTGCACGAGCAGGAAATCCTGACGCAGGTCGGGGTCGCCGCTGGTGATCGGATAGGTGTTGAGGATCTCTTCGGCCGGGACGAGCGCACGCGTCATCACCGACACGGCCAGCTGGCTGACCGGCAGGCGGACCTGCTGCTTCATCGCCGGGCTGAGGGCCGGCGAAGCCTCGACGAAGACGGACGCGATCTCCTCGGGGATGTCGTTGTTCTTGCAGCCGGCGAGCAGCAGGACGGCAAGGGCGGCCAGGAGGCGGAGAGAGGTCATGGAAGGGCTTAGCCGACGAGCAGGTCGAGCGAAGCGCCGACCTGCAGGATGTGGGCGGGCTGAAGGTCGATCATCGGCACGAGATACGTCTGCTTGCTGGCGGCGTGGACATACGTCAGCTGGCCTTCGGCGGCGGCGCCCACCTGCTTGATGATGCGCTTACGCTCGAGCAGCATCGCGAGGATGTGCTTGAGCACGCCCTTGTCGCCCGACGGGTCGGCGGGGTCTTCGTAAAGGGAGAGGAAGAACTCCTCGCGGGACGCCAGGAGCTGGGCCCGCTGGGCCTGTTCTTCCTCGCCGCGTTCCTTGACCTCGCGGCTCCAGCGGCCGAGCAGGATGCCATCGGGCTGGAAGCTCGCGGCGTGTTCCTTGAGCACGTCGAGGCGCTCGATGTTGCCGCCGAGGGGCTTGAAGACGACGCACGTCACGAGGTCGCCGACGTGGAGTTCCTTGCCGGAAGCGGCGCAGACGCGCGCGATAGGTTTAACCTGCCAGTCCATGACCGCTAAGAGAAGTCGGGCGGGGCGGGGCGGGCAACCCCATTCACGGCGGTTTGCGGCTGACTTATTGGCCCTCCCGGGCAGTCTGCCGGGCATGTCCGAAACCCCCGCCGCCGGCGTCGCCTTGCTCGTCGTGGACGTCCAGCCGACCTTCCTCAAGGCCATGCCCGAGGGCGAGGCCTGCCTGCGCCGTTGCCGACTAGCCGTCGCCGCCGCCCAACTGCTGGCGGTCCCCGTCCTCTTCACCGAACAAGTCCCGGCCAAGCTCGGGCCGACCCATCCGGATCTCCTGGCCGCCGCGGGCGAAGGTCGGGCCGTGTTCGGTAAGACTGCCTTCTCGGCGTTCGGGGCGCCGGGTCTGACCGAGGCCTTCGCCAAGGCCGAGGTGAGCCAGTTGCTCATCTGTGGCTTGGAAATCCCGGTCTGCGTCTACCAGACCGCCATGGATGCGCTCCGCGAGGGCATGGGCGTCACGATCCTCTCCGACGCCGTGACCGGCCGCCGGTCGGACGATGGACAGGCCTGCCTTGCAGCCTTGCGCTCTGCCGGAGCCCACGTGCTGCCGACCGAGACGGTCTTCTACGCGCTGCTCGGAGACGCGACGCATCCCCAGTTCCGGGCGTTCACCGAACTCGTCAAGCAGGCCGCTTAGACCTGATCGACCGTCAGGCTCGCCGCCGGCACGGCCGCGGCGCCGACGGGTAGGCCGACGTCCGCCCACGCCGCGAAGGCAATCATGCCCGCGTTATCACCGCAGTGCTTCGGTTCGGCGACCAGCATCGGCAGGCCGCGTTGCTGGGCCGCGTTCGTGAGGCGAGAGCGGAGCGTGCGGTTATTGGCCACGCCGCCGGAAAGACCCACGGACTTGTAGCCGCCGAGATCGAGGACCGCGCCGGTCTTCGAGACCAGCTGTTCGATGATCGCATGCTGATAACCCGCGCAGAGGTCAGGCAGGGCCGCGGCCACGTCGGCGTCGGACATCTTTTCGAGCTGGTAGCGCAGCGCCGTCTTGAGTCCGGAGAAGCTGAGACGCAGGTCGGCCTTCTCCGGGATGCCGCGCGGGAAGACGAATTTCCGGACGTCGCCTTGCTGGGCGTGCTTCTCGATGAGCGCGCCGCCCGGGTAGGGCAGACCGAGTAGTTTCGCCCCTTTGTCGAAGGCTTCGCCGGCGGCGTCATCGACCGTACGCGCGACGACCGTAAGACGGAGCTGTTCGTCGAGTTTCACCAGCAGCGTGTTGCCGCCGGAGACCACGATGGCGAGATGTGGGAGCAGGGCCGCGCGGGCCGCGGCGAAACCCGCCGGATCCGCCGCGTGCACGGCGATGAACGGCGAGTGCACATGGGCGCGCAGGTGATTGACGCCGACGATCGGGAGGCCGCGGGCAAGCGCGAGCGAACGGGCGAGGGTCACGCCCATCGACAGGCAGGGCAACAGGCCTGGGCCGCGGGTGACCGCGATGGTCTTCGCCTGTGCCAGCTCGGCGCGGAAATCGGCGAGCAGGAGGGGCAGGGCGGAGAGGTGCATGCGGCTGGCCAGTTCGGGGACCACGCCGCCGTATTTCTCGTGTTCCGCCGCCTGCGAGCTGATCAGTTCGCGCACGATGCCGCGGGCCGGGTCGAAGAGCGCCAGGGCCGATTCATCGCAGGAACTTTCGATCGCGAGGATCATCTGCCTGCAGTCAGCCCAATTCGGAGGTCGGCTCAATCCCGATTCGTCTGGCGGAGCGGAAAAGACCGCATAACGCTTCTGGCGTGGAGCCCGCGGCCCGACATGACGCCATCGTCGCCTTGCTCCGTCGCGAGGCCCGCGGCGGCGTGGTCTCGTTCGCGCGCCTCGTCGAGGCGGCCCTCTACGCCCCGGGGCTCGGGTATTACGTCGCGGACCGGACGCGCGTCGGCAAGGATGCCGGCACGGACTTCACTACCGCGGCGGCGCTCGGCCCCATGTTCGGTGAACTCATCGCCGGCGCGGCGAAGTCGCTCGTCGGCGACTTGAAGACGCACGCCCTCGTCGAGGTCGGCGCCGAACCCGGGCAGACTCACTACGCCGGCGTCGCGTCGCAGTTCGTCGAACTGCGCACCTTCCGCTTCGGTGCTGATCCCGCATTCCCGGCGCGCAGCGTCCTCGTCGCGAACGAGCTGCTCGACGCTCAGCCCTTCCACCGCTTTATCTTCCAAGGCGTAGCGTGGCGCGAACTCGGCGTGCGGGTCGACGGCGCCGAACTGACCGTGGAGCCTCTCGCGGAATTCTCCACCCCTGCCGCCGCGGAGTTCGCCGGTGCTTTGCCTGTCGTCGAAGAAGGTTGGATTATCGATGCGCCGTTGGCCGCGGAGGAGTTGCTACGCAAGCTCCTCACCGGATCTTGGACCGGAGCGGTGATCCTGCTCGATTACGGCAAGACCATCGCGCAGTGCCTTGAATCATCGCCGGCGGGCACGGCGCGGGCCTACCGCAGTCATCAGCTTTCGGGAGCCATCCTCGAGAATCTCGGCTCGCAGGACCTCACCTGCCACGTGTTGTGGGATCGGATCGAGCCCGTCTTGGCCGGCGCCGGTTTCCGGAATGTCCGCCTCGACCGCCAGGAGGCCTTTTTCGTCAAGTATGCCGGTGCCGTGATGGAGCGCATCGCCCTCTCGGGCGACTCCGAGGCCACCGGGCGGCTGCGGGCTTTGA
>CANKZO010000259.1 GCA_947488485.1 Opitutia bacterium | reverse complement strand
TGTCCTGTTCCTGCAGGTCGCGGCCGACGAGCATGTTGAAGAGCTGGTCGCTGCCGCCGATCTCGATGTCGGCCTTGAGCATGACGGAGTCGTAGCCCTGGAGGAGCGGGTAGAGGAACTCGACGATTGAGATAGGGGTATTGGATTCGTGGCGCTTGGCGAAGTCATCGCGCGCGAGCATCTGGGCCACCGTCATGCGGCGGCTGAGCTGGAGGGCGTCGAGGAACGACATCTTGCCGAACCACTCGCTGTTGCGGCGGACCTCGGTCTTCTTCGGGTCGAGGATCTGGTAGGCCTGCTCGAGGTAGGTCTTGGCGTTCTCCTCGATCTCCTGCTCGGAGAGTACCGGGCGCGTCTCGGACTTGCCGGTGGGGTCGCCGATGCGGGTGGTGTAGTCGCCGATGATGAGGACGGCCTGGTGGCCGAGCTCCTGGAACTGGCGGAGCTTCTGGAAGACGACCATGTGGCCGAAGGTCAGGTCGGGGCGGGTAGGGTCGACGCCGAGCTTCACGCGGAGGGTCTTGCCGGCCTCTAGGCGCTTGAGGATCTCCGCCTCACCGATGAATTTCTCGGTGCGGGACTTCATGACCTTCAACTGTTCCGCGGGGGACATGCCATCACTGTTCCCAGAGAGAGGGAAGGGGGAAGACAAAATGATAGGGGTAGGGGCAGGGGTAGGGGCAGGGGTAGGAAAGAGAGGTGCAAAAGTGCAAAGCGGCCTACGGCCTGTGCAAAGGTGCAAACGTGAAGACATTTTCGGGTCCCAGGTCTCGGCCCTCAGGTCTCAGTTACGGGTTGTCAGGACAGGTGCGGGTACGGGGTAAGATTCAGGTCCGGAACCTGTACCCGAACCTGAACCCCTGAACCTGGCTCCCGACGGCTGAGACCCGAGACCTGAACGGATTGGCCTACCCCTACCCCTGCCCCTACCCCTCAACAAAACACCTTTGCACTTTTGCACGCGGCTCCGCCGCATTTGCACCTTTGCACGGCCTTCGCCCGCCTCTCTCTTGCCCTTCGGCGCGTTCCCTCCCTAATGAAGGCATGGATCTCGTCCGCGAATTAATCGATTACGTGAAGCACCCGAGCGTGTCCACCGACCCGTCCTTCAAGGCGGGCATGGACGGTGCGCGCGAACATATCTGCGGGCTGCTCAAGCAGGCGGGGCTCGAGGTCGAAGTCGTCCCGACGCCTCTCCACCCGATCGTGCTTGGTCGCCGTCGCGGCCCGAAGGAATGGCCCCACATCGTCCTCTACGGCCACTATGACGTGCAGCCGGCCGATCCGCTGAATCTTTGGACCTCCCCGGCCTTCGAGCCCGTCGTGCGCGATGGCAAGATCTGGGGTCGCGGTACCGCCGATAACAAAGGTCCGCACCTGGTCGCGGTCGTCGCGCTCGCCCGTCTGCTCAAGCGCTGCCCGAACCTGCCGCTCCGCATCACCTTCCTCATCGAAGGCGAAGAAGAGATCGGCTCCCCGAGCTTCCCGGAATTCCTGCATAACCATAAGGCCGAGCTCGCCGAGGCCGATTGCGTCATCCTTTCCGACACCGCCTCGCCGTCATCCGACCAGATCGTCATCACGACGGCCCTGCGCGGCATCATCGGTCTCGAAGTCGGCCTGACCGGCCCGAAGTCCGACCTGCACTCCGGCCTCCATGGCGGCGCCGTCTATAATCCCATCCAGGCGCTGGCCGAACTCTGTTCCTCGCTGCACGACGCCGATAACGCCGTCACGGTCGAAGGCTTCTACGACGGCGTCGAACAGCCGACCCGCTGGGAGCGCGAAGAACTCCGCAAGCTGCCATTGAGCGAAGACGGCTACCGTCGCGCCCTGGGCGTCGATGAACTCCATCCCGCCCCGGGCCTCGACGGACTCGAAGCCGTGCGCTTCGCGCCGACGCTGGAGTTCAACGGCATCGGCGGTGGCTACCAGGGCAAGGGCTCCAAGACCGTCATCCCGTCGAAGGTTTTTGCCAAGATCACCTGCCGCCTCGTCCCTGGCCAAGATCCCGCCGACGTGCACCGCAAGGTCGCTGCGGCCATCCACGCCCGCGCTCCGAAAGGCGTGCGCGTCGACCTTATCGAGATGCAGGGCAATGTGGCCTACTTCGTTTGTCCGCCGGACCGCCCGAACACCCCGGCCGGTCAGAATCCCGTCCTCGCCAAGGCTTTCCGCGAGGCCGACAAGGCCATCGGCGAAGCCTTCGGTAAGCGCCCGCTCTATCTCCGCGAAGGCGGCAGCGTGCCCATCATCGGCGACATCCGCCGCGAGACCGGGCTCGATTCCGTGATGATCGGCCTGTTCACGCCCGAGTCGCACCTGCACGCCCCGAACGAGAATTTCGAACTCGTCATGGCCGAGCGTGCCGTGAACGCCTACGAGAAACTCCTCGAGCGTCTCGCCGGCTCCGAACGCGGTCCGCGCTAAGCCGGTCAGACTTCGGTGCGCATCTCCGAATGATCCTTGTCGAGGGCGAGGATCATGGGCGGGTACGGCGTCCGCATCCGCTCTCCCATGCAGTAGCCGGGATCAAGCATGGTCACGCCGTGCGGCTGTCGGTAAAGGAAGGCGTTCCAGTGAGACTCGTCATGCCAGACCGCCGTAATCCCTCGCGACAGGTCATCATCGATCTGTCGCGAGCATTCTGCGGCGGCGTGGACATAGGCGGCGGATCTGCCACCTTGGAAGCCGCCTGCAAAATAATGCAGGCCTTCGTTGGCTGGAATGTAGGCCTTGCTTTCCGGCCTGGTCTCATAGGTGAAGAGCGTCCGACCTTTGTCATGGAAGCCACAATGCCGTACGGCGGTAAGGCCTTCGCCGAGGATCTCCTCTCCCACCTCTGCGACAAAACGCATATCACAGTCTGAATAGAAGGCATAATCATACTCAAGAATCGTCGCCGCGGACTGGGTGAAGAAGCGATACCTCAGCAACGTCATCATCGGCCACGGAGAGTGCTCGATATGCTGCAGGTGGATTTTACCCCGGGACTGTCCAGCCCTTCGGGCCACAAGTTGCCGGCACTCCGGGCTTTCATCGAGATTAGTGAATAGAAGTACCTCGTATGAATGGCCGGGGACGAAGTGCCTGTCCGCGGACACCAGCAGGGGTTCTACGAATCGGAGGTATTTATTGGTCGCGACGACAAGTAGGACCACTCGTTTAGGCGATGAGTCTGCGCGCCCGCCAAGTGGCTTCATCCCTAGCCGCCATGCTCGTCTAGTGAGCCTGGTTAGAGCATAGATTAGACGCTTCACGATTTCGGAGAATTGAGGCTGAATACCATTTAGCCAAGGTGGGAAATCTGGAACTGCCTGCCTGTGCGGTCTTTTTGTGGAAAACAAGGCACTTTCACCTTTCTTTGCGACATTTACAGGCTTATCTTCGGGCATTCACCATGGCCGTCTTCCGCAAGCGCACGCACACCCCGACTCCTAAGAAGAAGGATATCCCGGCAGGTCTCTGGACCAAGTGTCCCCTCGATGGCGAGATGGTCTACACCAAGGACCTTGAGGCCAATTGGAACGTCTTCCCGATCAGCGGCTACCACGAACGCCTGTCTACCAAGCGCCGCATCGCCCTCCTGATCGACGACGGCTCCTGGAAGGAGACCGACAGTAAGCTGGTCTCCAAGGACCCCCTCAAATTCACCGCCGGCGGTTCCTACCCCGAGCGCCTCGCCCAGCACCAGAAGAAGTCCGGCCTCCGCGACTCCGTCGTCTGCGGCCACGGCCTGATGGACGGCCTCCCGGTCTCCCTCGCGATCATGGACTTCTCGTTCATGGGCGCCTCGATGG
>CANKZO010000258.1 GCA_947488485.1 Opitutia bacterium | reverse complement strand
GGCCATGCGGGGTGTCGGCGTCGCCAGCGATGTAGACCGCCACCCCGGCGTTGGCTTTGACACGGGAGAGCAGCGTCTGGCGGAGGTCAGGCAAGGTGGCGGCCGTGCGGTCGACGAACACCTGGCCCGCGCGGTCGACCGAGATTGTGACCGCATCAGTCTTAAGCTCGGAATGACCAGTGGCGGCGCCTTCGAGGTTCACCGGCATGCAGTGATTCTTATGGAGCGTCACGCTGACGAGCATGAAGGCCGCCAGCAGGAAGAACATGATGTCGATCAGCGGGATGATCTCCAGCCGGGGGCGCCGGTGCGGCAACGGGGACGGAATCTTCACGAGACCCTCCCCTTCTGGATGGCGACCTGCAGGGTCGTCGCGGCGGCCTCGAGGTCGGCCTGCAAGCCGCTCAGGCGGCTCGACAGCAGGTTCAGCGGGACAAGCGTCACGATGGCGATACCCAGACCCGCGGCGGTTGCGATGAGCGCCTCGCCGATGCCGCCGGTGACCTTCGTCACGGCGAGCTCATCCGAGCCGATCGAAGTGAACGAGCCCATGATGCCGGTGACCGTCCCCAGCAGGCCGAGCAGCGGGGCGAGCGTCACGAGCGTGTCGAGCACGGTGATGAAACGAGCCGCTTCGCGCAGCTCGGCGGCGGACGCCACTTGGACGGCGCCCTCGAACGAACCCGCGCGGTGGGCGAGCCCGGCACGGAGCACGCGGGCGACGGGATCTTCGGACTTCGCGACGGCCTGCTCGGCGGCGGACCAGTCGCCCGCTTCGGCGGCCTTGAGGGCGGCGGCAACGGCGGCGGGATCACGGCGACCAGCGGTGCGGAACCACCACACGAGGCGCTCGCCTACGACCGCAATGGCGATCAAGGCGGCGATGAGCAGCGGATACATGATCGGTCCGCCTTGCAGGAAGAGGTCGACCGCGGTGTTGGCGAGAGGGAGGGACATGGAGGGGATTATTGAAGTTCGAAGACGAGAGGCACGAGGAAACGACGAGGGGCGCCGGGCGCCCACGTCCATTGTTGGCGCAGCCAGTCGACGGCATGTTGGTCGAGCGACGGATGACCGCTGGACTCGCGGACCGCAACGGACGAGGGTGCGCCGGAGGCGGCGACGTCGACGAGAACGAGCAGCCTACCCTGGACGCCCTGCTGGCGGGCCCAACGAGGATAAGGCGGATCCGGGAATTCGCCGGGCATGTCCGGCACGAAACGTTCAGCGGAAGGAGGCGCGGAGAGAGCGGTACGGGGCGCCGCGGCGGATTTGACAGGAAGCAAGGCGGAGACCTGGACCAAGGCAGGCATGGCGGTCACCGGCACGGCAGCTATTGGTGCGACGGCGGCGACGACTTCCAGCGAGGCCTTCGGAACCTGCGGCGACGCTTCGTCCATTACCGGCGAGGGGCTCGCGGGCTTGGCGGGCGGAGTGAAATACTGCACCGGTGCTCCGGCGCCATGGTCATGATCGTGTTCGGCGGGGAGCCGAACCGGGCCGGCCAGTTCGCCCAGCACGCAGACCACAATCGTCGCCGAGCCGAGGGCGGTAGCCCAGGCGCAGAGGCGGTCTTGCGAGGCGATGGAGAGGACGGCGGCCAAAAGATCAGAAGCTCAGCTTCAGACCTGCTTCTAGTCCACGACCCGGTAACGGCAAGGCATCCTTGATGAAGGATGAAGCGTTACGGGCTTCGACGTCGAAGAGGTTTGTAAGACGGAGCGTGAAGCGGGCGGCGGCGCCGGCGACCTGGAAGTCGCGGCCGAAACTGGCGCCGACCATCGTGTAACCTGCGGTCGGGGTCTCATCCGTCGCGAGGCGGTTCTGCGCGAGGTGATACGTGGCGTCGAGGCGCCAAGACCAGCCCGACTGCAAACCGTGCAAGGCCGCGCCGACGCGGCCGGGCGAGATGCGCGGGAGTGCTTCGGAGGTGTCGCGGTTCGAGGCGCGCACGGAGTCGCCGAAGAACTCGAGGCCGTACTTCGCGGTCGCCTCGTCCTGCAGCTGGAAGTTCACCTTCGCCTCGGCGCCATAGAAGTCCGCTGGTACGGAGACGAAGTCATAGCGTGCGAGCTGGTCGACGCCGGAGGAGTAATTCGGGCCTGGTGTGGCGCGCCCGGTCAGATTAGGCCCAAAGCCGTTCGCCTGCTGGCTGATGAAGGAACTGAAACGGTTGTAGTAGACCGAGAAGCTACCCGAAATTGTGCCGCGCGTTTTGGCGAGCTCGAGCTCAAGGCCGACGCCCTTCTCCTTGCCCAGCGTGCGATCGCCAACCTCATAGGCGTCGGTGCCCATATGTGGACCATCGGCGAAGAGCTCCTGGAAATTAGGGGCGCGTTCGGTGCGGGTCAGGCTGAGCGTGGTCGACCACTGGGCGTTCAGGTCCTTGACCCAAGCCAGCGCCAGGCTCGCCGGTGTGAACGAAGCGGAAGCTGCGGCGTAAATGCTTACGAGGCCTTCATGCGTCCAGGCGTCGGCGGAGACCTTGGCGGACTCGACGCGGAAACCATAACGGAGACGGGAGTCAGTCGAGAGCGACTGGACGAACGAGCCGAAGAGCGCGTCGTTGGCGTTGCGGGTATTCGGCAGGAAGGCTTCGTCACCCACGACCGTAAAATCGAAGCGGCCAGACTGCACGCCTACGACGCCTTCAATGGCGCCGATCTTCGTCAGTTCGAAGTCGACGCGCGCATCCCAGCCCTGATTGGTGAAAGTGCTGCCCGCGACGCCGCCATCGAACTCGGAGTGTGCGTAGTCGGAGACGCCGAGCTTGTAGCTGACGGACTTCAACGCCGCGGCCGGTGCGCTGACCGAGCCCGCGAGATCCCAGCGGCGTTGACGTAGGCCGATCTCGATACCCGGCTCGGTGACGCCATAGGTCGAGTCGAGGCCCGAGTAGGAAAGCCCGATATAACCAGACGGGCCAACGCGCGAGACGCCGAAGCCAGCGCCCTGGCTGTCGCTGGCCGTATCGGCGATGCGGCCGATCGGCGTGGAGAGGTCAGTCGTCGACTTCGTGAAGCCGTCGACATGGAAGGCGAAGTCGCCTGCGCTGCCTTCGGCTAGGGCCGAGAGCGAACGGAGTCCGTCGGCCGAACCTGCGCGACCGAAGAGCGTGAACGCACGGGGCAGTCGTTCGACTGGGATGCGGTTATCGATCACGTTCACCACGCCGCCCAGGATGCTGGAGCTATAGAGCAAGGCCGCCGGGCCGCGAAGCACCTGCACCTCGCGGATTGTCAGCGGATCGACGCTCACCGCGTGATCGGGACTGGCGCTGGAGGCATCGAGGCTACTCGTGCCATTCTGCGCGATCTTCAGGCGATCACCTTCGAGACCGCGGATGACCGGGCGACCCGAATTAGGACCGAAGTAAGTCGAAGCCACGCCGGGGATGTCCGCGAGCACGTCGCCGAGGGTGGATACCGAAAGCGCCTCCAGTCCGGCGCCGCTGAGTCGCAGGGAAGGCGTGACCGCGGTGATTTCGCCACCGATAGCCGAGCCCTTGATTACGACAGGCTTGAGCTTCTGCGGGGCGGGCTCTTGCGCGGAGACGGTGAGCGTGGCGGCGGCGAGGAGAAAGGTGGTGCGAAAGGGGCTCATCGGCGGGGTTTCCTTATTGCAATACAGTTGCAAAAAGGAACGGCAAGGGGAAATCATCGGGTTTGCAGTCCGCGGATAATTGCACGGACTACTGCCCAACCCCATGAGCGAGTCCCCCTCCACCCCTGATTCCATCCATTCGGATGCGTTCCTGGCGCGCCTGATGCGCGACCAGCTGAAGCTGTCGATCGCCTGCGCGCTGTGCTTCGTCGTCGCGCTCGTCGCCCTGC
>CANKZO010000257.1 GCA_947488485.1 Opitutia bacterium | reverse complement strand
CCTTGTCGTCGTGACGATAGCCTGCGCCGACGAAGCCGCCGTTGGCGGAGCTCTGCTTCCATTCTCCCGAGAGCGTGGCTTCGTCGTCGTCGACCGTCACGCCCGGGAGGGCGGCGGCCGGCTTGGCTGAGCCATGGCCCTTCGGCTTGAGCTTGGAGGATTCGTGCTCGAGCACCTGGCCATCGGCGAGCAGGCGGGCGCGGAGGGCGGCGTAGGGGACGTCCTGCACGGCGAGGTTGCCATCGATCGCCAACACGGCGGCCGTCGCGGCCGACTGGCCGAGAATCATGAAGACGGGCTCCATGCGGATCGAGCCATAGGCGATATGCGTGGCGCTGCAGGCCACGGGGGCGAAGAGGTTGGCGATCTCGCCGCGCTTCGGGACGAGCGCGCCGTACGCGATCGAGTAGGGTGAGATCGGCACGCCGATGTCGCCTTCGTTCTGCACGTTACCTTCCGGGGTCACGTAGCGGCGGACGTTGTGGGAATCGATCGTGTAGGAGCCCATGCCCACCGAGTCCGGCGTCGGCTTCTTCTTCGTCAGTTCGTTCTCGGTCATCACGAAGGCGCCGACCATGCGACGGGCTTCGCGGACGTAGATCTGGTGCGGCCAGTGGCCGTTGTCCTTGAATTCATCCTTCGGCAGGCCCCAGCGGTTGGCTTCCTCACGGACGTCGGCCGGCACGCGCGGGTCGTTGGCGAGGAACCAGAGCAGGCCTTGCTGGTAGGTGCGGTGTTCGGCGAGGATCTCCTTGCGGCGCTCATACGAGGCCTC
Source organism: Opitutia bacterium (assembly GCA_947488485.1). Next base: position 3,059 of record CANKZO010000257.1, on the reverse strand, counting down.
CGGGTAGTCGTAATTCATCCCGATGTTATCGAAGCTGAACGGACCATGGTTGTTCGTGTCGGTCTTGCGGTTGGGCAGCAGGTCGAACTTGTGGAAAGTCTGGCGCCAGCCGGCGTCGAGGACGCGGACGACCAGCTCATACTGCGAGGCGTCGTAATTCGCCGGCTTCGGGAAGGGGATGCGGTTGTCCGGATGGTCCGTCGCGCACCAGCGGTAGCAATACGCCTGGACGCGCTTGTCGCCTTCGCCGCGCACGCCGGGAGGTTCGGAAGAGATGCGGGGCAGCAGACCTGAAGAAGGGTCGCCGGGGACCTTGTAGGCGCTGATCGGCTTCTTCACCGCGCCGAAGTGGTGGCCGTGGTGGAGGATGCCGACCTGGTTGCCGTTCCATTCCTCGCCGTAGACGGAATTCGCCTCACGGCCGACGTGGTAGCTGACGCCCGCGGCGGCGAGGAGGTCGCCTTCGTAGGTCGCGTCAATGAACATCTTCCCGGCGAACTTCTTACCGGAGAGCATCGTGATCTCGGCGATCCGTCCGTCGGCCAGACGTACGCCCTTGGCGCGGTCGAGCCATTCGTCGCGGAGGACGGTCAGGCCGAATTCCTTCACGTAATCTTCGAAGACCTTCTCGGCCACGCTCGGTTCGAAGATCCACATCGTGCGTTCGTCCTTGTCCATGGCGACGGTGCCTTGGCCTTTGTTGCCGAAGGCTTCCGGTCGCTGCCATGCCCAGGTCGCGTCCTTCTGATACTCGACCCAGACGCGGTGGTAGAAGTTACGGGCGAGACCTCCGATCACGGCCTTATTGCCCGTGTCCGTATAGCCTAGGCCGCCGCTGCTGAGTCCACCGAGATGGACATCGGGACCGACGATGATGACGGACTTGCCCATCTTCTTAGCCTGGACGGCGGCGATGACCCCGGCGGAGGTGCCGCCATAGACGACGACGTCATAAGTCTCCGCAGCGGCGAGACGCAGGGCGAACAGACAGAGCAGGGAGAGGCGGAGGAGCATAGCCGAAAAGGGGTAGGGGTGGGGGTAGGGGTAGGTTACCTGCCTCGATCAGCGGTTGGCGGCCTGCTTGGCGATGAAGTTCAGGATCGCGAGGCGGGCGGGGTCGTCGAGGTTCCGGATGTTATGTCCGACAGTACCATGGTCGCGGTCGTCGATGCGCAGCGAATAGTTCTCCGTATGTCCAACTGCCTTGAGGGTCGTCACGAAGAACATGTTCTCCTCGGCGCGGCTGAGCATGTCATTCTGGGCGTAGATCGTGAGGATCGGTGGGAGTGATTTGCGGATATGGAAAGCGGGAGCGGCTTCGTCGGACGTGATGCCGTAGCGGGCCTGCCCGCGTTCTTCGCGGACGGTGTAATGATTGAAGACCTGGCCGCTGACCTGGGCGACGCCGGCTACTGAGCCGAGCGTGAGTCCGTGCGGCTTAAGCCGTTCGGGGTCCATCGCCACGAGCAGGGCGAGGTAACCGCCGGCCGAGTGGCCGCCGATGAAGACCTTCCGCGGGTCGCCGCCGTGATCGGCGATATGCTTGACCGTCCAGGCGAAGGCCGCCGCGGCATCGTCGACGTAGGCCGGATACTTCGCCTTCGGGCTGAGGCGATAGTCCGGTGTCACGACCGCGACGCCGGCTTGGGCGAGGCTTTCGCGGATCTCGGCGCAGAATTCGGTCCGCAGGTCCTTGGAGCCGTTCTTCAGGCCGCCGCCGTAGAACCAGACGTAGGTCGCGAAACCCTTGGCGCCCACGGGCACGGTGAGGTCGAGTTTGCAGCGCTCCTGCTCGTAAGGCGTGAGCGAAACGACGTCATCTTTGTAGGCGATGTCCTTCAGGACCTTGGTCTCGACCGCCCCGGCCGGGGCGCAGGCGAAACAGAGCAGCAGGAGAGCGAGGCGCATCAGGCGATCAGCGACTGGACGATCTTGCCGTGAACGTCGGTGAGGCGGAAGTCGCGGCCCGAGCTGCGGAACGTGAACTCTTCGTGATTGAAGCCAAGGAGGCGGAGGATCGTGGCATGCAGGTCGTGCACATGGACGACGTCCTTGACGGCCTTGAAGCCGAACTCGTCGCTCTCGCCGTGGACGTGACCGGGCTTCACGCCGCCGCCGGCCATCCACATCGTGAAGCCGTGGCTGTTATGGTCGCGGCCGTTGATCTTACCGGCGTTGGAGCCAGGGGTAGGCAGTTCGACGGTCGGGGTGCGGCCGAATTCGCCGCCCCAGATGACCAAGGTCTCGTCGAGCATCCCGAGGCGCTTGAGGTCCGTGAGCAGCGCGGCGATCGGCTGGTCGGCTTCCATCGCGAGGCGACGGTGCTGGACTTCGAGATCGTCGTGGCTGTCCCACGGCTGACCAGCGCCGTGCCAGAGCTGGATGAAGCGGACGCCGCGTTCGGCGAGACGGCGCGCGATGAGGAACTGGCGGCCGAGGGTCGTATCACCATACATCTCGCGGGTCTTCTCGGATTCGCGGCCCACGTCGAAAGCGTCGGTCGCTTCGAGCTGCATGCGGTAGGCCATCTCGAAGGACTGGGCGCGGGCCTCGAGGGCGGCGTCCTGCGGGCGGGCGGTCTGGTGGGCGGCGTTGAGCTTGGCGAGCAGGTCGAGCTGCTTGCGCTGGGCCGGACGCGACAGGCCGAAGTTCCGGATATTCTCGATGAGCTCCTCGACGGAGCGCTTCGAGGTGTCGACGTAGTTGCCTTGGTAGACTCCGGGCAGGAAGCCGCACTGCCAGTTCTGCGTCTCCTGAATCGGGAAGCCGCCCGGGCAGAGGGTCATGAAGCCGGGCAGGTTCTCGTTCTCGGTGCCGAGCCCGTAGGTGACCCACGAGCCCATGGACGGGCGGACCTGGCGGGCTTCGCCGCAGTTCATCAGCAGCAGGGAAGGCTCGTGGTTGGGCACGTCGGCCTTCATCGAGCGGATCACGCAGAGGTCGTCGGCATGTTCGGCCGTCTTGGCGAAGAGTTCGCTGACCTCGAGTCCGCTCTTGCCGTAGCGTTTCCAGGAGAACGGAGAGCGGAAGGCGGCGCCGGTGCGACGCTCGGTGGCGAT
>CANKZO010000256.1 GCA_947488485.1 Opitutia bacterium | reverse complement strand
CCGGTCGGGGACTTCGCCTCGAGCAGGTCCTTCAGGAATTCAGGGTAAGTGGTCGGCTTGGCAGGCTTTTTGGACATGAGGGAGTTCTACCTGTCCGGGGAGGAAAGTCGAGCGACAGGTAGGGTTGAGCGGCCCGCTCAACCGCGGCTGACCGGGCCGCTCAGCCCTACCCAAGGCACTAGGGCAGCACGCGGTGCTGCCCCTACCCAAGGCAGCATGCATCTCCCCTTGTCACCGTGTCACCGTGCCCACGTGTCCCCTATGCCATCACTTATTCCACGGCGCGCGGGCTAAGAGCAGGCCCATGCCGCACCAGTCGGTGACGCCGGCGAAGACGAGGCCGGCGCCGACGAAGCCGCTGAGGCCGTAGAAGCCGCCGTGGACGAAGGTGCCCAGCATGACGCCGGTGAAGACCATGGTGCCCGCGGCGATGCGGACCTGGCGTTCGACGGAGATCATGCCGCCGGCATCCTTGTCCATGGGGAGTCCGGCCTGCTGGCAGGAGTTCGTGCCGCCCTGGACGACGAGGGTCTTGAGTCCGCTGGCTCCGAGCTTCTTGGCGGCAGTACGAGCCCGGCCACCGGAAGCGCAGAGGAGCACGACGGTCTTCTGGTCGTTGCCGACAAGGAGGGCGCGCACGGATTCACCAGTGACGTATTCAAGGGGCAGGTTGACCGCACCCTGGACGCGTCCGGAGCGGAATTCGCCGGGCGAACGGACGTCGAGCAACAGCGCACCCGCGCCGGCTTGGGCCATCACGTTGAGCGGATGGAGTTCGTCATGGCTGTCCGTGGCGATCGCGCCCGGAGCACCGCAGGCCTTGACGCTACCACAGGAGCTGGCGGCCGGCGCGATATCCAACGGACGGCTGAGAGCGAGGTCGCGGACATACGTGGCGCCGCTGACATTGAAGGCTCCGAAGCCGTGCTCGCGGAGGAGGCGCGTGCCCACGTGGGCGCGGAGGCCGCTGTGGCAGACGACGGCGGTGGGCTTGGACTTGTCGAGTTCGCCGAGGCGATCGCGCAGGGTGTTGAGCGGGATATTACGGGCGTGTTCGGCGCCGATGAGCTTGAGTTCGGCGCACTCGTCGGCATCGCGGAGGTCGACCACTTGGTAGCCGGATAGGTCGACGTCGGGCGCGAGGATCGGGGCGAGGCCATCGAGGTCGTTCATCGCCGCGAAGGCGGCCATGTGCAGCGGATCCTTGGCGGAACCGAAGGGCGGGGCGTAGGCGAGGTCGACCTGCGCGAGGTCGCGCACGGTGCCGCCGAAGTGGAGGAACGAGGCCACGACATCCAGACGTTTGTCGATGCCCGCCGCGCCGACCGCCTGGGCGCCGAGAATACGGCCCGTGCCGGCTTCGTAGACGAGCTTCAGCGTCATCGACTTCGCTCCGGGGTAATAACCGGCGTGGTGATTGGCGGTGATATGGACCGCGCGGGCCGATAGGCCGCGCTTGAGGGCGGACTTCAGCGAATCGCCGGCGATACCCGCGCCGAGTCCGAAGACCTTGATGATAGCGGTGCCCCAGGCGGCGGGAGCCGTGGCGGACTTACCCGTCGCGGCGTGTTCACCGACGAGGCGCCCGGTGCGGTTGGCGATGCCGGCGAGCGGGACGCGTCCGCGCAGTCCGGTGGTGCCGAGGCGGTATTCCGCGGCGTCGCCGACGGCGTAGATATCGAGGTCGGCGGTGCGCTGGTACTCATCTGTGAGGATGCCACCCGTGGGGCCGACGCCGAGTCCGGCGGCGACCGCGAGCTGGTTGTAGGGTCGCACGCCGAGGCCGAGGATGACCAGGTCGGCTTCGACGGTGACGCCGTTCTCGAGGACGACGCCCGTGGCCTTGCCGGCGGCTTCACGGATCGCACTGAAGCCCGAGCCGGAGATCAGGCGGATGCCCTGGCGGAGGAGTTCGCGGCGGAGCGGCTCGGCCATCTCGGCGTCCAGCGGAGGCAGCACCTGGCCGGCCCGCTCGATGAGCGTGACGTCGAGGCCGCGTTCCTTGAGCTGCTCGGCGACTTCGAGGCCGATGAAGCCCGCGCCGACCACGGCCACCTTCTTGACCGAAGGCAGCTGGGCGAGGATGCGGTCCATATCCTCGATATTGCGGAGCGAATGCACGCCCTGGGCGCGGACGCCCGGGACGTCCGGGATGAGCGGGGCCGCGCCGGGGGCGAGGATCAGCTTGTCGTAGGATTCGTCGTATTCCGTGCCCGCGGCGTGGTCGCGGATCCGCACGGTCTTCTTGGCGCGGTCGATGGACAGGGCCTCATGGCGCACGCGGACCTCGATGTTGAAGCGCTTCTTGAACATCTCGGGCTTGGCGACGAGGAGCTTGGCGCGGTCCTGGATGACTCCGCCGAGGTGGTAGGGCAGGCCGCAGTTGGCGAAGGAGACGAAGCCGTCCTTCTCGAGCATGATGATGCGGGCCTGTTCGTTCAGACGACGGGCGCGCGTGGCAGCCGAGGCGCCGCCGGCGACGCCGCCGACGATGAGGATCTTGGGAGAGTGGGTCATGGGATTATTTGGAGAATTGGGAACGGATGCAGCCGAGGATGGAAAGACAGCCCGCGTGGGCCACGCGGTAGCGGGCGACGCGGCCTTCGCGCTCGGCGGCCACCAGCCCGTGGGCGCGGAGGCGCATCAGGTGCTGGCTGACCGTGGCCTGCGGACGGCGGAGGCGCGTGGTGAGCTCGGAGACTTCTAGCGGACCGTTTTCGAGGGCCTCGACGATGCGGAGGCGGTCCGGGTGGGAAAGGGTGCGGAGAGCTCCGGCACAGTGACGGAGGACCTTAGGGTCGAGGGGCCGCGGCTTTGACATATTCAAGAGATTGAATGTGTTTGGGCGGGGAGGCAAGGGCGAAAAAAGGTAATAGCGGCTGGCGGTTAGCGGTTGGCGGTTGGGGAGGGGACGATGCCGTGCAAAAGTGCAAATCGGAGCGATGCTCCTGTGCAAAGGTGCAAAAGTGAGTGACTCGTTTCGGGCCCGGGACCTGGTCCCGAGCCTGAGTCCTGATGGCCGAGACCTGGGACCCGAGAATGCGTTCCCGCCACCTGCCACCCGGGGCTGCCACCCGCCACCCGGGAATGGATTAGCTAGGACAGCACGTGGTGCTGTCCCTACCTGCGAAGGCTTCGCCTTCGAGGGGGCAAGGTGACAAGTGGACACGTGGGCATGGGGTTGTGCATCTCCCCTTGTCAACCGGCCAACTGGTCAACTGATCAACTTGGTTCCACCCCTTGTCCCCGTGTCACCGTGCCCACGTGTCCCCTGCGGAAGCTAAGCCTTCGGCTTTGCTTCCGCCTTCGCGACCAGCACGAAGACTCCGATCGTCATGACGACGAGTCCGGCATAACAGATCCACTCGGGCAGGCCGAGGAGTTCGGGGAGGCGGAGTTTACCGTAGGCGCCGACGGGTAGGATGTTCGCGGCGACCCAATCGAAGGTGAGCGCGTAGGCGATGCCGCCGACGATCATCCCGGCGAGGCCGGCCAAGGCGTCCAGACGGCCCGTGGCGATGGCGGCGAGGCCGGTGCCGGGGCAATAGCCGTAGAGGACCATGCCGACCCCGAAGATCGCGGCGCCGAGGCCGACGGCGAGGAGGTTGGTCGCCTTGATGTGATACTGCGCGAGGTCCTGACCGTGTAGGACGGCGATGCCGACGCCGCCGACGGCGATGGCGGTCATCATGACCTTGAGCACGGTGAAGTCGCGGAACTGGAAGAGGCGCACGATGACGTCGAAGTCGGTCACGCCGCCGCGGTGCAGCAGGAAGCCGAAGACGAGTCCGAAGGCGATGGCCGACCAAAGGAGTTCGGAGCCGGTGAGAAAAGCGAGCGGGAGAAG
>CANKZO010000255.1 GCA_947488485.1 Opitutia bacterium | reverse complement strand
GCGAAATCCACGGCGTCCCCTCCGCGGGATCACCCGAAAAATGCGCGACGGAGATGAGCAGGAAGCCGACCAAGAAGCCCGTGGGTGCCCACACCCACGCGGCGACCACCAGGCCCGCGAGCGCCAAATAGCCGAGCGTGAAACGTGTCCAATCCCATGCCGTCTTTAGGCCGTAGAGCCGCTGCGCGAAAAGAGTATCCATCGCCCCATGCGGGACGCCGAGGACGAGGATGAGCGAGGCGAGGACGATCAGTTCCAGCTGCGGCGGAAAGCGCCCCAGCGCCCCGGAGGCTGCCGCTGCCAAACAAGCGACGCACCCGAAGATCAGGCCTTGGCGACGTTCGGCGTTCATGGGTGCACCACGCCGGGGGCGGGTCGGAAAAGTTCACGGAGAAAAGGCCCGGGCGGCAAGGCGGCGATGATGGCGAGGTCGTCGAGCAAGGTGCCCTGGTCGCTCATGAAACGAGCGAGTCTCGCCGGCGCGACCTCGCGGAACATGGCGAGGAAGAGGGTCGGCGCCAACTCTGGCTGCCGCCGAAGCACCTGCAGGAAGAGCGCGTCCATCCACCGTAGAATCCAACCGTCCTCCGCATGCGCCTGGGGGCCTCGCCCTTCAGCAAGGCTGCGGGCGCACGCCTCCGCCCACCGTTGGATGCGCTGGAAAGCATAGCCGCTGCTTGCCCGCGCTCCGCCCGCCAACAAGCCCGCGCAGACGAAGGTCGCATCCGCTGACGGCTTCGGCATCGGCATGCCCATCGGCAGGATGCCATGCTCCTCGCGCCGGATCCGGTATGGCCGGCCTTCGAGTCGCTGCTCGATGAAGCGAGTGAGCTCTCCTCGGAATGCCTCCGGTCCAGCCGGCGCCGGTGCGAAGGCGGTGACTTCTAGTAAAGCCCGCGTGGGCGATAACGGGAGTAGGTAATGGAAAAGAATCTGCCCCGCCTCGCCCTGCGTGAAGTGCATGATCTCCGCGACGGTCGGATCGAAGACCGGCCCCGTGCATTCGACCTCCACGCCGAGGAATGACTGCCAGAGCACCGCCGCTCCCGCGACCGGCACCGCCGGCGGGCGAGTGTCGACGACCCAACGGGCGCGCTGGACTCCGGCCGAGGTCTCTATTTCCCAAAGCCCGTCGACCTTGCGCGGCACGCCCTGGACGCTCACGCCCAAGGCCAAGCGCACGCCTTCCGACTGGGCGATGAGCTCGCTGCTCTCCTGATAGAATCCGCCCGAAGGGAGAAGCGCGTAAGGAAATTCCGGGCAGTCCACCAGCACGCGTGCAGACGAGGAAGCCAGCGACACCTTCGACCAACGACGACGCACCAGATGGGTCAGCTGCGCCGAGGGATGCATCCAGAAACACCAAGTGCGGTCATCGACGTAAGCCCCCCGACTCTCGAGTACCAAGGTACGCGGAGCCTCCGCGCCCTGCTCAGCCAACCGCCGAGCCAAGCTGAGTCCCGCGGCGCCACCGCCCAAGATGAGCAGATCATTCTCCATGGCGGGCGTTGATGCCAGGCAGCCCGATCAGGGCCTGATGCAGCGAGACGGAATGCGCCTGCGGGCGCGACCAAAACGCGCCTCGCAGCGGCTGCGTGGTCAAGGCCGAGAGGGTGATCGTCGCTTTACGCCAGTCCAGTACGAACGCCCGGCCCTCCCAATACGCGTGCTCCGCCGCGGCCAGGCGATGGCCGATCGCGCGATAGACGCGGCCCGCGACCAGGATGCCGGCGCGAGCGCGCACGGGCAGGAACGGCAACCCAGCTTCGCCGCTAGCGTAGTAAGTTTCCGCAAGGGCAAGGAGCCGCGCCACGGCCGCGCGGAGCGCCGGCTGCAACGCGGGCGACGGCTCGATGAGTTCGGTCGGCGCGATGTCGCCGACGAGGCTGGCCGGCAGATAGCGTCGGCCCATCCGCGCGTCGGCAGAGACGTCGCGGCAGAGATTAGTCAGCTGCATGGCGATACCGAGGTCGACGGCGTGGGCCGCCGCCGCAGGTTCCGGCGCGTCGAGGACCCGGCACATCATCAGGCCCACGGTACCTGCGGCGCGGTAGCAATAACGCAGGAGCTCGGCTTCATCCGCCATGCGCACGGTCTCGGCATCCGACGCCATCCCCGCGATGAGCTCGCGCACGATTCCCGGCTCGATCCCGCATTCACGCATGAGCGCGAGCCCGTCTTGTAAGACTGGATCGTCCGTGCGTCCGTCAGCGATGGCACGGTCCGCGGCGGCCAACGCTAGCCGTGCCTCCTCGGGCGAAGTCGCCTCATCGACGAGGTCATCAAGCCGACGACAAAAAGCATAGAGTCGCGTCGCCCGGTCAGCGTGCGTCGCCCCGAGCAGCCGGCGCGCCCAATAGAAGCTCCGCCCCTGACGGGCCAAGGTCGCTTCGGCCGCGGCCGACGGGACGTGCGCGGCGGTGCGGCTCATGAGGCGGCCGGGATGAGGGCGTCGATGACCTTAGCGGAACAGAGGACACCCGGGACACCCGCGCCAGGGTGCGTGCCTGCGCCGACCAAGTAAAGATTCCGCACGGATTCGGACTTGTTGTGGAAACGGAACCAGGCGGACTGACGGAAGATTGGCGCCACGGAAAAGCCCGCCCCGTGGACACTGCGGTATTCATCCCGGAAATCCTCGGGGGTCTTATAAAAATCAGCGGTGATCGTCGCCTTGAGCCCGGGTAACATCGTGCGCTCCAACGCGTCGACGATCCGGTCGCGCAGGCGCGGGCCTTCGATGGCCCAATCGATATCGGCCTGCAGGTTCGGCACGGGGCAGAGGACGTAGAAACTGTCCTGGCCTGCCGGAGCGAAGCTGGGGTCCGTGGCGGTCGGTCGGTGCACGTAGAGCGAGAAGTCCTCGGAGAGCTTCTGACGGTGGAAGATATCATTGAGCAGCTCCCGGTAGCGTTCGCCCATCCAGATGGTGTGGTGCGCGACATCGGGATAAGTCCGCGTGGTGCCAAAATACATCACGAACAGACCCATCGAATAATGGGCCTGCGATAACTTCACGCGCGTGGTGAGCGCCTGCTCGGCGCGCGGAACCAGGTCGCGATAGAGATGGGCCGCATCCGCGTCCGAGACCACGATATCGGCCTCCACGACGGTGCCGTCGGCAAGCACGACCCCGCGGGCGACGCCCTGCTCGATCTGGACACGCTCGACCGTCGTGCTTAGGCGCAGGGCGATTCCCTGCCGTTCCATCAGGCCGCCGAGCGCCTGGGTGACGGCCCCGGTTCCGCCCATGGCGAAGTGTACCCCATGCGCCCGCTCGAGGAAATGGATCAGCCCATAGATACTAGTGGTATCGAACGGATTGCCGCCCACGAGGAGGGGCTGGATAGAAAATGCCCGGCGGAGCTTATCGCTTACGAGATGGCGCGAGACCATCTGCCAGACGGTCTCGTAGTTGCGTAGGCCGAACAGGTGCGGCACCTGTCGCAGCATCGTCCCGAGACGATGGAAAGGTTGGGCGGATAGCTGGGTAAACCCGATGTCGTAGATTTGGCGGCTGTGCTCGAGCAAAGCGAGATACCCCGCCCGATCGCGCGGCTCGATGCGCTCGATCTCTGCCAGCGTGGCTTCCAAGGTGCCACCGTAGTCGAAGGTGTCACCATCGGCGAATTGGAACCGATACCACGGCGTCAGCGGAACGAGCTTCACATGATCGGCGAAACGTTCACCAAAGAGGGCGAACAACTCTTCGAACAAGAAAGGCGCGGTGATGACCGTCGGGCCGGCGTCGTGCCGGAAGCCCTCGCGCTCATAGACCTGGGCCCGTCCACCCAGGGCCGCGCAGCGGTCGATGAGGGTCACGGCATAGCCCTTGGCACGCAGCCGCAAGGCGGCGG
>CANKZO010000254.1 GCA_947488485.1 Opitutia bacterium | reverse complement strand
GGACGTCATCTTCGCTGGCACCGACCGCCGTAAGCCCCTCCCGCAGTGCGAGGTCGAGCTGATCTTCGCCGATTGCGAAAAGGAACTGGGCACGGCCTTCGCCGAAGTCTCGGTCATGCGTCGCCTCCACCGCGAAGGCGCCAGCGACTATTTCATCAACGGCAAGCCGTCCCGCCTGAAGGATATCCAACGCCTGTTCATGGACACCGGCATTGGCCGCATGTCCTACTCGTTCATGGTGCAGGGCCAGATCGACCAGATTCTTTCCGCCAATCCCTCCGAGCGTCGCTACCTCTTTGAAGAAGCCGCCGGCATCACTCGCTATAAGGCCCAACGTCGCGAAGCCCTCAATAAGCTCGGCGGCGTCGACACCAATCTTGCGCGTATCACCGACGTTGTCAGCGAAGTCGGCCGCCAGATCGCCACGCTCCGCCGTCAGGCTGCCAAGGCTCTTCGCTTCCGTCGCCTGCGTCACCGCTTCACGCACCTCGACCTTGCCTGGCATGCCAAGCAGTTCGGTGACCGTCGCACTCAGGTTACCGCGCTCGAGACCAACGCCACCGCCTGTCGCGGCGAAGTCACCGCGCTGACCGACGGTCTCCGCGATCGCGAGGCTGCGCTGCTTCAGATGCGCGCCCGTCGCACCGAACTGGCCGAGCAGGTCCAGCTCGCCCAGCAGGCTCTTTTCGAACTGCGTACCGCCCGTGAGAACGCTGAGAACGAGGCCCGCACTTCCGACCTTCGCTCGGACGATCTTTCCTCCCGTCTCGGTGAAGTCCGCCGCGAAGCCCAGGAAACTGAGCTCTCGCTCGCCGAATACGAGATGCGTCTCCGCGGTAGCTCCGACGCCAAGTCGACTGCCGCCGGTTCCGTTTCCGCCACCGACGCCGCCTACCGCGAGAAGACCGCGCAGGTCGAAGAAGTCGCCCGCCAGGTCGTTGAGGCTGAAAACCTCCTCCGCCGCGCCCGCCAAGACATCCTGATCGCCGAAGGTGAGATGACCCGCGCCCGCGGCGACGTCACCAATCTCGAAGTCGATCTCCGCGGTTACCAGTCTCGGCACGTTGACCTCTCCGCTTCCCTCAGCCAGGCGAAGCAGGAGCGCGAAGCGCTTGAACGCCGCGTCACCGAGTGCGGCGCCGTCGTCACGACGCGCCACGGCGAACTCCAGACCGCCCGCACGGCCGAACAGGAAGCGACCGAGAAAGGTCGCGACCTGCTGAACGATTTCCGTGCGCTCCAGCAGACGATTTCCGAACAGGACCGCAAGGTCGCCAAGCTTTCCGCCCAGCTGGGTTTGCTCGAGCAGATGCAGTCCCGCCTCGAAGGCTTCTCCGAGGCCGCCAAGGCCGTCCTCCGCGGCGAATTCTCCGAAGAGCTCCGCACGGGTAAGGCTTCGGCCCTCGCTGACCTCGTCACGGTCGTCGACATCTCCGCCGCCGCCGCGCTCGAGAACATTCTCGGTGCCGCCTCCGAAGCCGTCGCCCTCGACTCCGCCGAATTCTTGCCAGGCATTGTCGCCAAGATGGGCGAACGACAGCTGGGTCGCGCAGTTTTCCAGGTCGAAGCTCCACCCGCTTCCCGCTCCGGCTCCGCTGCTCCGGGCTGGCTCCGTCCCGCCACCTCCGCCGTACAGGCGAAGTCTCCGGCCCACGCCCGCCTCGTCGCGAATCTTTTCGACGGATGCTACGTCTGCCCGTCCCTCGGCGATTTCATCAGCTGGTGGCGCGCTAACCCGGGCTTCGAATTCTTCCTCGTCGCAACGACCGATGGCGACCTCGTCGACCGTCGCGGCCTCGTCTATGCTGGCAAGCCCCGTAAGGCTGCTTCCAATGCAGGCTCTGGTGTCTTCTCCCGCGAAAGCGAGATTCGCTCCGTTCGCGCCAGCCTAGAGTCCGAGAACGATCAGCTGACGACTCTTAATGAGAAGGCCCTGGGCATCCAGTCTGCGATGGACGCCAACGAGCTCGACGTCTCGGCGGCTCGCGACGCCACGCAGTTCGCCGCGCAGGAACTTTCCGTCGCCCAGGCTGACGAGCGCTCCGCCCGCCAGACCCTCACCGCCGCCGACGATCGTATTGGCCGTGAAGAGCGCCAGCTCGCCGAGATTGATAACTCGAAGTCCGAAGCCCTGCAGCGACGCGATCGCGCCCAGGTCACTCTCACCGCCAAGGACACCCAGGTCGCCGAGCTCCGCGCGACAATCACTTCCGGTGAAGCTCAGCTCGAGTCTTCGCGCACCGAATCCGACCTTCGCCGCAACGCCTTGGGTGAAGCCCGCCTCGCGCACGCTGAACAGCGTCAGCGCCTCGAACTTGTCGGCCGCGAGCTGGCCGACCTTGAATCACGCCGGGCCGAAGCCGTCGCGCGCCTTAATTCGCGTCGTATCGAAGCCCAGCAGAACGAAAAGCTCATCGGCGAGCTCAAGACTCAGGCCGCCACCGCTCGTGAGACGTCCGCCCGTCTCGCCGGCGAAATTGAGATCTCCAATTCCGGACTCAACAATCTGCGCGGTTCTCTCAGCGAGACCGACGCAGCCGTCGAATCCGAAGACCGCGTGCTTTCCGTCGACCGTGATCGCTTGCGCGTCGCCGACACCCGACTCAAGGGCCTCGAAGTCTCGCTCGCCGAGCAATCTTCGCAGTGCGGCTTCATCGTAGAGAAGGTGCAGTCCGACCATCAGCTCGACGTCACCGAAGTCGACTGGCGCCTGCAGCTCTGGCTCTCGGATGGTGAACCTGAAGGCATCTCTAGCTTCGACGATCTCGAGGAGACCGATGAAGAAGGCTCTCGCCCAGCCCCGAAGGCCGTCGTCCGTCGCGGCGAACCGACCGACGCAGACCTCACTTCGATGGAGTCCGCCGATTGGCCACCCCTCGTCCGCGAGATCGCCGAACTCCGCGACCGCATGGCTGGTATGGGCTCTGTGAATCTTGTCGCTGTCGAGGAATACTCCTCCCTCCGCGACCGCCACGACTTCCTCACCAAGCAGAGTGATGACCTTTGGAAGGCTAAGGAAGAACTCACCAAGGCAATCGAGGAGCTCAACCAGACCTCGCTCAAGCTCTTCACCGACACCTTTGAACAGGTGCGTAAGAACTTCAAGTTTACCTTCGAACGCCTCTTCGTCGGCGGCACGGCCGATCTCACCATGGTCGAGGCCGAGGATCCGCTCGAAAGCGGTATCGAGATCATCGCCCAGCCCCCGGGCACCAAGCTGCGCGGTATCTCGCTACTTTCTGGCGGCCAGCGGACCATGACTGCCGTCGCGTTGCTCTTCGCCATCTATATGGTGAAGCCCTCGCCGCTGTGCGTGCTCGACGAGCTCGACGCTCCGCTCGACGACGCCAACGTGAACCGCTTCACGGATATCATCCGCGAGTTCACCCGTTTCTCCCAGTTCCTGGTGATCACCCATAATAAGCGTACCGTCTCCGCGGCCGACGCTATCTTCGGGGCGACCATGCAGGAGAAGGGGGTCACGCGCCTGTTCTCGATGCGTTTCAATAAGGACCGCGATGAGGCCGAGCCGAACCAGCCGGGTGGCGGGTTCACCATGTCCCGCTGAGGTCGCTTGCTTTGGGTGGCCTGAGGGGTAGGATGAGGGAGTCATGCTTCGTCATCTCACCGCGCTTGTTCTCTTGCCGGCCATGGCCCTTGCCGCCGTATCTTTTGATACCGATGTCCGCCCGATTAACCGCACCGCCCCCGGCGCGAGCTACGCTGATATGCTGGCCCGTATTATGCCGGCGGTCGTCAGCATCCGCACCGCCGAAGTCATCCCTCAGTCCGTCTTGGATCGTTATCGGGGCCGCATCGATAAAGACAGTGTTTTGAAGGATGAGAAGACTGGCGAGACGCTCATG
>CANKZO010000253.1 GCA_947488485.1 Opitutia bacterium | reverse complement strand
TTCGAGCAACTTCGTCGCACGCTCAACCTGAATGAATACATAACTTCGATGAATACCCGTGCTCGCTCAGATCGCGGCTCGAAACGATTAGCTTCATCTTCGGCGCGCGGCCGACGACGCGGTCTTCGACGACTCTCGCACCGAGCTTGATTTCTTTCCGCTCGAGGCGTTCCTGACTCACCGGCTTGTCACCGGTTCGGGCTGGCGCGACTTCGATCAGCGCCAGCACCGTGATCAACACTATCTTCAACACCGGTACAAGTGATGAGTAGTTCATGGCGTGTAATGTATCCCTTCGACAGCCCCTCGCACCCATTTGTTTGCGAATAGGCCAAAATCCCTATGCATGCCGCCCGCTAATACTGAGAGGCCGAGTCATAAGAATGTTAAACATGGAGGACTGCATCGATGGCAGATGACAGAGGACTGCATCGTGGACTGAATGGATGAATCCTGACCCATCATCCTTTGTCCCCAGCCAATCATCCGGTTTCCCTATGCTGCCCCCTTTGCGCCCTGTAGCTTCCTGCCACCCGCCACCTGGGGCCGCCACCTGCCACCCGAAACGATTCAGTAACTCAAAGGGAAACCGGAGACCGGGATTAATGCTTCGGTCATATGTCCCCAGCCAATCATCCGGTTCCCCTATGGTGCCCCCTTTGAGTTCTGCCTCGGCTCTGATCAACTGAGCCTCCGAGCCTCTGGTGTTTGCCCCGTGTCCCCTTGTCCCCGTGCCAACATGCCCCCTCCGGAGCCTCCGGCTCCGGCCACAAAAAAACCCGCCACTCTCGTGACGGGTCGATAGGTCCCGGTTTCCCGGTTCCTGAAGGGAAAGCCGATTAGGCCTTCTTTTCCTTCTTGGGCTTCTTGTCGGACTTCTTCTCTTCCTTCTTCTCTTCGCCAGCAGCGGCGACGGCGACGGAGAGGACCTTGGTCTTCACGTGCTTGTCGACGTTGACTTCAACGGACTTGCCCTTGAGGTCGGCAGCCTTGTCGGCGCCATCGGTTTCAGGGGTGAGGGTGTAGGTGGTGTCCTTGCCGGCGACGGTCACAACGAGTTCCTTCTTTTCGGAGTCGTAGGACTTGACGGTGCCCTTGGAGGAGATCTTGGCGCCGCAACCAGCCTGAGCGGCGGCAGCGAGGGCAAGAACGGTGAGGATGCTGAGGATGTTCTTCATGGTATGTGTACGGGGATTGAACTCCGATACTCCCCCGAAAGTTGCAGTTGGCAAACCACAATCGGGGTTGAAACCCCAAAGTCACCGAACCATCTTACGCCATGCTCAGGTCCGCCCCCCTCCACCGCACCCTGTTTACGGCCTTTCTGGGGCTATTTTCGGCCATCTTAGCCGCCCATTCGATCCCCGACATCCCGGTCCGGGGCGCCTTCCAGACGGGCGGCGACGCCGAGATTTCCATCGAAATTAACCCCCGTAACTGGACGGAGAGCCCCAAGATGGCCCTGTCCCTAGAGCAGAAGGAGTTCCTGACTTACACCTCGGCCCAAAAGGAAGAACTCATCAAACAGACCAAGGCCTTCGTCGCTACCTATCTCGAGTTCACCCTCGAGCCAATCGGGCGCGTGCAGCCAGACTTCACCTGGGACTTCGTCGCCGAGACCGGCAAGCCGCTGATGAAGATGGACGATGCCGTGGTCGCCCGCGGAAAATGGAAGACCAAGATCCCCGCCGGGGTGACGGGTTGGAAAGTCCGCTCCCTCCCCGGCCACAAGGTCGCCACGGTCTTCACGAACTCCGTCGACGGCAAGGAACACCCGCGGTTCATGGTCATGTTCCCCGGCGAGACGAGCTTCACCTTCGACCTGACCGGCCTCGCGGCCAAACCCCCGACCGGCCCGACCCCTGGGTCCGTCGGCACCCACTCGACCGAATCCGGGGCTTGGTCGAACTTCTCCAGTTACTTCAAACAGGGCTTCGAACACATCCTCCCGGAAGGACTCGACCACATTCTCTTCGTCCTCGGCCTCTTCCTCCTCTGCCGCGCCTGGAAGCCGATCCTGCTCCAGGTCACGACCTTCACATTCGCCCATACCATCACCCTCGCCCTGGCCACTCTGGGCTACGTGTCCGCCCCAGCCAACATCGTCGAGCCGATCATCGCGGCCTCCATTGCGGTCATCGCCCTGGAAAACATCTTCCGCCCGACCTACGGTAAGTTCCGCATTCTATTGGTCTTCGTCTTCGGTCTTATCCACGGCCTCGGCTTCGCCCAACGCCTCATCGACGAGCGTATCCCCTCCGGCTCCATCGTCAGCTCCCTCCTCGGCTTCAACCTCGGGGTCGAATTCGGTCAGCTCGCCGTCATCGGCCTGGCCGTCGCCGCCACCTTCTGGATCAAGGACGAGGAAAAGTACCGCGGCTGGATTGTCATCCCCGCCTCCACCCTGATTGCCGTCGCCGGCCTCTTCTGGGCCTACCAGCGCGTATCCTGACGCGGCCATGCCGCGTGGGGAACTGCTGGCATGCTGGCACGATTCAGCATCTCAAGGGGAGACCGGAAACCGGGATTAATGCTTCGGGCATTATGCACCCAAGCTAACTATCCGGTCTCCCTATGCTGCCCCCTTTGAGTTCTGCCTCTCTCTGGTCCATCGAGCCTCTGAGCCTCTAGTGTCTCTCCCCGTGTCCCCATATCCCCGTGCCAGCCTGCCCCCACTCTGAACTCGGCCTTTGGCCGAGTTCAGCGCAACTCCCCCATCATCTCTAACAAATTCCTCACAACAATCTCCGAGGCATCCTTCTGCACAGTGCTCGTGCCCAGCCACGTCTCGTAACCGCCGAGCTCATGCTGTGCCGGCGTCGGCAGATACCCGTGTCGGCCATTACCTAGACCGACCACAATCGTCCGGCCAAAGGGGCTCTTCTTCTTCAGCTCCAGTCCGGTCTCGGCAAAGGTCTCAAAGGGAATCGCACAGAGGACGATATCCCCGACCTTGATGACCTGGACGATGATATCGAGGGTCTCTTCCGGACGCTCCGCCGCGGAGATAGTCGAACCGGCATAGTTCTTGGCTAAGGCAGGCAGCCGCGCGATCGCTTCCTTGTCCTTGATCGCCAGGATAGCCTTGGCGTTCATGACCTGCTCCGCCGTCGGCTTACGATACTTGAGCGTCAGAGTTCGCTGCCGCATGCCGAGCACGACATCCCCAGTGTGCTTACCGATCTCCTGATAGGCCTTCCAAGAAGCGTCGGCCGCCTCACTAGCGACCAGGCGAATCTGCTCGAACGGCTCGCGCGGGGGGCGAGTCACCCCGAAAGGGATGTTATTGATGTCCCCGGAGGTACCGTTCGACATCGCCGCGACGAAATCATCGCCGGCTCGGAGCCGCGAAGGCATCACGCGGGCGAACTCGCCGTAATAGTCGGCGGAGACCCGGCCAGCCGGCGACCCGCCCACGTAATGGAGCGAATAGTTGGCAAATAAGGCCAAGGGCTTCCGCTTCGCATCCTGGACCGACAAGATGCTGACATCGGGGTCGGTCGGACCGGCTGGCCGGTCGATGACATCAGGCGAGGTGCCCGGATTCATCTTCACCTTATCCATCTCGCCAAAGGGATTAAGCGGCATCTTGCCGGGTTTCAGATACCAGCGACGATTGAACACCTCGCTCGGTAAGGGCTGGGCCGCTGCGCCGACCAACGCCGGCCGCAGCTGCGCGTGAGCCTTAATAATAGATTGGGAAATGCCGTCCAAGATCACCTGCCGGTAGACATTGGCCTTGGCCTGACGGTCCGAAAGCTTCGGGCCACCGGGAACCTCGACGACAAACTCATCCGCGGCACTGACCCCGGTATGCGTATGCGTGGCGGAGACCAACATGTTCTCCACGGGAATCCCGGTAGCCTTCGAGGC
>CANKZO010000252.1 GCA_947488485.1 Opitutia bacterium | reverse complement strand
TACCCCCACCCCTTATTCTTTACCTCCCATGTCCACTCCCCTCCATTCCGCCCGCGCTCTCCTTCAGGCCGAAGCCTCCGCGCTCGCCGAACTCGCCACGCGTCTCGACGGCGCGTTCACGCAGACGATCGATCTCATCGCCGCGCATCCCGGCAAGGTCGTGCTCTGCGGCGTCGGCAAATCCGGCCTCATCGGCCAGAAGATCGCCGCGACGCTCTGCAGCACGGGCACGCCGGCCATCTTCCTCCACGCCGCCGACGCGGTGCATGGCGATCTCGGCATCCTGCAGCCCGGCGATCCGGTCATCCTGCTTTCGCGTTCGGGCACGACGGCCGAGCTGGTCCGCCTGATCCCGGTCCTCCGCTCCTTCAAGTCCCCGATCATCGCGATCGTCGGCAATACCCAGTCGCCGCTTGCCACCCAGGCGGACGTCGTCCTCGACATCGGCGCCCGCCCCGAAGCCGACCCGCTCGGTCTCGTACCTACGACGAGCGCGCTCCTGACCCTCGCCCTCGGCGACGCGCTCGCCGCCGCGCTCATGACGAAGCGAGGCTTCGGTCCGTCCGACTTCGCCCGCTTCCATCCCGCCGGTCAGCTCGGCCGTAACCTTTCGCTCACGGTCGGCGAGGCCCTTCAGCCGCTCGAGCGTTGCGCCGTAGCGAAGCCGGGCGACTCCCTCCGCGACACGGTCATCGCGATGACCCGTCACCCGCACGGCGCCGCCTGCGTGCTCGCCGCCGACGGCACGCTCGCCGGGCTCATCACCGACGGCGACCTCCGCCGCGCGCTCGGTCGTGGCGTCGACCTCAACTCCGCCCGCGCGGCCGATATCATGACGGCCAACCCGATCCGCGCCCATGCGCCGATGTCGCTCGCCGAAGCCGCCCGCATCATGGAAGACCGCCCCTCGCAGATTTCCGTACTCCCCGTCACCGACGCCGCCACCGGCCGCTGCCTCGGCCTCATCCGCATCCACGATATTTATCAGGCGGGGATTGTGTGATGAGAGGCCCGGAGGCCCGGAGGCTCGGTTGATCAGAGAGAGGCACTGCTCAAGGGGAGACCGGAAACCGGAATGTTTGCTGCGGTCATGATTAATCGGATGTCAGGTGACGGCCACCGGGGCCTCGGCCTTTCGGGTGCCAGCCATTCGTCCTTCGGCAGCCGGCTCCGGGCTCCCGCGGCTGATGGCCGAGATGCCGACGCCCGAGTCGCCGACTCCCGTGCCCGTCACCCGTCACCTGTAATTTAATACCCCAGCCAATCATCCGGTCTCCGGTTTCCCTTTGAGTTCTTATCGCTCCCTCCGGCCAACTGGCCAACCGATCAACTGATCAACTCGGCCTCTCCCCCTTGTCCCCTGGCCCACGTGCCAGCGTGTTCCCTTGTTTTCATGCCCTCTCACTCCTCCCAATCCTCCTTCACCTCCCGTGAACGCGCCGTGATGATTCTCGCGGGTCTCGTCCTGGTCGTCGCGCCGTGGGGATGGGCCGGCGTCGTGCTCTGGACGGTCGCCGCCGCGCTCGGTTTCGCCGCCGCCGCTTTCCTTGCCGTCTGTGTCGAGGCGCGCGCGCAGCGCATCGTGATGGCCGTCGCCTTCCTCGGCTTGCTGGCCGGGCTCACCGTCGCCGGTTCGGCCGGACATGAGACGTTCACCTATCGCTGGCTCGACCACGTCTGCTTCCCCGCCGCGCTGTTCGCCGGTTCATCGCTCTCCTGGTTCCTGCTCTCGCGCGACCTGGTCTCGCGTCCGGCCGCCGAAGCGCGCGCCGAACTTCTCCGCTCGGTGCCGTTCTGGGCGGGCGTGGCGCTCTTCGCGTATTTCGCGGTCCAGGATCTCAACGCCTGGGGCGTGGTCGTCGACCGCGAGGCCTTCTGGGCGGCGCAGGGCATGCCCGGCGTCGATGTCGGGCAGTTCGACGTCCGCCTGCAGGATTACGTGCGCTGGTTGCCTTCGGGACTCAACGCCCCGTTCTCCGCCGCGGACACCAAGCAGCCGCCGATGAACGCCTGGCGCCTGATGATGATCCTCGGTGCGCCGTGGCTCCTCCTGCTCGCGCTGCGCCACGGACTCCGCCGTCGCCGCGCTTATGTCACCCTCGGCTGGGTATCGGTGCTCGCCGCCCTCGCCGTCGGCGCGTTCGGCTTGCTGCATCAGCAGTCGCATGGGACGATCCTCGGCTATCCGGTGCCTCATAACACCACGTGCTTCGGCACGTTCATGAGCCGCAACCATGCCGGCGTGTATCTCTACCTCCACGCGGCGATCGCCCTCGGCCTCACGCTCTGGCATATCCGCCGTGCCGGCGAGAACGTCCTCCGCGGCGGTCCGCACCTCGCCGCGGCGTTCGTCGCCTTCGCGCTCGGGCTACTCGCCGCGCTGACCAACAGCACCGCCGGCGCGGCGATCGCGCTGACCTTACTGATCGTCGCGCCATTGCTCGCCTTCTGGCTGGGCTTCCCGGGCTCGCGCGGCTCGCGCCGCCAGATCATGCTCATCACCGGCGGTGCGCTCGCGCTGTCGGCCGCTTCGATCCTCCTCGTCGCGGACCTGCAGCCGATCTTCGGACGCTTCAAGATGAAGGCCATCAGCTATCAGGCGACCGGCGTCGACGACCGTGCGCCTTTGCGTCGGGCGACCTGGGCGCTCGCCACCGAAGGCGGAGCGTCGGGTCGTGTCTGGGTCGGCTACGGCGCCGGCTCCTACCGCTGGATCTCCCCGCCTTACCAGGCGCAGCAGAAGGAACTGCAGCGTGACGGGAAACTCTTCTACCGCGCCATCCATGCGCACAATGACTGGCTCGAGATGCTCGCCGAATGGGGCGTCATCGGACTGCTGCCGGTTCTCGCCTTCCTTGGCTGGCTCTTCACTCGGCTCGCTCGCGCCTTCCGTCCCGGCCATCCCGAGACCTATCCGCTCGCGCTCGGCCTCATCCTGCTCGGCCTTCACGCCACGGTCGATCTGCTCTTCTGGTTCACGCCGTTGATGTTCACGGCGGGCTTCGTGCTCGCGGCGATGACGACCTTCACCGAGCAGTCCTCTTACGAGCAGGGCCGGACTCATTCCTGATCTTGCGTCAGCTCATCCAGCATCTGGGCTCGGGTTGCACCGAACTCCTCGCCGTACCTGCGCCCGGTCCACGGCGAGGCCGTCTGCTCGTGCGCGCCCAGCGTTCGCTGGTCTCGCTCGGCACGGAACGGATGCTCGTCGAGTTCGGCCGTGGTGGCTGGTTGAGCAAGGCCCGGCAGCAGCCGGAGAAATTCCGCGCCGTCCTCGCCAAGATCCGGAGCGAAGGCCTTCTTCCGACGCTTGCCGCGGTCCGCAGCAAACTCGCCCAGCCGATTCCGCTCGGCTACTGTCACGTGGGAGAAGTCCTCGACGCGGGCCAGGCCCCGGGTTTCGCCGTCGGCGACCGCGTGGTCTCCAATGCTCCGCACGCCGAAGTGGTCTCGGCTGATCCGGCCTTCGCCGCCCGTATTCCCGATGGTGTCTCCTCCGAGCACGCCGCTTTCACTCCGCTCGCGGCGGTCGCCCTCCAAGGCATCCGACTTGTCGGTGCGCAGCCGGGTGAGACGGTCGTCGTCATGGGCCTCGGCCTCATCGGCCAGCTCGCGGTGCGCTTGCTCCGCGCCCAAGGCGTCCGGGTGCTCGGCGTAGATCCCGATGAAGCGAAACGTACGGAGGCGGCCAAGGCTGGTGCGCTCATCCCCGATGGCGCGACGGGTTTGCCCGCGCTCCTGCCGGCCGGCGCGGCCGGCGTGCTCATCACGGCCAGCACTTCCTCCGACGAACCGGTCAATCTCGCCGCCCGTCTTTGTCGCCGCCGCGGACGCGTCGTCTTGGTGGGCGTCACGGGCCTCTCGCTCAATCGCGCTGACTTCTATC
>CANKZO010000251.1 GCA_947488485.1 Opitutia bacterium | reverse complement strand
TGCCCGATTTTCCGGACGAGGAGCTGCTCGGACTGCTCGGGCTGGGTTATGCTGTAGATGCCGGCGCTGCCGCAGCACCAATTGGCTTCGGGGAGTTCGACGAGCTTAAGTCCGGGGATGAGCTTCAGGAGGTCGCGGGGTTGTTTGGTGACCTTCTGGCCGTGCGTCAGGTGACAGGAGTCGTGGTAGGTGACGGTGAGTTCGCCCAGGCCTGTGCGCGGGGCGCGGCAACCGTGCTCCATCATCCATTCGTGGATGTCGCGGAGTTTTGAGTCCCAGAGTTTCGCCAGCGGCGCGTAGACGCCGTCATCGGCGAGCAAGGCGCTGTAATGGCGGAGATGATTCCCGCAGCCGCCGGAGTTGGTGATGATGGCGTCGAACTGCGACGGCGGGAATAGGTCGATCATCCGCTTCGCCAAAGTCTTGGCCGCGTTGGCTTCGCCGTTGTGTGCGTGGAGCGAGCCGCAGCAGGGCTGGACGGGCGGCGTATGGACCTCGCAGCCGTTGGCCAGGAGGACATCGGCCGTGTCGCGATTGATGTCGGCGAAGACGAGATCTTGGACGCAGCCCGTGAGCAGGGCGACGCGATGCGTCTTCTTGGCAGGAGACTCGATGGGGCGGATGAGCTGCGGCGAGAACTTCGTCGCGACCGTCGGACACTGGGGCTCGAGGCGACGAAGGTCATTCGGCAGAAGCTTCGTCAGGCCGACCTTACGGAAGGCGGTCTGGAGGCCGAGTCGTTGGTAGAGCCAGAGCAGTCGTCCGACGAAGCGGAGCAGGCGCGGGCGCATGAACAGGCCGCGTATCGTGACCGTGCGCCAGAAGCGGCTGGTGAAGGTCTGGTTGAGGCCGGCGGACTGGACTTCGGCGCGGGCAGTCTCGAGGAGGTTGGAGTAATCCACGCCGGCCGGGCAGGCGGTCTGGCAGGCCAGGCAGCCGAGGCAGTAGCTCATCTCGTCGGCGAAGGCTGGCGACAGCTTCAGTTCACCGTCAGCGACCGCGCGCATGAGCGAGATGCGCCCGCGGGGGCTATGGCGCTCCTTATTGGTGGCGACGTAGGTCGGGCAGGCCGGGAGGCACATCCCGCAATGCATGCACTGCTGGAGGATCGAGTAATCGAGGAGCTTGAGCGAAGCCTTCATCCCTCAGTCGAAGATCTTGCCAGGGTTGAGTAGGTTCTGCGGATCCCAGGCACGCTTGATCTCGCGCATGAGGTCGTGGCTGTTCTCGCCGACCTGACGGCGCAGCCAGGCTTTCTTGGCGAGCCCGACGCCGTGTTCACCGGTGATTGTGCCGCCGAGGGCGAGCGTCTTCGTCACGATATCCTCGAGGGCTTCATGGACGCGGGCCATCTCCTCGGTATTACGCTCGTCGGTCAGGAAGGTCGGGTGCAGGTTGCCGTCGCCCATGTGTCCGAAGGTGCCGACGAGGAGGTTATGCTTCTTCGCGACCTCGGCGACGAAGGCGACCATCTCGGCCAGCTTGTCGCGCGGGACGGTGACGTCCTCGAGGATGGTGGTCGGGCGGACGCGGGCGAGGGCGGAGAAGGCGGAGCGGCGGGCGGAGGCAAGTTGCAGGGCTTCGGCGTCATCGCGGGCGACACGGACGTCGCGGGCACCACGGGCGCGGGCCAGGGCCAGCATCTGGTCGGCTTCTTCGGCGACCGCGGCCGGATGTCCATCGGTCTCCATGAGCAGGAGCGCCTCGCAATCGCGGGGTAGGCCGATCTTGGCGTAGTCCTCGACGCAGCCGATGGTCATGCGGTCGAGGAACTCCAAGGTGCAGGGGATGATCTTCGCCGCGATGATATCGGATACCGTCTGCGCGGCGTCCTCCATGCGGTCGTAGCTCGCCAGCATCGTGCGGCGGGCGGCGGGGCGGGGGAGCACTTTGAGCAGCACTTCGGTGATGATGCCAAGCGTGCCTTCGGAGCCGATGAAGAGGTCCTTCATCGAATAACCGGCGACGTCCTTCACGCACGCGTTGCCGAAGTGGGCGATACGTCCGTCGGGCAGCACGACTTCGAGTCCCATGACGTAATCGCGGGTGACGCCGTATTTGAGACCGCGAAGGCCACCAGAGTTCTCGGCGACATTGCCACCGATGGTGCTGATCTTCATCGAGCCCGGGTCGGGCGGATAGAAAAGACCGTGCTTATTCGCCGCGGCATCGATGGCGGCGGTGATCACGCCGCACTGGGCGCGGACGGTGAGATTAGCGGCGTCGACGGAGATAATTTTATCCAGGCGAGTCAGACACAGGACGATGCAGCCTGCAGAGGGCACGCTGCCGCCGCTGAGTCCGGTGCCGGAGCCACGGGTGACGATTGCGAGGCCGCGAGCGGCCGCGAGCTTCACCACCTCGGAGATTTCTTTGGTCGAGCCAGGCAGTACGACGACTCCGACCGGGCCCTTGAGGGCGGCCGTCCCGTCGAATCCGTAAGGGATGGTGTCTTCCGGTGATGTCAGCACGTTCTCGGCGCCGACGATTTCACGTAGGCGGGCGAGGACAGCTGGGTCAGGGGAGGACACGGGGCTCAGATGAGCTTCAGGGCTTCGTCGACCGACACGTTGCGGTGCACCATGGCCATGAGCGCCTGCGTGATGCCACGCGGGTTCGGGTGCTGGATGACGTTACGACCGTAGACGATGCCCGAGGCGCCCTGCTTGAGGAGGCCTTCGGTGCGGACGAGGATTTCCTTGTCGCTCACGCGACCACCGCCACGGACGAGCACCGGGATGCCGGAAGCCGTCTCGATGACCTTGTGGTATTGCGAGACGTCGTCGGTCGGGTCGGCCTTGATCACGTCGGCGCTGAGCTCGACCGCCTGGCGGACGAGGTGGAGGATCTTCGTGAGGTCGCCATCGACCATGTAGCCGCCGGCAACTGCGTTGGGCTGGAAGACGAGCGGTTCGACCATCATCGGCATGCCGTAGTAATCGGCCTGCGGCTTCAGCTTGATGATATTCTCGATGCACTGGGCGGTCACGTCCGGAGCGCCGGGGATCTGGAAGAGGTTTACGCAGACGCACGCGGCGTCGAGGCGGACGGCCTGCAGCATCGTCTCCTCGATCATCAGGCTGAATGCCGTGGCGGGGAGTTCCTTGCCGTAGACGTTGGCCGTGTCGGTGCGCAGGACGAGGGCCGGCTTCTGCTTGCCCGGGATGGACTGCAAGTGGCGAGCTTGGCCGACCGTCAGCTGAATGGCGTCGGGACCGGCGTCGACGAGCGTCGCGACGACCTGGCGCATGTCTTCGATGCCCTGAAGGAAGCCGGGCTGGTTGAAGAAGCCGTGGTCGACGGCGACGTCGAAGCAGCGCTTGGACGTGGCGTTGAAGAGGCGGTTGAGGCGATACTGCTTCATGAGGGGAGTGGAGGGCGGGACTTACTTCAGTCCCATGATGTGCTTGAGGATGTAGAGCTCGAGCGCTTCGTAGTCGCGGGCGTCGCGATACTGTTGGACGAGCTTCTGGTCTACCGTGCGGACCTTCTGGACGAGCGCAAGGAACAGCTCGCGGCTGTTCTTGAGGTGGTCGGTGACCGGGCTGCCGCGCTGGGTGCGGATGGCTTTGACGTCCAGGCCGATGAATTCGCCGCGGTTACCGTAGCCGGACTCCTCGAGGACGCGGACCTGGTTGAAGGCCGCGCGGAGGTTGGCGCCGCCGAAGTTCTTATCTTGGTCGTATTTCAGGCCGTTCTGGTCGTTGAGGTGAACGCTCGCCAGCTTGTCATGGGCGAGGGCGAAGGCCATCTCGTCGCTGGCGTCGAGGCCGGCGAGCATGGCGTGGGCGGACTCGATGAGGCCCTTGACGCGCTTATGATCCTTGGAGGCGTAGGAGAGGGTGAGGGCGTGGCCGATGGTGGGCACGTAGGCCTGGTCGGTCGGCTCAT
>CANKZO010000250.1 GCA_947488485.1 Opitutia bacterium | reverse complement strand
CGCCGGGGCCGCCCGCGGCATGACCACGCGGTTTGATACTGAGACCTACGGCACCTTTGGCCGCCACCCGGCCTGCGCCGGCGTCCAGATCGAGCCCATCGCGCCGACCCAAGCGCCGCAGCGCAAGTACGGCCCGCGGGCCTAGAACTTTGAGAAGCTGAAGAGCACCAAGGCCCGAAGTGGCCCTGGAAGAAGTTTTTTGGAAAGTGTCTTCGCCACGAACCGCGTCTTCCATGCCGAGCCTCGAGGTGAAACTCTCCAATAATAACTAACGCAGGTCGCTACGGCGCTCCATCTCCCATTCGGGTGGGTGCAATGAAATTTTAGCGAAGCCTGGGCATGCAATTCAGTCGTCAGTTCGGCCATTCGCTTAGCCTTGAATTCCGATATCATGCCTGTGGCTAAGGCGTGGCTAATATCCCTCAAATATCCGCGGCGATGAACCTTCTGGCCTGCCGGCCAAGCTGCGCATCTTCTTAATTTTGCCTTCCAATCAAGTCCCTTAGCCCTTCCCCCGTGGGAGACATTGGCTCCATGCCAACGCCAATCCATAAGTATGGATGAATCCACTGCGGCCGAGCCAAGGAGCAAAGAGCGGATTATGAATGGCCCGTCTTCTCCACCATATACGCCAAACATCGGGGGGAATTTCCTGCATAAATCTGCACGGTAACTCGCCGTCGCTCCGCAAAATTGAATACCCTGATAAAGATGATATGAGTTTGGGTTAAACTCGCCTTCTATGACACCCGTGTGCCCGTACCAAGCTGGCCTAATCACACCGCCCTTTGCGTCAACGATCCGCGCGTTACAGTAGTAAGCATAGCAGTTGGGGTGAGACCCGAAAAAGTCTGCGACTCGGCTCAGCCTCTCGGGATAACTGACATCATCACCGGCCGCTCCGACGATTATGTGACCAGAGGAGAGGGCGACGCACCTATTGTAATTTCGAATGATGCCTAGATTCTTCTCTCTTGGAGCGATTACGATTTTAGCCTTCCCGCGATACCCCTCGACCTCCGACTGAATTATACCGGGCGTACCATCAGAGGAGTCATCGTCACCAATGATAATTTCATAGTCATCATAATCTTGGTTGAGTACGCTCCGCAGAGCCTGCCTGACGTAAGATTCCTGATTATAGGTCAAAAAAATTACGCTGATAACTGGGGGTTTCATTTGCGCGAAGAAATGTCTGTCAATATCTCACGGGTGAGCAAGTCGGTGAAATGATCCTGCGAGAACGGCTTCGCCTGGTCCGAAAGCAGGAAGGCGCGAATGCGCTCCTGGTATCCGCGATAAGCATCGTCATCGATCGTGCGTAGGAATGCGTCGAGCTCGGCCGGCGTCGCAAAGGCGCGTCCGTCAACGAAGCAGTCGGCTGGGACAAGCTCGGCGATCTCCTTCGGGCCCACATAGACCGGCACACAGCCGGCGCGGAAGCAGTCGAAGAGTTTCTCGGTGACGTAGCCTTCGAGGTCGCGGCAGTTCTCATGCGCGAGGCAGAAGCGGGCGCGCGTGAGCAGTTCGATCTTGTCGTCGACCGGCCCGCGCCAAGTGGCGTAAGGTGACTTCGCCGGAAGAAAGCGGGCGAGGAGCTTGCGTAACTGATTCCAGACGCGACCCCAACGGCCAGGTAAGGCGGCGGGGCGGTCCCAACCGCGACCGAAGAGATGGAAATCGACGGGAGCATTACGCTCATACCAATCAAGGATACGCACGCGGGCCTGGTATTGGTCGCGCGCGTCGACGACCGTGAGGGCCTTATTCGAGGCCACGAGCACACAGAAGAGCGGACGCTGCTCCGGGCCCTTCCAGCCCTCGGTATCAAAACGGTTAGGATAGAGGAGCGGGACCGTGCGCGGGTCGTCGCGCAGGGCGCCGTCCCAAGTGAACCACTTCACATAGCGGGCCAAAGCAGAACGGTCACGGTTGAGCGGACGGATGAGCGGGTTCTCGTAAAGGTAGACGTAAGCCCGGGCGGACGGATCCTGGCGGCGACAGTTGATGTGCAGCTCGAAAGCCACTTCCCTGCCTGCGTTGAGGTCGGGTGTGTTGAGTTCGATTCCCGCAACGAGAAAGCGCTCCCGCAGCTTCGCGTAAGGCAGGTAGAACTCGCCGTTGTTCTCGCCGGCGCCAGGCGTGAACAGGGAATTATCCGCGTAGTCACGATAGAGGACGGAGGCGACTCTCATAGGTTACGCGCGGAGGTCAGTTGTTCGCTAAAATACGAGGCCGCGTAGAGCGGACGAGCGGCGGCAGCGGCGGCGTGCTTCTTGGCGGAAAGTTCGGCGGCAGGCATCTCGGCGAAAGCGCGGAGGGCGGCGGCGAGGGCCGGGACGTCGCCAATCGGTTCGACCACGCGGCCGACCATGCCGTCCGCCCAAGGCACGGAAGGCAGACCAACGGGGTAGGCCACGACCGGGATGCCGCAGACGAGGGCTTCCCCGACCATCATTGGTCCGTTGTCGTTGGTCGACGGGTTCACGAAGAAATCAGCGGACTGGTAGGCGACGGCGATGGCGGCGTCGCCGCGGCGCACGCCGAGCTCAGTGTAAGTCACGCGTTTCCAGCCTTCGCCCATCAGACCAGTCTCGCCGAGGATGGCAACGTGCAAGGTCACGCCCTGGGCGTCGAGCAGACGCAGCGCCTGGAGCAGGAGTCCGAAGCCTTTATAGGTAAGCGCGGGGTCGATGCCGCGGACGAGCAGCACACGGGCTTCGTCGGGTAAGCCTAGTTCGGCGCGAGCGGCGCGAGGGTCCTCGACGGGACGGAGCACGTCGAGGTCAAGCGGGATCGGGAAGACCCTGGAAGGCAGGCCGCCCGTGATCCAGCTGTCGCGGGCCTGGCGGGCCGACCACTCCGTCGGCGCGAGTAAGACGGCGCCAAGCTCTTTCCAGGTCTTCCGGCGATTGGCGGCTTGGCGAGAGGAGACATCGTCTTCGTCCTTCGAACCGATGAGCGGGCAGGCGCCGCAGCCGGTCTGGCATTTCAGGCAGCCGAGGTTCGAATGGCAACCGCCCGTCACATGCGCCATATCCACCTGCCACAGTACCACGCGGGCGCCGAGGGCCTGGGCGATCTCACCGACGGTCGCTGGAGTGACGAAAGCTCCGGCCCAATGTACCACAACGAGATCCCATTTCTCGGCACGGGAACGGGCGTCGCGGATGATCGACTCCCCCGGGAAATTCGCCTCGGCATCGAAGTCGTAGACCCCGATGGGCTTGAGGTGCAGTCGGCTAAGCTTCGCCCACACACGCCCGAGACCCCATGCCAGTTTCTGAAATGGGCCGAGTAGCCGGCGGGCGTCGACCATCGCCGGGACGTCCTGACGCTTCTTCTTGATCACGTAGGCGACCGAATCATGGCCTTGGCCAAGCAGGGCAAGATGAATTCGGACGAAGCCATCGGCGGCCCCGCCGCCGCTGTCCATCTTGGAGAGGTGCAGAATCTTCATCCCTGATGCTGAGATATGGGGCGGACAGCGGACTGACGAACCTAAAGCGAGGTCCTGCTATCGGATTGAAAGATGACCGGGATAGGCAAGCATCCCGACCGCCGATGACCCCACTCATCTATGTCATCAATCTCGACCGAGACACCGAACGGATGGCCTCAATCCGCGCCAATCTCGATGGGCTGGGACTGCCTTTCGAACGACTGGCCGCCGTCATGGGGAAGGATGTGACCGAGTGGGAGAAGCTAGTCGACCTACCTGCCTACGCCTGGCGTAACCGCCTAGACATCCCGCGGGCCGGCGAAGTCGGCTGCTATCTGAGCCATCTCAAGGCCATGGAGACCTTCCTGCGGACGGACGCCCCTTGGTGCGTGATCCTCGAGGACGACGTCGAAGTCCTCCCCGCCTGCGCCGACGTGCTCCGCTCGCTCGCCGAGAAGGACGACT
>CANKZO010000249.1 GCA_947488485.1 Opitutia bacterium | reverse complement strand
CCCCACGAGGTGGATCATGCCTAAGACGTCCTGACGGTTATACTCGATCAGGTTGGTCCAGTCGCGCCGGGCTTCGTTCGTGAGCTCGCGGTGGACGCCGTCGCGCTTGGCGAGCAGTTTGCGCATCCGGCCGAGGATCGAGCCCGGCTGCACGTCGAGGAGGTACTTCTTATATTCATAACCGACCGCAGGCTGGATGAGGAAGTCCTTCAGGCCCGGCCGACGATGTTCGCCCGCCGTGCGATTGGCCTCGGCGTAGAGCTGCGGGCGGTTGTTCTTGAACCACTTCGCCGCGTTGGCGTTCAGGTAGTTTTCCTTGATCCACTCGGCGTGCTCCGGACAAGTGGCCATCAGGAGATCGCGCTCGGGGATGCTGTAGCCGCCGATGAGGCTTTCGGTCTCCCTCGCCACACGGACGATTTCGGCCGCCAACTGCGCCCAAGGCTGGAACTCCAGACTCCGGGCCTTGGCTGAAGCGGCGAGGATCGTATCGTGGGCGTAGGTCTTCAGCCCCTCGGCCCAGACGACCGTCGTCAGCGCCGGCTCCGGGTCGGCTTTGCGCTTCTCGACGTCGAGCCAGATGACCGGACGGGTGTTATTAAGGAAGGGCGTCGATTGCAGGGTGTAGCGGGGCATGAGGTCGCCAGTATACCCTAGGTTTCAGAAAACGCCCCCTCGCTGGAGCCACCCCGGGCCCATTCCCCCCTACGGGGGGAAGAAATCTCATATTAGTTCTGGACGCCTCTGCTGGCATCGAAGCCGACGCCGATCGTCTGAAAAAGAAAGCCCGCACGGTTTTCACCGGGCGGGCTGCATATGCGGTCTAAGTACGAACCTGACTTAGAAGTTCGCGCGAATACCGAAGCTGAGCGTGTTGTCGGCGCGGCCCAGACCGAGCACCGAATCCTCGGTGGCGTAGGTCAGGTGAATGGTCACATATTCCACCGGCGTGTAAGCCAGGGTCAGGCCGACGGAGAAAGGCGAGCCGTCGAAACGGTCAGCCAAGGCGGCGCGAGCCGGGGCGGTGGAGAAGGTCGCATCCGGATCGAAATCGCTGAGGAACTTCTTCGCCGAGAGGATGGCGGTGAAACCTTCGCCCAGGGGGCGCGCATAACTGGCTCCGAGGACGAACTGCTGGTTGCGGAAGGCTTCGCCGGCGAAGCCGCCCTTGGTCCGGCCGGTGGTCTGGCCGTAAGCGAGGGAGAGCGTGACGTCGCCGTCGGCGGTGTGGAGATCATATTCGGCTCCCACGTTGAAACGGCGGGCGCCGACTTCCACGTTGAGGCCGGAAACCAAGTCGAACCGATCGGAGGTGGCATCGGCAAAACCCAGGGTCATGCGCACGTCATCCAAGACCTTGGCCTTGATGCCGTAGGACATGCCGTCGAAGTCATCGACGTCGCGGGCGATCATGAAGTTATCGACGGTGAGCGAGAGATTGCTGGCCGGAGCCTTGACCGTGGCGGTCTGGGCTTGGGCGGCGGCAGCAACGAGGAGGAGCGGGAGTAGGGATTTCATGGCGGGCGTGATATTGCCTGCGGACAAGAGCCTTCAAGAAATTCTTAAGCGTTTTATGTATCCACAATCTATTGTCACCAGACCGCCATCCGCCTGTGACAATCCATACGGCTTAGGGCGCCTCTCTTGCCAACCAGCCAACCGATCAACCGATCATCTAGCACTATCTCTTCCTGAGCCTCCGAGCCTCTGTGCCTCTCATGTCTCCCCCTTGCCCACTTGTCACCATGCCCACTTGCCCCCTCGCGTCCTCGACTACCCCTACCCCTATCCCGACCCCTACCCCTAATCTCACCTTTGCACTTTTGCACCTTTGCACATAAATCACCCGCATGCCCCAGCTGACTGACCGTCGTTCTTTCCTGCGCACCCTCGCCGGCGCGACCGGCGCCGCCGCGATCTCCGTCGGCTGCGCAAGTCGGCCGACCGCGACCCGGATCGTTGATACCCATACGCACTTCTACGACCCGACCAGAGGTCAGGGCGTACCATGGCCGCCCAAGGACAGTTTCCTCGACCGCCCTGTGCTCCCGCCCGATTGGCAACGGGTCGCCGCGCCGCACGGCATCCGCGAGACGGTGGTGGTCGAAGCGAGCGCCTGGCCGCAGGACAACGACTGGATCCTGCGTCTGGCCGACGAGCATCCATGCATCGTGGGCTTCGTCGGCAATCTCCGACCGGCCGATGGCACGTTTGCCGGAAATCTGCGCCGCCTCGCCGCCCACCCGCTCTTCCGAGGGATACGCATCCCGGCGGGCAAACTGAGCACCGAGCTCACCGACCCGACCTTCGCCCGCCATCTCAGCCTGCTCACGGACCATGGCCTCGCGCTGGACATCAACGGGCTCGGTGATTTCGCGGGGGCCGTCCGACTCGCAAGGGCTTACCCTCAGCTGCGGATCATCGTCGATCACGTCGGCAACGTCCGTGATCCCGCCGCGCCGGACCAAGCCTGGCTCGAAGGCATGCGCCGCCTCGGCGCCGAACCGAACGTTTACTGCAAGCTCTCCGGAATGGTCGAACCCGTGAAGACACCGCATGGCGCGGCGCCCACGAACGTGGCTTACTATCGGCCCACGCTTGATCACGTGACCGCCTCGTTCGGGCCGAGGCGCGTGTTCTATGGCAGCAACTGGCCCGTCTCCGACAAAGGCGCGCGCTATGCGGATGTCTTCGGCCTCGTGGCCGACTATTATGCGGAGCGTACCGCGGAAGACCGCGAGCGGTTCTTCTGGCGCAACTCCCTCGACGCATACCGCTGGGTCTCCCGCGGCGCCTGAGAAGCCAGGGCCTGAATCAGCTTGCCCCCTCGCGTCCTCGACTACCCCTACCCCTACCCCGACCCCTACCCCTAATCTCACCTTTGCACTTTTGCACCTTTGCACATTTAAATAACCCATGCCTCGGTTCCTCGCCCTACTGCTCCTGTCCCTCGGCGGTCTCGCCGCGGCGGAACCGCGTCCGCTGATCATCGCGCATCGCGGGGCGAGCGGTTATCTGCCGGAACACACGCTCGCGGCCAAGGCCCTCGCGTACGGCCAAGGCGCCGACTTCCTCGAACAGGACGTAGTCCTGAGCAAAGACGGCGTACCGGTCATCTTCCACGATACCCACATCGACACCACGACCGATGTCGCGAAGAAGTTTCCGGGTCGGCAGCGTGCGGACGGACGTTTCTACGCGCTCGATTTCTCGGTCGCTGAACTGAAGCAACTCAACGTCACCGAGCGCTTCAACCCGAAGACGGGTAAGGCCGCTTTTCCGAAGCGCTTCCCGGTCGGCGTGGGCTCGTTCCAGGTCGTGACGCTCGAAGAGGAGATCCAGTTCATCCAAGCCCTGAATCGCTCGACCGGACGCAACGTCGGCCTCTACCCCGAGCTCAAAGCTCCCGCCTGGCATCGTAAAGAAGGCCGCGATCTCTCGGCGACGGTCCTGCCCCTCCTGCGGAAATACGGCTACGACGCCAAGGACTCGGCCTGCTACCTCCAGTGCTTCGAATATGCCGAGATCAAGCGTCTGCGCGGTGAGCTCGGGTGGTCAGGGAAACTGATCATGCTCCTCGGCGGCAAAGGCAAGGGACCCGGCGAGACTGACTTCACGTATCTGCAGACCGACGCCGGCCTAGCCGAGCTCGCCCAGCTCGTCGACGGCATCGGACCACCCATCAGCAGCTATGTCGCCGGCAAGACTCCCGCCGAACGCAAAGTCACCGATCTCGCCGCCCGCGCCCGCAAAGCCGGCCTCAAGTCGCACCCCTACACCCTCCGCGCCGACGAACTCCCCAAGTGCGTCACCTCCGTCGACGAACTTCTCTCCGCGCTCTTCACCGAAGCCAAAGTCGACGGCCTCTTCACCGACTTCCCGGACCTCTGCATTAAGAGGTAGGGACAGCACCACGTGCTGTCCTAGTTG
>CANKZO010000248.1 GCA_947488485.1 Opitutia bacterium | reverse complement strand
CGCGAGCAGGGCCGCGAACGGACTGCCGGCGCCAGGCTCCTTACGGGAGCGGATATACTGGATGCGCCAGTGCGGGTGGAGTTGCTCGGACATCGGATCAGGAGGCGAAGCCCTTCGGTCGGGCGAGATGCCAATGGCATGCCGTCAGGACGATGCTGTCGAGCGTATCATAGCGCGGAATCCAGCCGAGTTCGCGACGGACCTTGGCCGCATCGGCGTAGAGCGCGGGCGGATCGCCTTCGCGACGCGGAGCGAACTCATGCGGGACCGGGCGGCCGAGGATGCGACTGACGCTCGCGATGACGTCTTTGACCGAATAGGGCGTGCCCGTGCCAAGATTATAGAATAAGGCCTGGCCGGGCTGGCCCAGTTTCGGCAGGACGTCCAGATGGGCCCGGGAAAGATCGTCCACATGCACGTAGTCGCGCAGGCAGGTGCCGTCGGGCGTCGGGTAATCCGTACCAAAGACCTTGAGCGGCGGACGGCGGCCTAGGGCGGCGGCGATGGCGAGCGGGATGAGGTGCGTCTCCGGAGAGTGGTCTTCGCCAATCGCCCCATCGGGCGAAGCCCCGGCGGCGTTGAAATAACGGAAGGCCGCGAAGCTCAGGCCGTGTGAGCCGGCGAGCTCACGCAAGCGCTTCTCGACGGCCAGTTTCGTGGCGCCGTAAGGATTGATCGGCTGCTGCGGCAGGTCTTCCGTCATCGGCATCCGCTCTGGGACGCCATAGGTCGCGCAGGTGCTGGAGAAGACCAGTTTCTTGACGCCTTCGGCGAGCATCGCCTGGAGCAGGCCTTCGGTGCGGACCACGTTATTCTCGTGGTAGCGCTCCGGCTGCTGGACGGATTCGCCGACGTTCGTGAACGCCGCGAAGTCGATGACCACCTCGGCGCGAGTCTCGCGCAAAGCGGAGCGGACCGCGGCTTGGTCGCCCATGTCGGCACGGAAGAACTTCAAGCCCGCCGGGACGGACTCCGCGTGGCCGTAGGAAAGGTCGTCGAGCACGGCGACCACGTGCCCGGCGGCCGCGGCCTGCCGGACGCAATGGCTGCCGATGTAGCCGGCACCGCCCACCACGAGCACGTTCATGAAGGCAGATAACCCCCGCCGAAGGGCCTAGGCAAGCGGGATAGGGTCGCCGACCGCTCCAAAACCTTGCCAGCGCCGTCCCGAACCTCCTATCTGCACGCATTCATGGACACTTCGGAAACAAAACCCGGCAGCTACGATTTCCCCGCCTTCGAACAGAAGTGGCAGGCCGCCTGGAAAGCCGGCGCCACCTTCCGCACCGAGCCCATCTCCTGCGGTAAGCCGAAGTACTACGTCCTGGACATGTTCCCCTACCCCTCCGGCGCCGGCCTGCACATCGGCCACCCGG
The DNA here is from genome assembly GCA_947488485.1 of Opitutia bacterium. The sequence continues at coordinate 2,565 of CANKZO010000248.1, read as the reverse complement.
AAGGTTACACCGCTTCGGACATCCTCGCCCGCTACAAGAAGGCCAACGGCTTCAACGTCCTCCACCCGATGGGCTGGGACGCTTTCGGCCTGCCCGCCGAGCAGCACGCGATCGCCACCGGCGAGCACCCCGCCGTCCAGACCAAGCGCAACATCGATAATTTCCGCCGCCAGCTGCAGATGCTCGGCTTCGCCATCGATTGGGACCGCGAGCTCTCCACGACCGACGAGAACTACTTCCGTTGGACGCAGTGGATCTTCCTCAAGCTCTTCCGCCACGGCCTCGCCTACGTCTCCGAGAAGCCCGTCTGGTTCTGCCCGGCCCTCGGTACCGTCCTCGCCAACGAGGAAGTCCTGAACACCCCCGAAGGCCCGCGCTCTGATCGCGGCAACCATCCGGTCGAACGCCGCCCGATCCGCCAGTGGGTCCTGCGCATCACCGCCTACGCCGACAAACTCATCGAAGGCCTCGACCACGTCGACTGGCCCGATTCCACCAAGCGCCTCCAGAAGAACTGGATCGGCAAGTCCGAGGGCGCCGAAGTCACCTTCAAGCTCGATGGCCATGCCGACACCCTGACCGTCTTCACGACCCGCCCGGACACCCTTTACGGAGCGACCTACATGGTCATCGCCCCCGAGCACCCGCTCATCGGCAAGCTCACCACCGCCGCCCAGAAGAACGCCGTCGAAAGCTACGTCGCCGCGGTCCGCAACAAGACCGACCTCGAGCGCACCGACCTCGCCGAAAAGAAGAAGACCGGCGTGTTCACCGGCGCTTACGCCATCAATCCCGTCAACGGCGCCAAGATCCCGGTCTGGACCGCTGACTACGTGCTCATCACCTACGGCACCGGCGCGATCATGGCCGTGCCGGCGCACGACGAACGCGACTGGGAATTCGCCAAGGAATTCAAGCTCCCCATCATCCAGGTCGTCGGCTCGAAGGAAGCCGTGGACGTCAACGAGAAGCCTTGGACCGAAGACGGCCCGATGGTGAACTCCGGTCCGTTCGACGGCCTCTCCGCCGGCGAGACCAAGAAGAAGATCACCGCCGACCTCGCCGCCAAGGGCCAGGGCAAGCTCGCCGTGAACTTCAAGCTGCGCGACTGGCTCTTCTCGCGTCAGCGCTACTGGGGCGAGCCCTTCCCGCTCCTCTGGGTCTCTCGCGAAGACTACGCCAAGATTCCGGCCGATTCCGAAGTGCGCGAGTTCCTCCCGAAGGAGCCCGTCACCTGCCAGCTCAACGGCGTCGAAGTCTGCGCCGTGCCGCTGACTTCCAAGCAGCTCCCGCTCACCCTGCCGCAGGTCAAGTCCTACCAGCCCTCTCCGACCGGCGATTCGCCGCTCTCGAAGGAACCCGAGTGGACCGAAGTCTGGTATGACGTCGCCTCCGGCGCCACCGTCTCGCAGTCCCTGCCGCAGCCCGGCCCGCTCTGGATCAAGGCCTCGCGCGAAACGAATACCATGCCCCAGTGGGCAGGCTCCTGTTGGTATTACCTGCGCTACATCGACCCCAAGAACGCCGAGGCCCTCGCCTCCAAGGCGGACCTGGAATACTGGGGTTGCCCGGACTTTTATATCGGCGGCGCGGAGCATGCCGTGCTGCACCTGCTTTACGCGCGCTTCTGGCACCGCTTCCTCTACGAGATCGGCGTCCTGCCGACGACTGAACCGTTCAAGAAGCTCTTCCACCAGGGCCTCATCATGGGCGAGGACGGCGAGAAGATGTCCAAGAGCCGCGGCAATGTCGTGAACCCCGACTCCATCGTCAAGGACCACGGCGCCGACGCCCTGCGCATGTACTTGATGTTCCTCGGACCGCTCGAAGCCTCCAAGCCCTGGAACTCCGACGGCATCATCGGCATCACCCGCTTCCTCAAGCGCCTCTGGCGCCTGGCGATCGACGAGAACACCGGCAAGGTCTCCGCGAAGCTGAGCACCGACGGCGCCGAATCCGAGGAACTCGTACGCGAGCTCCATCGCACCATCCAGAAGGTCGAGAAGGACATCGAAACCCTGCAGTTCAACACCGCCATCTCGCAGATGATGATCCTCATGAACGTCGCCGAGAAGTCGCCCGCCCTGCGCCGCGCGACCGTCGAAGACTTCGTACGCCTCGCCGCCCCGTTCGCCCCGCACGTGTGCGAAGAGATCTGGCAGCGTCTCGGTCATAAGGAAAATGTCACCTCCGCCGGCTGGCCTAAGCTCGACGCCTCCAAACTCATCGAGACGACCGTCGAGGTCATCTTCCAGGTCAACGGCAAGGTCCGCGCCACCGCCAAGGTCGCCAAGGACATCTCCAAGGACGCCCTACTCGCCCTCGCCAAGGCCAACGCCGACGTGCTCAAGTTCACCGACGGCAAGCCTGTCGTGAAGGAGATCGTCGTGCCGGGCAAGCTGGTGAACATCGTCGTCGCGGGCTGAGCACGGCGTACCACGCCAATAAAAAGGGCCCCGTCACGGGGCCCTTTTCTTTTACCGAGTCGGCGAAGCTTACTTCGTCTCGGCTTCGGCGATATCCTCCATCTTCACCGGCTCCATGCGAGGCACGAGCACGTGAATG
>CANKZO010000247.1 GCA_947488485.1 Opitutia bacterium | reverse complement strand
CGCCCGTCGCGTGGCCTTGGCCAAGTGGATCACCGATAACCGTAACCCGCTCACCTGGCGCGTCATCGTGAACCGGGTCTGGCATTACCACTTCGGCCGCGGCTTGAGCGATACGCCGAACGACTTCGGTCGCATGGGCAGCCAGCCCACGCACCCCGAGCTGCTCGACTGGCTGGCCGTCGACTTCCGTGACGGCGGTCAGTCGCTCAAGAAACTCCATCGCCTCATCGTCACGAGCGCGACCTATCGGCAATCCTCCCTCGGTAATCCGGCCAACGAGAAGATCGACACGAGCAACGCCTTCCTCTGGCGCATGAACCGCCGCAAGCTCGAGGCCGAAGCGGTCAATGACTCGGTACTCTCGGTCGCCGGCAAACTCGACCTCACGATGGGCGGCCCGGGCTTCCAGGACTTCGTCATCGATAAGCCTCAGCACTCGCCGCACTACGAATACGACCAGCATGACGTCGAGGACCCGAAGTCCCACCGCCGCTCGGTCTATCGCTTCATCGTCCGCTCCCAGCCCCAGCCCTTCCTCACCGTGCTGGATTGCGCCGACCCATCGATGTCGGTCGCCAATCGTAATGAGACCGTCAACGCGCTGCAGGCTCTGGCGATGCGTAATAACCGCCTGACGGTCGCGATGGCCAAGCACTTTGCGGCCCGCGTGGCGAAGGAAGCCTCCGCCCCGCCCGCCCAGATCGACCTCGCCTTCCGCCTCGCGCTGGGCCGTTCGCCGTCCGTTAAGGAAGCCGAAGCGATGTCGGGCTATGTCCGCGAGCACGGCCTGACCAACCTCTGCCGACTGATCTTCAACCTGAACGAATTCAACTTCGTCGACTGACCATGAACGACTCCCCTTACCATCGTCAGTCCGGCGTCACCGCGATGAACCGTCGTGACTTCCTGTTCACCTCCGGCGGCGGCCTCGGCGGCATCGCCCTCGCCAGCCTGCTCGGACAGGAATCGCTCCTCGCCGCCACGCCGACCAGCGGCGTCCTCCACGCCCCGGCCAAGGCCAAGCGCGTCGTCCAACTCTTCATGGCCGGCGCCGCCAGCCACGTCGACATGTGGGACTACAAACCGCTGCTCGAGAAGAAGCACGGCGAGAAGTGGGATCCGGGCGAAGCCGTCGAACTCTTCCAGAGCAGCCCGGGCTCGACCTTCGCGTCTCCCTGGAAATTCAAGCCCTATGGCAAGTCGGGCAAGATGCTCAGCGACATCGTCGCGCCCATCGGTGACGTCGTGGACGATATCGCCTTCGTGCATAATATCGTCGGCCGTTCCGGCGTGCACAGCCAGGCCACCCTCCTGCAGTCCACCGGCTTCCTGATCCCCGGCTACCCGAGCGTCGGTGCCTGGGTCAGCTACGGCCTTGGCTCGCTAAACGACAATCTCCCGACGTTCGTCGTCCTGCCCGACATCCGCGGCCTGCCGTCCAATGGCCAGAAGAACTGGGACTCCGCCTTCCTGCCCGGCCAGAACCAGGCCACCCAGGTGCGCGTCAACGCCCCCAAGCCCATCGCCGACCTCTCACCGCCTCCGGCCGACTACATTACGCCCTCCGGTGAGACCGCGGGCCTACAACTCCTCGAGAAGCTCAACCGGGCCCATGCCGACTCGCATCCCGGCGACCCGCGCCTCGAGGCTCGCATCCGCAGCTACGAGTTAGCCGCCAAGATGCAGCTCGCCGCACCGGACGCCCTCGACCTCTCCCAGGAATCGGAAAAGACGCAGGCCCGCTATGGTATCGATAACTCCACCAAGGTCTGGCCTAAGGAGATCAACGTCGCCGAGGAACAGGATGCCTTCGGCCGCAAGTGCCTGACCGCCCGACGTCTCCTCGAACGCGGCGTGCGCTTCGTGCAGATCTGGTCCGGCAACGACAACGGCTTCCCGCGGCGCAACTGGGATTCCCACGAGGACATCGCCCGCGACCACGCCCCGCTCTCGCTCGGCATGGCAAAAGGTACCGCGGCGCTGATTCAGGATCTCAAGGACCGCGGCATGTTCGAGGACACCCTGATCCTCTGGACCACCGAGTTCGGCCGCATGCCCTGCGCCCAGGGCGGCAAGGGACGCGACCACAACCCCTTCGTCTTCACCAACTGGCTGGCCGGCGGCGGCATCAAGGGCGGCGTCTCCTACGGCCCGAGCGATGAATGGGGCTTCAAGCCCGCCGACCGTTCGCACTTCACCCAAGGCTACGACATCCACGCGACGGTGCTTCACCTCCTCGGCCTCGATCACGAGAAACTCACCTTCCGGCACAACGGAGCCAACCGCCGACTCACGGACGTGCACGGCCACGTGATCAAGGAGATCCTAGCTTAGGGATGGTAGACGGCGCATGAAGACCCATCGCCCGCCTTCCGCTCTCCGGCGTCACCTTCACCTGCTCGTTGCGTGGGTGTTGTTTCACCCTTGGGCCATGGCCCAGGACATGCACTTCATGCCGCGCGACCATCGGCTGGGTGACGTGCATCCTTTCTTCCATGAGGGCGAATGCTTCCTCTATTACCTGAAGCCGGGAAAGTATGAGTCCATGCTCGTCCGCTCGCGCGACCTGCTGCACTGGACCGAAACACCGCTCACCCACGATCCAGCCAAGCCTGACGACTGGATTTCGCCCTACTTCGTCCTAGGCGTGTTTCCGGATTCATCGGCGAAAGGTTTCCGCAGCTTCTACGGCCACGCCCAAGGGCGGATGGCCAGCTCCGTGAGTCAGGACCTCCTTCACTGGTCGTGCGCCCCGAAAGAAATCCACATCCCTGCCGCCGACTACTACCAGCGCCGTCGCGACCCCTTTGTCTTCTGGATCCCGGAGATGAAGCAATACGGCTGCGTCATGACCACTTGGATGAAAGGTCGCCCCAAAGAGACCGGCGGAGCCGTGAGCCTGGCCACCTCACCTGACCTGAAACAGTGGAAAGACCACGGCCCCATCGTCGATCCGGGAACCATCGGCGAACCCGAATGCCCCCAGATGTTCCGACTGGGCGGCCGCTGGTATCTGCTGGCCAGCATTTATGATCGCGCGGTGGGACCTCCGGCTTACTGGACGAGCACCTCGCCGCTTGGTCCTTGGGAAAAGGCGCCGACAGGCATGCTGGATGGCAAGGATCTGTGCGCCGCCCAGATCGCCCTCGAGGGCGAGACGCCTCTCTTGTTCGGCTGGATACCGCCCGATCCTGCCAAACCGAGCAAGCAGACGTGGGGCGGCCATCTCGCCATACCACGGGAAGTCTATGCCCGGCCCGACGGAAAGCTCGGCACCCGCCTACCCTCGAAGTTCGTGAAGCACTTAGAAAAACTGCCCTGGCAGCCGAACGCCGGTGAGTGGCATCGCGGGGTGGCCGAACTGAACATCAAGATGCCTGAGGGCATGAACGAGACTCGGCTAAGCATCGCGCCGCTGGGCGAAGTCGTCTTCACGCGTAAACGAATCCGTATCCTCGATGCGAGCGGAGAGTGCTGGAGCGAACTGGCTGCTGATTTGAATATGACGGAGCCCTTCGCCGTCAGCGTGTTCGTTGACGGAGGCATCGTGGAGGTTTTCATCGCTCAACGTTACTCACTCGCCGCCAGGTTGCCTGCCAAAGCAGGGCCGGTTAAATTTGCACCCACGCCGGCCACCGTCACCTCGATGCGCTTCAGCGAGTGGCCCGCGCCAGCGAATGTACCGCAAGCCGGGCGCTAAATCCTTAACACGCTCCGTCGCTAGATTAATGGCAAGGGAAGCCGGACAGGGGCGGACTCAGCACTCAACCCTTCCTCAATACAGCTATGTCGTGACGCGGTCCCGACCCTACCTGCCCCCATACTCCATACTCGATACTCTATACTCTGGCCTTAAAACACCTTTTTACTTCATTCCCCCCATGATCCGGTTCACCTCCGCCCTGCTCCTCACTTCCCTCACCCTCTCCGCCGCGGAGTCCGTCCAAGACCGCATCGCGGTGGTGACGAACACGCCCGGCCTGGT
>CANKZO010000246.1 GCA_947488485.1 Opitutia bacterium | reverse complement strand
CAGCGTCATCAGGATCGTCGAAAGGAAGATGCTTGGTCGGTTCATTGCGTGAGTCATTTTGAATGCCTTTAGGTGCCGGAGGAAAGGGGTCATATCTGATCAGGCTGATTTACTTAAAGTCGATCTTGGTCTGCGGAAGCATGGCCTGGATCTTCGCCTGCTGCTCGGGCGTGAAGGGAGCCTTGGCGGGGACGAGGCGCATGGATTTCAGGAACGCGAAGGGCTTGAGGGCGGGGATGCGTTCGTCGGGCAGCGGCATCTTGCCGATCTCGAGGTGGGTGAGCTGCGTGAGTCCGGCGAGGCCCTGCAGGTCGGTGTCGGTGATGCCTTGGGCGTTGGTGAGCGTGAGGCGACGCAGCGTGGCGATATCCTTGATGAAGGCGATAGCGGCGCCGGATTCGAAGCCTTCGCCGAGTTGCAGATACTCGAGCGGCAGTTTGGCGATGTGCTTCAGGGCCTGGGGCGTCGCCTTGGAGGCACCAACTTCGAGGCCTTTGAGTTTCGTGAGCTTGGCGAGATGCGGGGCGCCGACGTCGGTGAACTTGGCATGCGCTAGGCTGAGGCTCTCGAGGTTAGGCAGGTGGTCGCAGAGTTGGCGTAGCCCCTCGTCGTCGATCAGGCTGCCGCGATGGCTGACCCGGGTGAGCTTAGTGAAGCCTTCGAAACGGGCGTACGACTTGCCGGTCATCTGGGTGCCGACGAAGGAGAAGTTCTCCAGTTTCGTGAGGCCGGCGAGATGGGCCATGCCGGCATCGGTCAGCTTGCCGTTATTGGTGAAGCGGAGGACCTTGAGGTTCGTGAGCTTCGCGAGGGGCGGCATCCAGTCGTCGTTGAACTTCGTCGAGATGATGTTGAGCGACTCGAGCGTCGAGAGGTGGCCGACGTGCTCGAAGAAAGCCGCATCATACGGATCGTCCTTGCGGTGGTCGTGCGGCCCGGCGCCCGGTACGGCGAGGTCGAGGAGCTTCACGCCTTGGCCGTCGGCGGTGAGCTCGACCTTGCCCTTTGCGGCGGCGACGATGCGGACGACCGCTTCGGCGTGCGAATCAAGGGCGCAGGCTGAAGCGGCAAGAAATAGGGAGAGGGCTAATGTGGGGAGGGTTCGGAAGTTCATGGTTCTTGGTTATTCGTTCTTTGTTCAGGGCGAGAAGTTCATCGTTCCTAGTTCTTTGTTATTTGTGCCTGACGAAGAACGACGAACAAAGAATATTCATCCCTTAGTATTTGGGAAAGATGGCTGGGGTGGGGAAGCGCTCTTCGGTGATACCGGCGTTGCCGTCGATGTATTCTTCGCGCGGAAGGTGTACGTCCGGCCAGAGCGCTGGCCGAAGTCGGACGATGCGTTTGGGCCGGAGACCTTCGGTGATGAGGTCGATCTCCATGGTGACTTGGATGCCGCTGCTGCCCGTAGGGGCTTCGCCTGGCAGGCGGGTCACTTCGATCATCGGGCCGCGGGCGGCCATCTGTGATGGGCCGGCCGAGCCCGCTTCGGTGTGCTTGAGCGTGTTCTCGGCCCCGTTCATGAAGGCCTGGCCGCCTTGCTTGAAGTCGGCATAGAGGGAGGGGTCCATGCCGCCGAAGAGTGTCACGGTCACCTTGGCGCGTCCGAACTTGCCGTATTCCACGCGATCCACCCAGGCCGGCATCCAACGGCTCCGGATGAAGGCTTTGTGCTTTTCGGTCTGGATGGCGGACGCTCGCGCTATCGAGAGGTCGTCGAGCCAGAGGTCGGAGATGTGCAGGCGTTGGAAGATGCCATCGGGGCAGGGCTTCCAGGTCAGGCCGAGCAGCACCGACTGTCCGGCGAGAGCTTTGTCGCTCTCGGCCGGCCGCGAGACATCGGCGAGTAGGTCCTCGATGCTCAGGAGCTCCCGCCCACGCCAGACGCGCGTGGCGGCATCGATGGTGAATTTCTGCTCGGCGGCCTTGGGGTCGCCTGCTTTCGGCTCGAGTGTCGCGACGATCATGCCGGAGCCCTGCCGCAGGTCGACCTGCCTAAGTTTCCACATCTTGCCGATGCGCCGACAGTAACTCGGCTCATCTTCCAGCAGCATCACATGGTTCTCGGCCGGGAAGACGCCGACTCCGCGTCGATGGTTCGCCTCGCGGTTCCGGTTATCTACCGGCAGCACGGGCACCGAGGAGAGTTTCGGGTCGGGTGGCAGGAAGGCCGTCACGTGGAGGAACGTGCCCAGCGGCAGGTCGCGGAGGTCGGCGGGGGCGCCGTGGTAGCGGACCATGCCGTAGGGCAGCATCGCGAACGGATTAGGCTCAGTGCTGCGAAAGATGCCCGGCCCTTGGACGCGTAGGCTGCCACGACGGTTGGCGTGGTCGATGAAGGCCAGTTCGCCTTGGTAGGTGTGGGCCTTCTCGATGGGCGGAAAGACGCCCGCGACGGGGCGAAAGACCTCAGGCGCTTGTTCTTGGTTCTTCGTTCCTTGTCCCTCGTTGGCGGCAAAGGCACCCAGAACCAACAGCGAGGAACTAAGAACCAGGAACAAAGAACGATTGCCCATCAGTACTTCGGGAAGATGGCCGGAGTGGGGAAGCGGTCTTCGATGCGGAACTCGCCGTCACCGAGGTATTCTTCGCGCGGAAGGTCGACGGCCGGCCAGACTGCGGCGCGGATGCGCACGACGTTGCCCGGGCGGATGCCTTCGATGATCAGGTCGGTCTCCATCGTGACTTGGATGCCGCTGCTGCCCATCGGTGCGTCGCCGGGAAGCTTGACTACATCGGCGATGGGACCTTTGGAGGCCATGTGTGCGGGGCCGTAGTGGCCGCCAGCGTGCTTCAAGGTGTTCTCGGCGGCGTTGATCAGCGCCGGATTGCCTTTCTGGAAGTCAGCATAGAGCGAAGGGTCCATGCCGCCGAAGAGCGTCACGGTGACCTTGGCTCGGCCGAACTTGCCATACTCGACGCGCTCGACGTGGGCGGGCATCCAGCGGCTGCGGATGAAGGCCTTGTGCGTTTCGGTCTGATTCTGGGCGGCACGTTGCAGCGAGGCATCATCCAGCCAGATGTCCGAGATATGCAGGCGGAGGAAGATGCCGTCGGGGCAGGGCTTCCAGGTGAGGCCGAGGTGGAGCGGCTGGCCATCGAGCGACTTTTTGCCTTCGGCGATGAGGTCGGCGACCGACAAGGCTTCGCGGCCACGCCAGATGCGGGTGGCGGTGTCGAAGGTCAGTTTCTGTTCGGTGGCCTTACCATCGCCGCCCTGCTTGGGCTCGAGCGTGGCGATGATGGGCGCGGTCGGCTTCTCGAGGTCGAGGCCTTTGAGTTTCCAGGCCAAGCCCATGCGCTGGCAGTAGCTGGGCTCGTCCTCGAGCAGGAGCACGTGGTTCTCGGCGGGGAAGACGCCGATGCCGCGGTAATGGTTGGCGTCGCGATCCTTGTTGTCGACCGGCAGCACGGGCACCGCGGAAAGCTTCGGGTCAGGCGGCAGATAGGCGGTGACGTGCAGGATGGTGCCGAGCGGGATATCGCGGAGTTCGGCGGGTGCGCCATGGTAACGCACCATCCCGTAGGGGAGCAGGGCGAAGGGATGCGGGTCGTTACGACGGAAGATGCCGACGCCGAGCACGCGGACGCTGCCGCGTCGGTTGACGTGGTCTACGAACACGAGCTCGCCACGATAGGTGTGCGCTTTTGAGAGTTCCGGGAATTTGCCGGCTTCCGGGCGATAAGGCCCTGATGGCTGTTCTTGGTTCTTGGTTCCTGGTGCTTCGTTAGCCGCAAAAGCCGAAACAACCAAGAACAACGAACCAAGAACAACGAATGTCTTTAACCAAGAACAACGAACCAAGAACCTGTCTTTTGGTTTGTTCATAGCGCCACGACCTTATTGCTGTCGGCGAAGCGATCGATCTCCACGCCCATGCGCTGGGCCATGAGGAGCAGCAGGTTGCTCATGTGGGCGTCCGAATTGACTGGTCGGCTGCAGACCTGGTAGTGGGCAGTGGTGAGTGAGCCGTCTTGGCTGAACGTGT